>JBDTRZ010000022.1:0-37039 GCA_039931395.1 Gemmatimonadales bacterium
AGCTGATGAGCGGACGCCCGGTTGGAGATGCGGTTGCGTGGCTTAAATTGCTGGTGGCATTCGACATCGTGTTCATCGTCGCGTGCACTCTCGCCTATCCATTCACGCTCGAGGAATGAAACCCACTCCTCTCTCGATCGCGGCGGCTGTCGCGGTCGTGATTACATACATCCGCGTCATTTTCTTCACGCCTCTCGAGGCGATTCAAGGACCTGCGCAGAAGATCCTGTACATTCACGCCCCCGCGGCCTGGGTGGCGTTCATGGCGTTCGCACTGGTCGCACTCGCCGGCGCGCTCTACCTCTGGCTACGCGAAGACCGGCTCGACCGCATCGCCGAATCGTCGGCCGAAGTGGGAGTGGTCTTCACGACCGTTGTTCTGACGACGGGGCCGCTGTGGGGAAAACCGATCTGGGGAGCGTACTGGACGTGGGACGCGCGCCTCACGCTCACGCTTTTTCTCTGGTTCATCTACGTCGCATACCTCGTCATGCGCGGCGCGCTCGAGGATCGTGCAGTTCGGGCCCGCTACAGCGCCGTCCTTGGGATACTTGGCGCACTTCTCATCCCGTTCATTCACTTGAGCGTCTACCTCTTCAGAACGCTTCATCCTCAGCCGATCCTGATGAAGCCGAGCGCGCCTTCCATGCCGGGGGAGATGCTGACGACGCTGCTCATCGCGTTTGCGTCGTTCACGCTTCTCTACGTCGCACTCTTGCGCGCACGCTACCGGTATGCTGTGGCGCGGGACGATGCGCATCCGCCGGAGTCTTACGTTGCCTGAGAATTCCGGCTTCTACCATCTGGCGTACGCGGTCGCCACAGGGATCTATGTCGGATACTCCCTTCTGCTCGTCGCGAGATGGAACCGCGTACGCGCGGGGAAGGGGAAGCGGTAGACGGAATGACCGCTGACGCAATTCCGTTCGAGCCAACCGAACCGGTGAATCGCCAGATTCGTATCGCTACCAGGAGATCCGAGCTGGCACTCCGCCAGGCGCGTATTGTCGAAGCGGCTCTCGAGACGCAGGGACTCTCGTGCGAGATCGTCACTTTCAGAACGACAGGTGACAAGAGGCTCGCTGAGCCGTCGGGGGACCTGACCGCAAAGGGCATCTTCACGCACGAGCTCGAGGTCGCGCTCAGCAAAAAGAAGGTGGATTGCTGCGTTCACTCGTTGAAGGACCTGTCGATTGAATTGCCGGAAGGTCTTGCAATCGGCGCGATACTCGAGCGTGAGGACCCGCGCGATGTTCTCGTCGTGAATTCCGTGACGCAGGCGGATGATCTCGCCTCACTCCCGGCGGGATCGCGAGTGGGGACTTCGAGTCTGAGGCGGCGTGCGCAGCTCGCTGCGCTGCGTCCTGATCTCGAGGTGGTCGAGCTAAGGGGCGATGTACCGACCCGGCTGAGAAAGGTGGATACAGGCCAGGTGCATGGGACGATTCTCGCCGCCGCAGACCTGATTCGACTCGGCGCGACGGCGCGTATAACTCAGTTCCTCGAGCCGCCGCAATGGCTTCCCGCCGCAGGACAGGGCGCCATCGCTGTCGAGATCCGCGATGACGATGATGAGTTGGGCGTCATTCTTTCCAGTCTGAATCACGCGTCCACTGCTGTTGCCACCGGTGCCGAGCGATCCTTTGTTGTCGCGCTCGAAGGCGGACTTCAGATACCGATCGGCGCGCTCGCCATTGCAGGTGACGACGGCGCTCTCACTCTGCACGGCTTCGTGAGCGACACGCGGGGACGGGACATCGTGCGTGGCTCGATCGCCGTCGATGTCGAATCGCCCGAGAGCTCAGGGCGTGCGCTTGCGGCAGACTTGCGAACGCGTGGTGCTTCGAGCCTGCTGGTGGAGCTTCGCAATTCGCCCCAGCTGATCCCTCGGCGGCCCGAGTAACAGGCTCAGGCGGCAAAAGCTTGTCTGCGCCGTGTTCTCACGGCACGGCGGTTGCCCCTTCAGACTGTCGCTCAGCGCGTCCGAGCGGCTCGTAAGGGGAGACAGAAAATGCTGCGCAGGAAACTCGTCAGCCGTCTATCAATTGTCGTCATCATCGCGGTGAGTGCGTGCGACTCACCGGTGGAGTCGCTCGTCGAGCGCGAGTTGTGGAATGGTCTCGGCATCCGGAATTACGAGTTCGTGTACACTGTTGGTTGCTTCTGCGGATTCACGGGTCCGAATCCCACGCGGCTCACAGTGCGTGACGGGGTTGTGGTAAGGGTTCAGGCGACCGACTCGGCGGTTGTAGGCGGGAACACGCCAACCCCCGCTGCCTGGCCCACCATCGATTCGCTCTTCGCCCTTGTCGACCGGGCTCGCGGTACCAACCCAGCTGTGCTGAAGGTTGAATACGACGACACGTACCACTTTCCGAAGGTGATCAACTTCGATCCGGTCGCAATGACGGCCGACGATGAAGTGACCTATCGAGTCGAGCAGTTCAAGCCTGCGGCTGCGGGGTCGAGCCAGTAGCCGAACTGGCCTCGAGGATCCGGACAATTTCCGGATGTCCGAAGAAGTCTGCCCAGCCGGAAGGGTCGCTGTCATGCATGCTGTCGCGGATTCGTGGGTCAGCGCCGGCTTCGAGGAGGAGACGTGCGATCTCCGCATGACCCTGCATGGCAGCAAGGTGCAGCGGTGTCACTTCCGCTTCCCAGTGGGCCCACTTCGCGTTCGGGCCGGAACCATGCTCGAGCAGCCATTTCACGGCTGCAACATCGTTCCGCTTCGCCATCATGTGCAGCACACCGGCGCTCGGACCACTGGCCGCAAGCAGCTGAGGGTTTCCACGCAGGAGTCGTCCGGCGATTTCCCAATCACCGAGTGCCAGGATGGCGACGAGATCCATCGCACCGATGCGCGGCTGACGTTGTCCGCGCTCGGCGCTCACAAGCTCCGACAGTGTCATCGCGCGGATCTTTTCCATCACGCTCCGGTCCGTGTCCGGCGAAGTCGCGTATGCGGCGGCCGGCATTCCGGAGCCATCCACTGCGAGCGGGTCAGCACCGAGCTCCAGCAGCAGCGAGACCATCTCGGGGCGATTCCTTTGCACCGCGTAGTGCAGCGGCAACTGGTTGTTCTCGTTCCGGCTCATTCGGCTGTTGAGCGTTGACGGATCGGCAGCCACGATTCGGCGAATTTCGTCCGCGAGGTTCGCCGATATAGCCGAGTAGATGTGGTGCCGGGCGCCGCGACTGAGGAGAAACTCGACCACAGCACGATGCGCGTCGTGGTCGCATCTGTCCCAGCAGGTTGCCCAGCCGATCACCTCCAGCTGGTGATCGTCGCCGTGCCCGATGACATCACCACCTGCATCGGCAAGCCGACGCACGACGTCGAGGTGACCGGCCGCGGCGGCCCAGTGCATCGCGGAGGTGTTGTCACCCTGCTCGCGGGTGTTGGCGTCCAGTCCTCGTTCGAGCAGCAGGTCAACGGCCGACAGGTGGCCCTTCTCTGCGGCGGCGTGCAGCAACGACCACTCGTAAGGTTCGGCGCGCGCATTCAGCTTCTCGGGGTGCGCGTCGAGCAGCGCGCCAAGCTTTTCCGCGTTGCCGTTCCGCGCAGCATCGAACAACTGTTCATCCAGCGTCGGCGATTCAGAGGACGCATTGGAAGGAGATCCAGGGGTCTCGTCCGGCATATGAGATTTTCCTGAAGCAGTTTCGGGATAATCTGCGCTTCTCCGCGCCTCTTCGCTTTGATTGCCGCGAAAAGGCATGACCGGGTAACTTTACCGCCTTGCTCAGGAGAGAAAAAAAGATGATGGAGCGTGTCACCTCGTGAACCCATGGCACGATTTCCCGGTCGGCTCGCATCCGCCCGAAGTGGTGACGGCCGTGGTGGAGATCCCCCGTGGCAGCCGCAACAAGTACGAGCTCGACAAGGTGAGCGGACAGTTTCGGCTCGACCGCGTCCTCTTTTCGGCGGTTCACTACCCCGGAGATTACGGCTTCATTCCCCGGACGCTGCACGAGGACCAGGATCCGCTCGACATAATCGTGTCGATCAACGAGCCGACCTTTCCCGGTTGCCAGATCGACTGCCGGCCGCTTGGCGTGCTCAAGATGCTCGACCGCGGCGAGCCCGACGACAAGATCATCGCCGTTCCCTCGAACGACCCGTTCTACAACGAGTACTTCGACATCGCCGACATATCCCAGCACTATCTCAGGGAGGTCGAGCACTTCTTCCACATCTACAAGGATCTCGAAGGCCGCCGCGTGGAGATTGTCGGATGGGAGAAGAGCGACGTCGCCATGCAGGTGATTCAGGATTCGATCGTGCGGTACGAGGAGAAGTATCTCCGCGTCGGACCTTGAAGCACCACCTTTCCCAGATCGCGTGAGCGCGGGATATTCGGGAACTCCGCTTCCGAAGAAGCTCGGAATCAGGGAAGGGAGCCGCGTCACGCTGTGGAGCGGGCTCCGCTTTTCCCGGAGGCGTGCGAAATAGGATGCCAAATGTCGGCCAGGAGATGCAGCTCGAGGTTTACGGATCCGCCGTCGCAGGCAAACGGATCGAGCTGCCATTCTCGTTCGAGGAGTGGGAAGCACGTGCGCGTGCTGTGCTTCCTGACGCGGCCTACTGGTACATCGCCGGAGCGGCTGGCGGGGGCGATACCATGCGGGCCAACCGCGAGGCCTTCGAGCGGGTGAAGCTCCGGCAGCACGTTCTGAATGACGTGAGCGAGCGCGACATATCGATGGAGCTTTTCGGCGCGCGAATCGCGGCCCCGTTTCTACTTGGACCCATCGGCGTGCAGGGAATAATGCACGCCGACGCCGAGCGAGCACCTGCGCTAGCGGCTGTCGCGACCGGAATTCCGTTCGTGCTGAGCACGGTCTCATCGGTTACCATCGAGGAGATCGGGCACACCATGGGGACATCCCCGCGCTGGTTTCAGCTCTATCCGGCGCGAAGCCGCGACGTCGCGGCGAGCATGGTGGCACGCGCGGAAGCTTCAGGATACTCCGCGGTCGTCGTGACTCTCGACACTGCCGTGCTCGGCTGGCGGGAGCAGGATCTGCGACTCGGGCATCTTCCTTTCCTCGAGGGACACGGCATCGCCAACTACCTCTCCGATCCGGTCTTCCGCTCGATGCTTTCCAAACCGCCTGAAGACGACCCTCGCGCCGCGATCATGCAGTTCCTCGGCGTTTTCACCAATCCTTCCTTCAGCTGGACGGATATCGACTGGCTCAGATCGATCACCAAGCTGCCGATACTGCTCAAGGGACTCGTTCATCCGGACGACGCACGGATCGCCCTCGATCACGGAGTCGACGGAATCATCGTGTCGAATCATGGAGGGAGGCAGCTGGACGGCGGAATCGGAACCCTCGACGCCCTGCCAGACATGGTCGACGCTGTGGAAGGAAGGATTCCGCTTCTTCTCGACAGCGGAGTACGCCGAGGTGCCGACGTCATCAAGGCGCTGGCGATCGGTGCCAGCGCAGTTCTGCTTGGCCGGCCCTACGCCTACGCGTTGGCCAGCGATGGCGAGCCCGGCGTTCGGCATGTCATCCGCACGATGATGGCGGAAATCGATCTCCAGCTCGCGTTGTCGGGTCTTGCCCGAATCGCGCAAGTCGATCGGTCTCTGCTGGCAGTTTAGTCCGTCAGGCTGTGGGAGGAATCATCAATCCCACTTCTTCGCCCTCACGAACCGATATCTCCTCCGAGACAGGGGTGCGGCTGCTGCCAACGGGATCGGCGAGAAAGCGGACTGTCGTCCCACCCGAGACGATCCCGGGAGGAATGGTGAACTTGGTCTGGCTGAGGCCAGTGGCGAGTCCAAGCCGGACGCGCTGGCCGCCTCTCACGACGTAGATGGTCATATCGAGAAGCGCGCGGTTGTCGACTACCACAGTCGTCGGGGCAGGCGCAGGTCCTGACGAGCTCTTCATGGATGCGCACGCCGCTATCAGAGCGCAGGAAGCGAGCAGGATGAGTCGCTTGATTCCCGTCATGATGTCTCCGTTGTTCCTCGGGTGATGCCATTGCGGCACTTTGCGTTCCACTTCCCTCACGACCTTCACGCGGCCAGCGACTAAATTCCCCCGATCCGCTGCGGACTTTCTCACCCCGGCACTCGTTGATGAGGAGAAAGCTCACGGTCCTCATGGTCACGGCTTTCGTGGACATGCTGGGACTGATAATCATCTATCCGCTTCTGCCGTTCTACGCTACGCGGCTCGGCGCGAGCGCGGCCATGGTCGGCGCGCTCGTCGCCGCATTCTCGGTCGCACAGCTTCTGAGCGCGCCGGCCTGGGGATGGATGTCCGACCGCTACGGCCGCCGGCCCGCGATTCTCTTCGGACTCCTCGTGTCCGCGGTTGCGTACGTCATCTTCGCTTTCGCGGGAACGCTCTGGCTGCTGTTCGCCTCGCGGATCATTCAGGGACTCGGCGGCGGAACGATCGGAGTGGTGCAGGCCTACGTCGCCGACATCACCGAGGGCAAGGATCGGGCAAAGTCTCTTGGATGGCTTTCCGCCGTCACCAGCCTCGGAGCCGTCGTCGGCCCCGCGATTGGCTCGCTTCTCATCCGCGCGGGCGGACACACCGCACCGGGACTCGGCTCCGCAACACTGTGCGTCCTCGTCAGTCTTTTCGCGTGGAGATTCCTGCGCGAGTCGCGCACAGCCACTCAGGAATTCGAAGCGCTGCACGGTACAGGGCCGAGTGGCGCCGACGCCATCCGCGGGGTCATCGCACGTCCCAACGAGCCAGCGTCGCGGCTCATCTGGATCTATGCCGTTGCCATCGGCGCGTTTTACGGAACGACACCGTTGCTCCCTCTCGTTCTCGCCGAGCGTCTTGGCATCAACGAGCAGAACGTCGGTTACTTCGTGATGTACCTGGGGGGCATGGGAGTGATCGTCAGGGCGGGAGTCCTCGGACGCATGATCGAATGGCTCGGTGAAGCGCGGCTGGCGCGGCTCGGTCTGGTGATTCTCGGAGCCGGCCTCGCGATGGTCGCGAGGATCACGTCCTATCCGACGATGCTGGTTGCGCTCACTCTGATGCCGGTGGGAACTGCGTTCACCTTCCCCTGCGTCACGGCAATGCTCTCACGCGTAGTGCCGTCGAAGCAGCGCGGGCTCTACATGGGCGTTCAGCACACCTTCGGAGGTGTATCCCGCGTCGCCTTTCCGCTCATCGTCGGCTACGGGATGGACGTGTTCGGAATGGGAATTCCATTCCTGTTCGCCGGCGGGATGGTCGTCGCCACACTCCTGCTCACAGCCTCGATGGAAGACAACGCGCAGCCCCCAGTGAAGGTGGCAGACACCGCCGGCTAGTGCTTGTCGCGCGGGCTCTCGCGAGTAGTTGCCGCTGGGCGGAGTGTGCCATGGGAAACCGGCTCGACTTCACGTCGCAGAAACAGGTACTCGTACAGCAGCGCCGCCGCGACTGCGCCGGTGATGGGTGCCGCCCAATAGATGAGCTGCGCCTCGAAAATTCCGCTGGCAACCGCCGGACCGAACGAGCGAGCGGGGTTCATTGACCCGCCGGTGAGTGGGCCGATGGCGAGAATGTCCGCAGTGACCACGAAGCCGATTGCCAGCCCTCCGATGCGCGGCGCCTTCGGATCGACTGCCGTTCCGAACACGACCAGCACGAGGAAGAACGTCGCGATGAACTCGAGCAGGAATGCCTGGCCGCCTGTCACCTGAAGCGCAATCGCCTGTCCGCCTCCGCGCGTCGCGTCGAACAACGTGAGGGGAAACGTGAACTTGAGAGCATACGCTCCGACAATCGCACCGATGAGCTGCGCCATGATGTACACTCCGGCCATCAGCGCTTCGATTCGCCGCGTCGCCAGGAAGCCGAGAGTGACCGCGGGATTGAAATGACCGGAGATGCGCATGAGGGCGCTCACCATGACGGCGAGTATCAGTCCATGCGCGAAGGCAATGCCGAGGAGGCCGGCAGGGCTGTTCGTGTCCTTCGCGATCATGATCGCTGCGCCGCCCACGAAGACGAGCGCGAATGTGCCGATGAACTCGGCAACGAAATGACGCCAGGAATCCCGCATCGAATGCTCCGTAGTGTGAGGGCCCTCGCGCCCTCACCGCGTCAGTTCACGCGGCGAAGCACCAGAGCTGCGTTGATCCCGCCGAAGCCGAACGAGTTCGTGAGCACGTGCTCCACTCTCTCGCCCCGGCCACTGCCAGGCAGAAAGTTAAGATCGCATGCATCGTCGGCAACGGTGAGGTTCACGGTCGGTGGCAGCCACTCGCGCTGGATCGCCAGCGCCGAGATGGCGGTCTCGATCGCTCCCGATGCGCCCAGCGCGTGGCCGTAATAGCCCTTTGTCCCGCTCACGCGCGTCGAGTATGCAGCGTCGCCGAAGACATCCTTGATCGCCTTCGTCTCAGTCGGGTCATTCAGCGGTGTCGAGCTGCCGTGCGCATTGACGTATCCGATTTCACCCGCCGACACGTTGGCATCTTTGAGAGCGAGACGCATCGACCTTGCAGCCTGACACCCGTCGGGGCGCGGGGCTGTCATGTGATACGCATCGTTGGTGAACCCGAAGCCGGCAACTTCGGCGTAGATCTTCGCTCCGCGCGCGACGGCGCGATCATGTTCCTCGAGGATCAGCACCGCCGCGCCTTCTCCCATCACGAAGCCGTCGCGGTCCTTGTCGAAGGGACGTGACGCGCTTCCCGGATCCTCGTTTCGCGTGGACATCGCGCGAATGATCGAGAACGCGCCAAAGCACAACGGTGCCAGCGGCGCTTCAGCGCCGCCGCAGATCATTACGTCCGCGTAACCATCCCGGATGAGTCGAAATCCATCGCCGATCGCGAGGGTTCCGGAGGCGCAGCTCATCGAGTTGGTGGAGTTCGGGCCAGTCACACCGAGCTCGATCGCGATGTTGCAGCTGGAGGCTCCACCAAATACGCAGAGCGCGAGCATCGGATCGACCGCGCGAATCCCCTCGCGAAGATAAAGATCGAGCTGTCCCTCCGCGAACTGAAGTCCACCCAGCGCGGTTCCCATGGTCGACCCGATCTGATCCCGATCCTCCGTCGCGAGGTCGATTCCCGAGTCTTCTATTGCCATCCGCGCCGTTGCGACCGAGAAGTGGCCGTATCGGTCGAGGCGCTTGGCCCGCTTGCGCTCGAGCCAGTCGGTCGCGTCGAAGTCGCTCACCTCCGCCGCGTTGTGACTCTTGAAGACCGATGGATCGAAGCGGGTGAGCGCCCCGACAGCGGATCGCTCGCGGCGAAGGCCATCCCAGAGTCCTTCGACCGTGGATCCGATCGGCGTGACGGCACCGATTCCCGTAATCACTACTCTTCGCTTCGACACGCATTCTCCTGAATCACACCGATACGGCGCCACTGGGGCGCTTCGACTGACGCTCCGCGACCGCCGCAAGCCCGGCCAGAGTTCGCGACGCGATTCCATGAATGAAGACCGGCCCGATCAACAACGTAGCAACCGGGATGCCGACGAGCGGCACATCCGGCCCATCCCATACGTGAAGGATTCTGACAAGTGTCCCTTCAGGTGCCGCCCGAAAAGACCACTCCACGTCCATGCCTTTCGTAATACCCCCGATGTGCCGAAACCGGATCGCGGGTGCGCCGTCGTCCACCGACATCTCCGACAGCCACCAGGTCGGCCATCCCACCGGCCCGAACGGGCGGTCAGCCGACATCTCCACCAATCCGCCTCCATCCGACGCGCGCTCGCGAAATCGCACGAAATGGTAGTGGGCCAGATGCGCCGGCCATTCCTCGACCTTCTTCGCGACCTCGAACATTGTGCGCCACGGAGCGCGCACGATCCTCTCGTCCACCGTCTCCATCGGACGCCCGAGAGGCATCGGGCCCAGCTCGTACGGCTCGCGCAGCTCTCCAGTCATCGAGCCGGAGCCCAGCTAGTGGTGAGACGAAAGCCGAGTCGCCGATGGACCACAGGACGACGCCCGGTCGCCGCTTCCACTATTTCCGCAAGCTCTGAATCAGTGAATCCGCGCATCACCGAAACTACACCATCGTGCCGGCTCACCGGATGAAAGCGCAAAGGAAACGAGCCGAGCCAGAGCCCGGCGACAGCGATCACGCTTCGTCGGAGATCCGCTATCACTACCCGCCGTCTAGCCACGCGGTCCATCTCGCGCACCATGGCCACTGCCGCGTCGGCTGCGAAGTGATGGAGAATCTGCGAAGCCATGACGATGTCCACACTCGAATCGCGAAAGGGAAGCCGCAGCGCATCTCCGCGCAGAACGGCATCGTTGCTCGCCCTGTTCGCGGAAAGCAGAGGATGCGACATGTCGATGCCGATCGTTCGCAGCTCGATTCCCGCCGATCGCGCCATTTTTTTCGCCGCAGCGGGGATGTCGCCGCGACCCGTTCCTACGTCGAGGAGCAGAGCAGAGCCCCCGAGTCCCTCGAGTGCAGGGCGCAGCTCGGCGATCGCGGCACGCCTGCCCCCAAAAAGGACGTTCGCACGGGTGACATCGCGCATCGATCGGTTCATCACATCGGGATCGACCGATGGATCGTCCAATATCTCGATGCCACGGCGGCGAGGGGGAGTCAGCAGCATCGGTCGATATCAGCGCTCCATCTGCGCATATCCTCCGCGATAGTAGAGGAGCGGCTTGCCCTCGTTCGACACCGCCACCTCGACCGCCCCGACGATGATGTCGTGATCGCCCGCTTCGTGCCGCGCGACCACCTCGCATTCCACGTAACCCAGCACGTCGAAGAGAACCGCAGCACCGGTCTGTCCACGCTCGTATCCGATTCCGTCGAACCGGTTCGGATTCCGCTCCGCAAACCTTCGCGCGAGCGGCTCCTGGCTTTCGGACAGAATGTTGGCGATGAAACGGGTCGCCTTCGACAATGCGCTGTAGACGGAGGCCGAGTGGTCGATGCAGATGAGAACCAGCGGCGGCTCGAGACTCACAGAGGCAAAGGAGCTCACGGTTAGTCCCATGTCGCGTCCGCGCCGATCCAGGGCGGTGACTATCGTCACCCCCGAAGCGAACCTTCCGAGCACCGACCTGAACGAATGCTGGTCTACAGTCATGCGCCCCCTGAAACCGGTAGGAGAAGGCTCAGAAGATAGCGGGGCCGTAGAACCTCGCGCGCCGGAACGAAATCACCGACGACGCCGACCAGAAGGTCGGCCATGTCGCGCCGCTTCGAGAGAACCTTCGCGGCGCGGTCGATGATGAATGGAAACGCTATCGCTGCACCGACGAGCCGTTCCACTTTCCACTTTCCGGAAAACTCGGCGCGACGCGCACGCTCGTATTCGCGAAGGGGCAGCTCGGCGCGAGCGGACTGGTCTGCTCGAACTGACTCCGCCGCGAATCCGGCAAGCAGCTCTCCTCCGCGAAGCGCTGTGTAGATGCCTTCGCCAGTGAACGGATCGAAGAACTCAGCGGCATCTCCAACGAGTGCTGCACCCGGCGCCCACCCCCGGCGCGCGGATGACGCGAACGGCCCAGTCGCGCGTACGGGCTCCACTCGCGTCGCGCGCGTGAATTTCTCGGCGAGCTGCGGGCGTTCGGCAATCCAGCTCTCGAGGAACTCCGTCCGGTCGACCGCCACGTCCGCAGCCTGCGACACCGGGACGACCACCGCGACATTCGTCAGTCCGCCTCCCACGTTTGCGAGCCCGCAGTATCCGCGTCTGTCCACGTGCATCTCACCGAAGTCGCGCACGCCGTCGACACCCGAGTAGTGGGTGACGAGCGCAATGCGGCGCGGCCATCCTGCCGAACGAATGAGACCGAGTCGTCTTCCGATCACCGATCGAAGCCCGTCCGCGCCGACCACGAGCCTGGCGCTTCGCGCTGCCGTGCGTCCTTTGGAATCGAGCGTCATGACGCCCCGGACACGGCCGCCGTCGTCCATCACCACGTCGACGACGCGAGTCTCTTCCTCAACGCGTGCGCCGGCACGCTTTGCGCGCTCGAGAAGGATCGCGTCGAGAATGGTTCGGCGCACAGCAAGCCCTCGGTCGCGGTATCCCCTGAAACCGTGAGCGGCCGCGAATTCACCGTGAATGACGGCACCGCCCGGAGAGTGCACGCGCATTCCGGCCAGCTGTGCCGCACCTGAGGCCTCGACGGCCTCGAGCGCGTCCATGTCCGCGAGCACGCGAGAAGCCTGCGGACTCATGTACTCCGAGCACGTCTTGTCACGGGGAAACCGCGCCCGGTCGATCACGACCACGTCGATTCCGGCGCGCGCCAGAAAGAACGCGGTCGCTGAGCCTGCCGGCCCGCCACCGACCACGATCACCTGCGCGTCAGACACGCGCGGTTGCGGGCTGCCTTCGCGAAGTGGCGCGCGCGAGGTGCTGAAACACGCCCATGTACTGCCAGTGCGGCTTCGGCAGTCGAAGAATCGAAGCCGCACGCGTGAGCCATGGAAGAATCGCCGATCGTGAATCGGCTGAGAACATGAACCGCGGATGATCAGCCGCGAATTGCCGGAGACGCTCCACTGCAGCGTCGAATCGAAGCTCGCGACTGAAGTAGAACGTCGGGTCGAGGAGTGTGGCGTCACTGTCCACGACTCCTTCCGCGATCGCGATGCGGTGAAGAGTCGTACCGGGATAGATCCGAAGGCCGACCGTCAGGTAAACAGCATCGCCGCGTCCTAGCCGCCACGCGGCGAATCGAAGAGTCTCTTCCAGTGTTCCAGGCGTCTCCCCCGGTCCGCCGACGAGGAAAATCCACAGAGCGCGAATTCCCGCGCGCTCGACCCTCTCCGCTACCTCGCGCGCCTTCACCGCGGTGAATCCCTTCTCCAGGCGCTGGAGGACCGGGTCGCTCGCGCTTTCGGCGCTGATTCCCAGCGTGCGGAACCCGGCCCGCCTCATCGCGCTCAGAAGCTCGTCCGATGCCGTCGCCGGAGTGAAGTTCGTTGTATCCAGATGCACGCCGAGGTCGCGGCGGATGATCGCCTCGCAGACTTCCAGAGCGTGCCCGGGCGGTGAGTTGAATGTCGAGTCGACGAAATCGAACGTGCGCACCCCGTCTTCGCGCGCGAGCTGCTCGATCTCGTCAGCGACTCTCTCCGGATCGCGCGTTCGATAGCCCCATCCTTCCACGTTTCGATACGTGCAGTAGATGCACTTGTACACGCATCCGCGCTTTGTCTGTATCGGGATCGTCGCCCCGTGCCGCTCGTATCGCCGGATGTCGATCCACCGATGAAGTGACGGCGAGGGAAGGGCATCGAGGTCAGCGTCTTCTCCTGGAGGAGTGAAGTGCACCACTCCATCAGTCGAGCGGACCAGTCCAGCGATCGATGTGATTTCTTCTCCGCGCGCGAGAGCTCCGACGAGTGCGACGCTCGCCCTCTCGCCATCTCCCGCGACGGCGTAGTCGACGCCGAGATCGCGGAAGAGGGCCTCCGGTGCCACGCCGAAAGCGGCACCGCCGGCAATCACGCTCGCGTGAGGTGCGGCTGCTCGAAGCGCTCCGAAGATCGCCTTCGCTTCGGGCGTGTAATGTCTCAAGGCGATCGCGTCGCTGTTGTCGATATTGCGGATCGAGACGCCGATCACGGTGGGTCCGAATTCTCTGGCTGCGCGCGACGCAGCCGCAACAGGATCGCGCTCGAAGCAGAGGTCGAGAAACCGCACTTCGTGCCCGGCGGCCTCGAGCGCAGATGCGACGCACGCCAGCCCGTTGGGAACGACGGGGTATGGTTGCCGCTCACGATTGGGGCTCACGAGCAGCACCCGTGCAGCTCCGGACCGGTTCACAGCAGACAGAGAGACCCCAGGCATGCTCCCCCGATTGTGCTGACGAGGTTCACGAGATCATTCCCCAGCCAGCGAAATCCTCCCGCCGGCATAGTGACTGTACCACATGTGTGAACTGCCCGTTCCGTGCCGTGGCCGCATTGCTCGCACCAGCGTTTGCGCTGAATGGACGCGCCAACGATCGAATCGACAAGCGATCCAGCGAACCCTCCGACAATCGCCGCGCATGCTGCGCGGAGGGGCCAGCCTGCGAGAAGCGCGACGATCGCGATGAAAATTGCGCCGGCAAGCCCGGTAATCGTTCCGATTGGCGTTACTCCGCCCGATGTGCCCGGAGGCACGCGGGTCCGCGTGATGATCGATCTCGGAACAGCGCTCGACAATGTTCCGATCTCTGTCGCCCACGTATCGGATGTCGATGCCGCAATCGCTCCTGCCCCGGCGGCCTGCCAGAGCACAGATGGCCACGCGAGGCTCGCGATGGCCAGCGCCGCGAAGACTCCTCCGTTGGCGAGCACCTGCCACACATCGCGCTCGCCGCCCTTTTCCACGATGTCTCCGGTTCGCGCCCGCTTTGCGCCTTCTCCAAACTTCGACAGGAGCGTGGCGCTCGTGAAGAAAGCGATGAGCATCCATGCCCAGCTCCATCCGGCAGCCGCGCATGCCGTCGCGACCGCGACTGCAGCGAGGGCGCCGCTGGCCGACAAGGATCGTTTCGCATGTGCCGCCAGGGCGATGATCGTCGCCAGCGCAAACCCCGCCAGCACTCGACCCGCCGGTGAAAAAGGAAGGAAAGCGGTCAGAGGCTCACCGGCGCTCGGATTGCAATAAGTTTCTCCGCTGCCGGCCGATGCCGGACTTATAGGATCTCTCCCCGCCCATGGCACCGACAGTCAACGCCCGCATCCCTCTGAGTCTTCTGGAAGCAATTCGTCGCATCGATACGCCGGAGGACTTGTTCGACACGGAATATGTTCCCGAGCTGAGGAACAAGCGACTCGGGCTGAGCGAGACTGTTTACTCGCAGATTCGGCGCTACGATGACGCGATGAAGCGCGGGCAGAGAATACCGTTCGCCGAAGCGGAAGGCCTGGGCACGCTGATCGGCAGGAGGCCGGATGCCGAAGAGCTCTTCAGGAATGCCGGGCACATTCTTGCGAACGACATATATCAGTCGATCTCTCCCATGCACCGCCGCAGTCTGCGAGTCCTTCCGCGGTTCATCAGCAGGCCGCTGGCCTTGAGCCAGCTGAAATCAGCGGCGGAGAGGTATTTCGGCGGAACGTTCGAGCGAAAGGGCTCATTCGTCTTCCTCGAAATTGCGGATTCCGCGACGGTCAACGGATCTCCCCAGTCCGCAGGATGCATGTTCTATGAGTCGGCGCTTCGCGAGCTGCTTCATCTCCTCACAGGTGGCGCTTGCCAGATCGATCACGTCCGTTGCGCGCAGCGCGGAGATGGAGTCTGCGAGTGGCGCGCCGAGTGGCGAACGTCGCATCAGTGAGCCGCGAGTGCTGAAGCCCGAATCGTTGCCTGATATTCAGCGGGCGCTCGGGGATGCCGGGCTCGATGGCTGGCTCATCTTCGATTTTCATGGACTCAATCCGGTGGCGCTCGGCCTTCTCGAGCTCGAGGGAATGGCGACACGGCGGATCTTTGTCTTCGTGCCGCGGACGGGAAACCCGGTTGCTGTGACCCATGCCATCGAACAGGGTCCCTGGCAGAGCTGGCCCGCGGCGTGGGGAAAGACGACATACAGCGGCTGGCGTGAGCTCGAGTCGCAGCTGAAATCACTGGTGAACGGAAAGAAGGTCGCAATGGAATACTCGCCAGGTGACGCGGTTCCGTATCTGGACCGTGTTCCGGCTGGCGTTCTGGAGATGGTGCGCGAGGCGGGAGCGACCGTCGTATCCAGCGCGGATCTCGTGAGCCGCTTCTATGCGGTGTGGACCCCCGAGAGCCTGGCTTCTCACAAGCGTGCCGCGGAGATCGTCGCTCGAATCGCAAAGGATGCGTTTCGGCGCGCTGGTGAGGCTGCAAAAACCGGGAAGCCAACGACCGAGTACGCGCTCCAGCAATGGATTCGTGGAGAGTTCGAGTCGAATCGGCTGAACACCGACCACGGTCCTATCGTCGCTGTCGGCCCGAACGCCGCGAACCCCCACTACGAGCCGGTTGCCGAGGGAAGCGCGCTGATCGATCGCGGAGCGATTCTGTTGATCGATCTCTGGGCGCGCGAGGAAGGCGGTGTGTTCGCCGATCAAACGTGGATGGGCTCCCTCGGTGAGCCCAAGGCGCGCGATCTGGAGGTGTGGCACGCGGTGCGGGATGCGCGGGACGCGGCGATCGCCTTGCTGCGGGAGCGAATCGGGTCAGGTTCTCCGCTCCGCGGCGGCGAGGTGGACGATGCTGCGCGGGCGGTGATCGTCTCGCGCGGATACGGCGACCGCTTCATCCATCGCACAGGTCACTCCATCGACCCACGCGATCTGCACGGCTCCGGTCCGCACATCGACAACCTCGAGACGCGTGAGGAGAGGCTGCTGATTCCCGGTGTCGGCTTCTCGATCGAGCCCGGGATCTATCTGACGGGCGACGTCGGAATGCGGAGTGAGGTCAACGGGTGGATTGGAGAACGCGAAGCTGTCATCACGCCCACTTCCTGCCAGACCGAGCTGATCATCGTTTGACGGCGGCCGGAAGGCGGGCCCAGACCTCAGGGTCTGCGCCGTCGATTCCTGCCAGTGCGATTCGAGTCACTCCACCTCGGCGAACTGCGTCGATCATGATTTCCATGGTGCGCGCATCGGATATCCAGACGGTCCATCCGTCGCGCCCCGATGCCGTCAGAAATCCACTTGTCGGATCGCGACGGAAGCTCCCCGCTTCAGACCTGACCATCGCCTGCGCTTCCGAGAACGTCACCGCCCGCGCATCACCGCTCCGGTCCCAGCGGTAGCCGAAGAGCGGTATCTCGGCGACCAGACGATTAGCGCCGACATCCATCGCCCGCATTCCAAGTTGCCGCGAGATCCATTGAGGTGACGCGAGCGGTCCGGGCGCCGTTCCGGCTCTGTGCTCGCCGTAGAGTCGTGCGATCAACAGCGGTGCGACCCGGGCCAGAATCGCCGTCGGATATCCGGCGGTGTCGCCGGGCGGTAGAATGATGCCAATTCCTCCTGGTACGTAGCGTCGAGCGGAATCGGCGATCGCACGCACGGCCGCGACGAGACCGCGAATCTCTCCGGAGGTGGCGCCCTGCAGGTCGATGAAGAGCACGTTCGCCCCCCGTTCTCCCGCTTCGCGCGCGATCGCTCCCGCCGCGGCGCCGAGTGCGGCAGAGTCGTTCTCCAGTGCTCTGATCGTTTCGGGATGGTAGCGCGATCCCTGAAACGTTGTGAGGATCGATACGCGCGGGGGAAGAACTGCGCCGTCCTGCATGGGATAGGTTGGCCTCTCTGGCTGCACGCTCGATGGTCTGAAGCTCACGCTATCGAGCGGAATCGACTCGCCGATCATGTATCGCATCGCTGCTTCAGGACTGAGAAACGCGCCCCCTCCCGGAGAGCCCGGCAAGGGCAGGAGCCAGACACTGAGAGAACGCTCGGGCTGACCCGCAAAGCGGCCGCACCCGTCAACGCTGATGAGCGCAAACGCTGTCGCTCCGATGAGCGTCAATTCACGTCGCATGCAGGAAAGTAAGTTGCGGTTGCCACGCTCGTCATCTGGCACACGGCGCTGCTCCGAAGCAAAATCCCGCCATGCGAATAACGAAAGAATTCCGTCTTGTCTTCTGCGCGATGTCGATCCTCTGGTCCGCGTCGGCATTCGCGCAAACCCCTCCCGCATCCGCCGCAGTGTCGCGACCTGTTGGCCCCGCGGATCTGGTAGTCGTGAACGGCCGCGTCTACACTGTCGATCCTTCGCGTCCGATGGTGTCCGCATTTGCGGTTAAGGCGGGTCGCATCCTCTTCGCGGGCACCGATCGAGAAGTTCGCTCGCTGGCCGGAACGCGCACACGCGTAGTCGATGCGCGGGGTATGACGATCATCCCTGGCATGGTGGACGCCCATGCCCACCTCCTCGGCCTTGGCTATTCGCTACGTAACGTTCAGCTCGCCGGGTCCAGGTCATACGATGAGGTGATCGCGCGCGTCGCCGCGCGCAAGACAAAGACAAAACCGGGCGAATGGATATTGGGCCGCGGGTGGGATCAAAACCTCTGGGCCGACAAGCAATTCCCGGCGCACGAAGCGCTGTCCCGCGCATTCCCCGACAATCCGGTCGTGCTCACCCGCATCGACGGACATGCGCTCCTGGCGAATGCGATGGCGATGAAGGCGTCGGGTGTGACCGCGGCAACACGTGACCCCGAGGGAGGTCGCATCATGCGGACTTCGGACAAGTCTCCCACGGGCGTGTTCGTCGACAACGCGCAGGGCCTGATCCGCAGAGCGCAACCGGATGCGACGGCTGCGGAGACCACTGACGCGATCCTGTCCGCCGTCGCCGAAGCCAACAAGTGGGGGCTCATCGGTATTCACGACGCGGGCGCAGGACAGCGGACGATCGACATCTACGAATCACTGGCCCGTGCCGGCCGATTCAATCTTCGCAATTATGTCATGGTGTCCGGAGACAGTGCTGACGTCACGCACTATTTCGCTCGCGGACCACGCAGCGCTCTCTACGACGGAAGGATCTGGGTGCGCAGCATCAAGCTCTACGCGGACGGAGCGCTGGGCTCGAGAGGTGCCGCCCTGCTTGCGCCCTATTCGGATGATCGCTCCAACACCGGTCTTCTTGTAACGCCTCCGGCCGAGCTGCAGCGCGTTGCGACCGCCGCCCTTCTGAGAGGCTTCCAGGTCGGAGTTCATGCGATAGGAGATCGTGGGAACCGAATCGTTCTCGATGCGTATGACGCAGCACTCAAGGCGGTTCCGACCGCCGACCATCGATTCCGCGTGGAGCACGCACAGATAATCTCGCTCGAGGACATCCCGCGCTTCGCGGCGCTCGGCGTCATTCCTTCGATGCAGGCGAGTCACCAGACGAGTGACATGCGGTGGGCCGAGGTGCGCGTCGGGCCGGAAAGAATCAAGGGAGCATATGCCTGGAGATCGCTGCTGCAGACCGGTGTAATAATTCCCAATGGCAGCGACTTTCCGGTGGAGGAAGTGAATCCCTTGATCTCTTTCCATTCAGCGGTGTCGAGGCAGGATGCGTCGAACTGGCCCCCGGGAGGATGGTATTCGGACCAGGTGATGACGCGCGCCGAGGCGCTCGAGTCGATGACGATCTGGCCCGCTTACGCTGGATTTCAGGAGAAAGTCATGGGATCCGTCACGCCGGGCAAATACGCCGACTTCGTGATCCTCGACCGTGACATCATGACGGTTCCCGTAACGGAGATACTTCAGACTCGTGTGGTCTCGACATGGATTGGGGGACGCGCTGTCTACGAGAAGAAATAGCCGGCAGCGCGTAAATGGTAACGGGAAGCGCGCAGCTGTTGGCGGGAAGCGGTCAGGCTGGCACGTCCGTTGCCTGCCATGTCGCATCGATGCAAGCGAAATCGCGAATGAATCAATGTCTGTCAGTTGCAGTGCTGGTGTTTGCCGCAGTGCTGACCGGTTGCTCCACCGACAAGAAGGCCGATGCGGCGCAGCCCGCGAAGGCGAGAGAGGGAAGTGTTCCTCCTCGTCCTGCCGTCGTGTCGGCCCCGTCAGGTGCTTACAGACCGATGACTGTGACGGGAGGGTCGCGCCTCACCGGCTCCATCGATTTCGACGGGCCCATTCCGGCGGATTCCGTCATCACGCTCCCGCCGGACCTGCTCGGGTGCGGCCCGAGCGTGAAGACTCGAACCGTGGAGCGAACCGGCAATCGGATCGGTGGCGCCATCGTGTGGCTTACGGACATTCGCGCGGGGAAGCCGCTCCCGGCGCAGCGCCGCTTCGAGATCGCGAACGAGGACTGCCTCCTCACGCCGCAGGTTCAGGCCGTGGTCGCACCAGGAACACTCAATATCGGGAGCGAGGATGCTGCGCTTCACCGCAACAGGATTGTAAACGTCGGGACGGGAGAGCTCGAAGGCATCGCGCCGTTCAACGACAACGGGGAAGTCGTGCCCTTCGACCGTGTTCTCGACAAGACCAAGCAGCTGGAGATCACGTGCGAGCTGCATCCGTGGTCGAGAGCGTGGATACTCGTGTTCGATCATCCGTACTTTGCGACGTCCGAGAAGCCGGGGACGTTCGCGATCGATGACATCCCGCCGGGCACGTACCACGTGAAGGCGTGGCACCCGCAGCTGGGAGTCGCGGAGCAGACTTTGACGATCGCGGGGGGACAGCCCGCCAGCCTGGCTCTGAAGCTTGGCGCACCGATCGCTGCGCCGTCCGTCACGCCGGTTGACTCCGCTGGGCGGTAACGACAAACGCGCGACAGAGTCTCAGAGGCTCAGAGAAAACCAGAAAAGATTTTGGGGAACGGCAACGACATCGCCGATGTCGATGCGACGTCTGTAGTGTCGTTGCCTTTCCAAATCAATTTCCCGTAGTTCTCTGAGCCTCTGTGCCTCTGTCGCGCGTTTGACTTTAAAGCTTAGCGCGTAAAGAACGACAGTCCCGCGAGCAGCCCTATCTCGTTGAAGTCGTTGTCCCCGAAGACGTGCGCGAAGTTCGCCTCGAAGCGGCTCGACAGCCGGCTCACGAGGGGCATCTTGAATCCAACACCGGCGCCGAGAAGCCCGCTTGTGTCGCTTGTGCCGTCGCTGAATCCCACGACGCCGACGAATGGGCGGACATACATTCCGGCGCGGTGGTAAGCACCCGGGTACCGGCCGCTGCCGAGATGATAGAGCAGGCCGAGCTCCCCGCGATAGCTCGTGAACGTGTCGCCGTTGCCGGTGATTACCTGCAGCGCGAACTTCGGCTCTATCGACGTTCTCGGAGAGATCGGGAATCCAATCCTGGCCGACTGTACGGGAATGTCGATGACCGTCACCGAGTTGTCACCCAATCCGATCGTTACACCTGCGTCCACGCCGAGCTCGAGCGGACGTGGAGGCTGGGCGTTGGCAGTCGCGGCAGAGATCGCAAGGCCGGCGATGGCGAGTGTGATTCGTCTCTTCATGGCTTTGTGGGTTTGAGTGAGCCGATTTTTACGGCTACATCCATGCCGCGGGCTCCTCAGATGCTGGGGTCTTTGACAAACAAACGCGCGACAGAGTCTCAGAGGCTCGGAGAACTACATAACGTCCATTCGGGAACTGCTCTCCACTTTTTTACCGCGGAGAACGCGGGGAACGCGAAGAACAGCCAACGTCAACTGACTGGAACCGGATCAATCGGACTCAACCGGATCAATGGATCAAAATCGTAGGGAAGGCGGGAACGCATGGTGCGTTTGGCAACGTCAACAAACACAATCACCTGTTCTGCTTTTGATCCGGCTCCATCCGACGAATCCGGTTCCACCGTCATAGGAGCGGCGGATCGCGAATGGAGTTTGGAAAGAAAATCCTTTCCTTAGTTCTCTGAGCCTCTGAGACTCTGTCGCGCGTTTGTCGTTTCCGTACTACTCCGCCGCCACAAAAGCCTCGCTGTCCCGGAACTGCCCCCGGTAGAGCCGCGAATAAACTCCGTCGGCCGCGAGCAGGTCGACATGACGGCCTTCCTCCACGACGCGCCCGCGATCGATGACGACCACTCGATCTGCGCGAAGCACCGTGCTGAGGCGATGCGCGATGATGAGCGTCGACCGGCTCTGAAGCAGCTCCTGCATCGCCTGCTCCACGAGACGCTCGCTCTCGCTGTCGAGACTCGAGGTCGCCTCATCCAGGATCACAATCGCGGGATCCTTGAGAAAAACACGCGCGATCGCGAGTCGCTGCCGTTGCCCCCCCGACAGCTTGACCCCGCGCTCGCCCACCAGCGTGTCGAATCCCTCCACGAGCCGGTCGATGAACTCGATCGCATGCGCAGCGGAAGCCGCACGGCGGATCTCAAGCTCGGACGGCGTCCTCCCTTCGTCAGTCACCGCATAGGCGATGTTCTCCCGCACCGTTCCGCTGAAGAGAGCGGGCTCCTGCGGTACCATCCCGATGGCGCGGCGAAGGTCCTCGAGTCCGAGTGTGCGCACGTCGTGTCCATCGACGAGAATCCTGCCGCCCGAAACGTCCCAGAATCGCGGAATCAGCGATGCCACCGTTGTCTTTCCAGCGCCACTCGGGCCGACCAGCGCGACGACTTCACCCGGTGCGATGTGCAGCGAAAGGTTGCTGATCACCTCAGGCGATCCCGGCGCATATGAGAACGTCACGTTCTCGAGCTCGACTTCGCCCTTCACAGGGTTTTTCAATGCAACCGGATTCGGAGGACTCGCGATCTCCGGAGCCGTCTCCAGAAGCTCGAACGTCCGCTTCGCCGCTCCCACGGCCTCCTGATAGACGCCGAACAATGAACCGAGAGAGCCCACCGCGCCGGCTACGAACATCGCATAAAGCAGAAACGACACCAGCGCGCCCGCTGTGAGAGTACCGTCGAGTACGAGGCGGCCGCCCTGCCAGAGAACTGCAACCACTCCGCCGAAGGCGCAAAAAGTGAGAATTCCGAAAAACGTCGCGCGAATGCGCGAGCGGTCCATGGCGGCAGCGATCACGTGCGCCATGTGCGCCGTGTACCGCCGTGTCTCCTCTTTCTCGCGGGTGAAGCTCTGCACCGTCCTGATCTGCGAGAACGCCTCCTCCGCGCTGCCCGTTGCCTCGGCAATTCTATCCTGCACTCCGCTGCTGGCGCGTCTCAGCTGCCGGCCGAAGAAAAGCGCAGCGCCGATCACGATCGGAACGACTGCGAGCGTCGTCAGCGCGAGACGTGGATGCGTCATTGTGAGCAGAATCACGCCGCCGATCAGGAACAGCGTCTGCCGCGCGAATTCCGAGAGGTTGTAGCTCAGCACCGTCTGCAGCACGGTGGTGTCCGCCGACAGCCGGCTCGTGAGCTCTCCCGTGCGGCGCTCGGTGAAGAATCCCGGTGACAGTCTGACGAGATGAGCGAAGAGATCGCGCCGCAGCGTCGCGACGACACGCTCGGACGTGATCGTCAGCAGATACACCTGCGTGAAGTTCAGCAGTGCCTGTATCGCGAACAGTCCGACCAGCCCGAGGGCGATTCTGTCCAGCAGACGCGCATCGTGCTGGACGAATGCGGCATCGAGCAGATGACGCACGATCTGCGGGAATGCGAGTCCTATTCCAACGCTCACGAGAAGACACGCGAGCGCCGCACCAAGCCGCGACATGTGCGGCCGGATTCGCGGAAGCAGCTGCCGGAGCGGCTTGGGCGATGGCAGTCGCTTCGCCGAGGATTCGCCGGCCATCAGCCGCCCAGCTTCTTGTCTACCGCCATCGCCACGAAGAGGAGCGCGAGATACAGGAGCGAGTACTTGTAGACCGACCACGCGGGTGCGGTCCACTCCTTCGCCATGCGCATCTTCACCACACCGGCCAGCAGGATGAGTCCGAGCACCGTGGCCGAGCCAAGATAGATGAGGCCGAAAGCCCCAAACGTGAACGGAAGCACTGTCACAGCGATGAGAATGAGAGTGTACCAGAGCATCTGGTTCATCGTCTCGCGCTCGCCCCAGACAAGCGGCGCCATCGGAACGCCGGCCTTGGTGTAGTCCCGCTGCTTGAGCAGCGCCAGCGCCCAGAAATGCGGCGGCGTCCAGTAGAACACGATGAGGAACAGATACACCGCAGCGAGATCGAGGCCGCCGGTCATCGCCGCCCATCCGACGAGCGGAGGAAACGCTCCCGCAGCGCCGCCTATCACGATGTTCTGCGGCGTAGTGCGCTTGAGCCAGCGGGTGTAGACGAAGACGTAGAAGTAGAATCCCGCCAGCGCGAGCGCTGCAGAGATCATGTTGACGAAATACGCGAACAGAAATGTCGCCGCCGTCGCGAGCGCCACGCCGAAAGCGAGAACGGAGATTCCGCTCATCCGTCCGCTCGGGATTGGCCTCAGACGCGTGCGTGCCATGCGATCGTCGATGTCGCGGTCGAGGTACATGTTGACCGCGTTGGCGCCCCCCGCCATCAGGTACCCGCCCACGAATACGAGCAGCACGAGTCCGAGCCCCGGAGTTCCCGCGACGAACATCGGCGCGATCGTCGTGACGAGGAGCAGCGAGATGATCCTCGGCTTGGTGAGCATGACGAGGTCCTGCACCAGTGTCCGGCCCGTGGACAACGTCGCAGCAGGTGCGGCCGTCATGCGGCCCTTCTCAATGCAGGCTCCGCAACGTCAGGCCCGGTGGCGCGCGCGCTCAGAATCGCCAGCACTACGACTGCCAGCCACACCAGCGTCCCAAAGGCCTGGTGCAGCGACCGAAACGCCGCGGGAAAGTGCATCTCGATCATCGCTGCGGCGATGAGCACCTGCAGCAGCGCAGCGCCAAAAGCCAGCCGCGTTGCCCGTACTATCACGCGCGGCTCGCCACGCCTGCCCACCGCGATGGCCATTCCAAGAAGGTGGCCGAAGAGGAGAAAGCCTTGCAGGCGATGGACAACCTGCACAACGAGAGGGAGGCCCTCGAAGTTCACCGTGCGGCACCATGGAAATCCGCCGCACGATGCGGCTGAGTCCGGAATGTTCGCGGTGAGTGCGCCGAACACGAGCGTCAGAAGCGTGAGTCCCACCGCCAAACGTGCCGCGCGGAACGTGCGCAGGGAAGTCCCGATCGTGTCGGCGGTGCCGCCCAGCCCGCCTGCTCGTATCGTGACGAGCGCGAGCGTCGCAAGAAGCGACATCGCAATAGTCAGATGGGCGGCGATGACGAACGGGTTGAGCGCCATCTTCACAGTGACGGCGCCGAGCAGCGCGGCAGTGATTACGAGAGCCGCTGTGACTCCGGCTGGGCGCAGCACACCCCCGGGTCCGCCAACTCCGCGCTCCGAGCGGCGCGTGAACGCCATGATGAACAGCGCCACGACGACGATCGACAGGGCCAGCGCGATGTAACGATGAGTGATCTCGATGATGAGATCGACGCGGTCGTGTGGCGGAAACCATGCGCCCGCGCATTTCGGCCAGTGGTCACCGCAGCCCATCCCGGAGCCGGTGATGCGCACGACCGCGCCAAACACGATCTGCGCGAACGCCAGTACCAGCGCTGTGATAGAAAGTCTCAGGAACTGCATGGTCGCCGCGTCAGCGGTGTATGGCCCGCCAGGTAGCCGCGAACAGAACCACGAGCCCGATCGCTGGAATGATGGCCCACATCATCTCCGCTCCACGCGAGTAGTGAGGCATCGTCCCGGTTTCGCTCGTTTCTCCGCGAGGAATGAATGCGGAACGGAGTATCGCCAGCTCTGCGACGAAGCATATCGCCGCGGCGATCCAGAAGATCGGCTCCGCGAGAGATTGCATGAATCCTTCAGTGTGATGCAGGGTGGCTCGCTCCCGCACGAGGTGATTTCATCGCGGTAAAGCTACTCGCGCGTCCGATTGCTTTGCAGTACCGTTTCCGCATGGCACAACCGATCATCAACGCCGAAGGCAGCGCGGGTTATGTCGACAGCGAAGGCGGAACTCCCGACGAGCTCCCGCGTCGCATCGGCTTGTGGACTGCGGTCGCGATTCTCGTCGGTACGACGATCGGGTCCGGCATCTTCAGATCGCCTGCCGGAATCGCGAACAAGCTGCCCGGTCCGATCCCGCTTCTCAGCGTCTGGCTTGTGGGCGGAATATTCGCCCTCTGCGGCGCGCTCACTCTGGCCGAGGTGGCCAGCGCTTTTCCGCGCACCGGGGGAGTGTACGTCTTTATCCGCGAGGCCTGGGGCCGTCTCTCGGCGTTTCTGTTCGGATGGGCGGAGCTGGTGATGATCCGCGCTGCGGCTCTCGGCGCGATCTCGACGACCTTCGCTGAATACTTCATCCGGGTCACAGGCCACGATCCTGGAATCGCGCCCTATTCCACTTACGTGCACTACGTCGCCGCGGGAGCGATTCTCATCACGGCGGCGTTCAACTATGTCGGCGTGCGTACTGCCGGGACCGTTCAGAATGTCACGACGCTGGCGAAGGTTGGCGGGCTCCTCTTCATCATCGTGCTTGCTTTCGGGATCGGACTGCCTGCGACTGGCGGCCATTACACTCCGGCCGTGCCGCCGGGAAGCTTCACTGTCGCAGGATTCGGCCTCGCCCTTGTGTCGGTGCTGTGGGTGTACGATGGCTGGGCTGATGTGAGCTTCGTCGCCGGCGAGGTGCAGAATCCGCGGCGAAACCTCCCACTGGCGCTCATCGCCGGAACGTGTGCAATCATCGTCATCTACATGCTCGCCAACCTCGCGTACCTGGCGGTGCTGCCGGTGGAGGAGATGCGGGTTTCGAAGCTCGTGGCCGCCGACGTCGCGGATCGTCTGGTCGGCCAGACCGGTGTCGCCCTCGTTGCGACGGTGGTGATGATCTCCACCTTCGGAGGTCTCAACGGCTCGATGTTCACGGGCCCCCGGGTTCTCTTCGCGATGGCGGACGACCGTCTGCTCTTCGCTGCGATGGCCAGGGTGCATCCGCGATACAGGACTCCCTACGTCTCGATCACCGTCGTAGCTGTGCTGGGCGCGCTGTTCGTTCTCGCCGGGACGTTCGAGCAGCTTGCCGATGCGTTCGTGACGGCGATCGTACCATTCTACGCGCTTGCGGTCGCCTCGGTGTTTCGTCTCAGAAAAAGACCCGGCTACGATCCCTCGTTCCGCGTGCCGGGATACCCGATGGTGCCGTTGCTCTTCATCGTTTCGACGGTGCTCCTTCTGTTGAACGCAGTGATCGATCCGTCGAGTCGCTGGCCGACATTGGGAGTCCTCGGCGGCATCGTGCTCGGCGTCCCGGTCTACTATATGACTGTGGGTCGGAAAGTGGCCTCAACGTAGCAGATTTGTTGCTTGCCGCCACGTCTGCCCAGACGTAATTTTGACCCGTTCGCACCCCCCTTTCCTCAGGTCCCAACCATGCTCACAAGACGTCAGATCCGTATCATCACGGCTCTCGGTCTGGTGCTCGCGACTGCGGTATCCACCGATACTCACGCCCAGGGAGTCACGACGGGCGGAGTCAACGGTTTCGTCACCGACAGCTCCGGAAACCCACTCGAGGGCGCGCAGCTCGCGATCACCAACCGAACCACCGGTTTTACTGCCCGTGCCACCAGTCGTGAGGGGGGCAGGTACAACCTGTCATCGCTCGAGGTGGGCGGACCCTATACTCTCGAGACGCGCCGCATCGGCTTCGCCCCGAACACCCGCACGAACATCTTCGTGCAGCTTTCCCAGGGAAGCCGCATAGACATCCGGCTCGCTCCTCAAGCGACGCAGCTTTCCGAGCTCGAGATTCGCGCGGTGACCGGTGAGATCATCGCTCCGACAAACACCGGAACGAAAACCACCGTCTCGCAGCAGGCTCTCGAGCGCTCCGCGTCGTCCACCAGAAACCTCGTCGACTTCACGCGCGCTGCGCCCCAGGTCTCCAGCTCGGGTCCCGGCTTTTCCGGCGGCGGAATGTCGAACCGAATGAACAACGTGCAGATCGACGGTGCCACCGAGCGCGACGTGTTCGGGCTTGGCTCGACAGGTCAGCCCGGCGGACAGATCAGCGCCAAGGCGATCTCGATCGACGCCATCAAGGAGTACCAGATCCTCCTCGCGCCCTACGATGTTCGCCAAGGCAACTTCGGCGGACTGCTCCTCAATGCCGTGACGAAGAGCGGCACCAACGAGTGGCACGGGTCTGCCTTCCAGTACTATCGCAACCAGGATTACGGGCGCGACGTTCCCGTTCTTCGCGCGACCGACTTCAGCCGCAAGCAGCTCGGCTTCTCGCTCGGCGGACCGATCATCAAGGACAAGCTTCAGTTCTTCACCGCAAACGAGTGGACCCGCGAGACAACTCCTGTGAGCGGGCCATATTTCGGCCAGACGGAGGGCGCGGGAGTCACCGCTTTCGGATGGACGGCGGCGGACATCACACGCTTCGAGGCCGCATTCAAGGCAAAGGCCGGAAGCCCCGATCCCGGGACGGCGTCGATCGTCAATACGCCGACGCCGATGAACAATCTCTTCGGTCGTGTCGATTTCCAGATCAATCCTTCCAACCGTCTCGTCGCACGCTTCAACTACACTGACGCGACCAACGACAACCGCCGCCAGACCGGACGCAGTGCGACGCGCGGGATCTATTCGAGCAACTTCCACTCGATCAACAGTGTGAAGAAAGCGCCGGTTGTCCAGCTATTCTCGAACTTCAAGAATGGTCTGAGCAACGAAGCTTTCGGCGGCATCACGTGGGTTCGCGACCGTCGCCTTCCCAAGACGACGTTCCCGCAGGTCTTGATCAATTACAGCGGCAACCGGGCGATCATCGCCGGGGCTGACCAGTTCTCGCAGGGCAACGAGCTCGATGCCGACACCTACGAGTTCACCGACAACTTCACCATTCCCCGCGGCAACCACAGCTTCGTCCTGGGCACTCGCAACGAGTACGTGAAGATTCGCAATCTCTTCACGCAGAGCTCTTATGGCGTCTGGACATTCGACAGCGTCTCGATGTTCGAGCAGTCGAAGCCAAGCGGATTCCGCAGGGCCTTCGTTCTCAGCAACGATGGGAATGTCTACTTCGACGCTCTCCAGTCGGCGATCTATGTACAGGATACCTGGACAGCGACACCGAAGCTGACGCTGGCCGCCGGCCTTCGCGGTGACATCAGCAACTTCCTTACTGACAACAGCTACAATCCAGCCATCGATTCGGCGTACGGCAAGCACGAGACACCGACCGGAGCGTTCCAGTTCTCGCCACGGCTGTCGTTCAATTACGACCTGACGGGCGACCAGCTCAATCAGGTACGCGGTGGAATCGGACTGTTCGTCGGAACCCCTCCGTACGTCTGGATGGAGAACGCCTATGCTCAGAACGGACGCATCATCACGTTCCTACAGTGCGGCGCCGGCTTCAGCAATGCAGCCAACCCCGCACCAGTGTTCGACGTCGACGCGACCAAGTACAGCACCTGCGCCAACGGTCAGGGAACGAAGCCGATTGGCGACGTCAGCTTCCTGGACAAGGGACTGAAGTTCCCTCAGCCGATGCGCGCCAACCTGGCTTACGATCGGGTGCTTCCGTTCAATATGGTGGCGACAGTCGAAGGGCTCTATTCGAAAACATTGAATCAACTCTTCTTCGTAAACCGCAACCTCGCGGCACCGACAGGCAAGGACAAGTTCGGACGCACAGTTTACGGTGCTTTCCTCACAAGTGGCGTATCCGTGCCGACGCGTCCGGCTCTGGTGGTCGCCAACGGCGGAACGTCGCGATTCAGCACCGCGATCGACGTCGAGAACCAGAACAAGGATTACGCGTACAACGTGACCGGGCAGCTGAGAAAGCGTTACTCGAACGGATGGGAAGCGCTGGTCGCGTACAACTACGGCCGCGCGTACGATGTGCAGAGCTTCACATCCAGCACGCACATCTCCAACTGGCAATTTGGCCGTACGCTGTACACCGCGCAGGAAGTGACCGGCGATCCGGCCAGGTCGTTATTCGATCAGCCGCACAAGATCAGCGGATTCGTCACCAAGACGCTTGGCTGGGGCCGTCTCATCGAGAGCAGCTGGGCGAGCGGACTGGCGACGGACATCACTCTTGCCTTCGTCGGAAACTCCAACGCTCCGCATGACTACATCTACGGCGGATCCAGTGGCCGTGGGGACTTGAATGCGGACGGTGTTCAGGGCAACGACCTGATCTACGTCCCGAACAATGTGAACGATGCCAGTGAGATTCGATTCGCGCCTCTGGCGATCGCAGTTGGTGACACGTTGTCGGCAACAAACCAGGCAGCCGCGTTCGATCAGCTGATCGAGGGCAACGACTGTCTCCGCAACAGCCGGGGCAAAATCCTCCAGCGCAACTCCTGCCGGCTTCCTTTCTCGAGCAACCTCGATCTGACGATCAGGCAAAACATCCCGCTCGTGTCGTCGGAACAGAGAGTCACGCTTCAGCTCGACATCTTCAACTTTGGAAATCTGCTGAACAAGGAATGGGGCCAGCAGAAGGTCAGCCCGTACTCGGGAAACAGCAACGTCCCGCTCCTGACGCACACCGCGATGTCGGCGACAGATCCGGCCGTTGCGGTACCGACGGTTACGTTCAACTATCGGACGCTGGATCAAACCAAGACTGGTACGCTGCGGGAATACCAGGTCGGCAACTTCGTCTCGAACTACTGGAGAATGCAGCTCTCCGCCCGCGTCAGCTTCTAGACTGGGCTGCGGTTAAATTGGGGCACGGGCGAAAGCCCGTGCCCTTTTTTTTGCGTCCATCCACTCCGCAATGAACAAGGTTCTATCTACTGTCATCGCCTTGTCGGCCCTTGTGGTACCCGCGACTCTTCCAGGCCAGAATGCACAGGCCGATTCCGCCGATTCCGCGAAGGTCCGCCTGGCTCCAGTTACCATCACCGCGAAGCGGCAGGCCACGTCGATATTCGCCGTGCCGCTTGCGGTGACGGTGATCGGCAAAAGCCAGCTCGAGAACAAGCGCGGCTACTCGCTCGATGAGGCGGTTTCGAACGTTCCCGGTGTGTTTGCACAGTCCAGGTACGGAACGAGCGACGTGCGTATCGTCATACGCGGATTCGGCGCCCGCGGGGCAGGTGACCGCTCCAACGCCGGGACATCGCGCGGCATCCGCGTTCTCATCGATGGAATTCCGGAAACCGAGCCCGACGGCCGAACCTCGTTCGACATGGTCGATCTCGCCGCCGCGACTCGCCTCGAGATCGTGCGGTCGAACGCGTCCGCACTGTGGGGAAATGCAGGCGGAGGAGTGATCGATATCTCCACAGTTCCGGAATTCGAGCGCAGCTTCGCCACCGCACAGCAAATGGCCGGAAGTTACGGCCTGCTTCGCACCGCTCTTCATGGCGGAACGCGACTCGGTCCCGCATCGCTCGCAGCGACGTTCACCAACACCACCAACGACGGTCATCGCGCACATTCCGACAGCCGGAGGGTGCTTCTCAACACTTCGGTCACGTCGCCGCTCGGCGAGTCCACAGACTTCGGACTCTTCCTGACTGCGGCCAACGATCTCTTTCATATTCCTGGGCCCCTGACGATGGCCGAGGCGCTTTCCGCTCCTCGGAGCGCCAATGCGACGTACGCGTCGCGTGACGAGAGGCGTTACAACCGGCTCGGAAGAATCGGTGTCTCGCTGCGTCACGCTCTCGACGAGGCGAGCTCGCTATCGGGAATGCTCTTCGTCAATCCCAAGGTGCTTCAGCGCTCAGAGCGTAACACCTTCCGCGATTTCAACCGGTATCACCTCGGGGGCAATCTGGTTTATCGAGCCGGGTACGAACTCAAGCCCGGCGTCGCCGCGAGCACCGTGGTCGGGGCGGACGGCGCGTACCAGGACGGGACGATTCTGTTCTACTCACTCGCGACGGATGGAACGCGAGGTACCGAGCTTCGCGACAACAAGGCGGAGGGTGCGTCGAACCTGGGGCTGTTCGCGCAGCAGGAGCTTCGGTTCGGCGAGCGTATCGGGCTCGACCTCGGTGCGCGCTGGGACAGGATCCGCTACAACTACAGGAGCTTCATCGATCCACGGCTCGATGACGTGAAGAGTTTTTCACGCGTCTCGCCGAAGATCGGCCTCAACTACCGCGCATCGCAGACCCACAGCTTCTATGGGAGCATCGGTGGCGGTGTCGAAGCGCCGGCAGGAAATGAGATCGACCCGGCATCGACGTTCGGACAGGACACAGTCACCGCGCTCAATCCGCTGCTGGAGCCGATTCACTCGACGACGTACGAGGTGGGAACGAGGCAGCTGTTCCCGATGGATGGAGGAATGCTCTCCACCTTCTCGTACGACCTCGCTCTCTACAATACGGATGTCACGAACGAGATCGTTCCATACCGCGGCGGGCGCTTCTACTTCACGGCTGGAAAAGTGCGGCGGCAGGGCGCCGAGCTCGGCGCCTCGTTGCTGGGATCGGGTGATCTCGAGCTCGCTGGCAGCGTCACGATGTCGCGCAACCGGTATGTCGAGTACACCGTCGACTCTGTGCATTATGGAAGGCCTGGGGATTTTGCCGATTACTCCGGAAACGACGCGGCGGGTGTGCCCAGCCTCTTTTACAGCTTGAGCGCGGGCCGGGGACTGGGGGACGCCATTCCACTTCGCGTACAGGTGAATCTCCGAGGCGTTGGAGATTATTTCCTTGACGACGCAAATCTCGTGGAGGTGCCCGCGTATCACACCTTCGGTGCGACTGTGTCAACCGGCAGCGGCGTACCGGTGGGTGGCGTTCGTCTCAAGGCCTTCGCGACTGTCGAGAACCTCACCGACCGGCGGTACATCGGGTCCGCGTTCGTGAATCCCGACGTCGTCAACGGAGTGCCCGTCGCGTTCGAGCCGGGCTCGGGAAGGGCGTTCATCTTCTCTGTCTCAATCGGCCCGCGCACCCGCTAGGTCCGCACAAACGACGGAAACGCGCCACAGAGTCTCAGAGGCTTGGAGAACTACGGGAAATTGATTTGGAAAGGCAACGACATTACAGAGTCCCATGGACCCCAGCAATGTCGTTGTAGTTCCCATTAATCCTTTCCGTAGTTCCTCTGAGACTCTGTGGCGCGGTTCTTCTCGTTAGAAAATCGAAAGGTTGATGTAGCGGCGCGGATTCTTCTTCACGTCTGCAAGCAATGAATCCATGTGCTGTATCAGCGCCCGCACATCGTTGTAGGCACCGGGGTCGTTCAGCGCCATGCCGACGGTGCCCGGTCCTGAATTCGCCTTCGACACGACTGAATCGAGCTTCGCGCTCGTCTGCCTGAAGTCGGCGGTCAACGCGGCCATGTTCGCCGTCGTCTGACGGAAGTTGGTCAGCGTCGAGTCGATCTTCGCGGAATCGATTCCGGACGTCGCCCGTCTCAGCGACGCCTGGGTCACGATGAGCTGCCTGTTCTGCTCCGCCGCGATCACGCTGAATTCCGACACGAGCCGGTTCATGTTCAGCATCAGCTGGTTGGACGACGCGAGGCTCTTCCTGAGGTCGGTCACGCCTCCCGACGCCACAAGCTGGGCTTGAAGAGCGGACGTGATCGCGTTCACCGATGTCGCGATCGAATCGGCCTTGCTGGTGATCTGCGCGATGCCCGGAGCCGATGGTCCGACTGGCACCGTATCGTTCGGCGGAATCGAACGCGGGTTCGGGCCTTTGGGCGTGAGCGCTATCGCCATGTCGCCGAAGATTCCGTTGGCGATGACCGTCGCGATGGTTCCCTGCGGGACCTTGTACTCTTTCCCGACGCGAAATGTCGTGAGCACCGTGCCGTCCTGCCTGAGCTCCACCTCGTCCACGTATCCGACGTTTACGCCGGCCAAGAGCACCGGCTGTCCCTGCTTGAGCCCGGACGACCACGGAAATTTCGCGTAGAGGGCGTATCCCTTGGAGAGACCGCCGCGCGCGAGCCATAGAGAGCCGACGATCGCCACCACGATGGCGACCGCCATGAGGAGCCCAACGAGTACGTCGTCGCGTTTCTTCATGCCTGTAGGTAAGGTGCGAGCAGGAGTGCGGTGAGCGCGTCCAGAACCAGGATCGCCACCGATGTGATGACTACGGCCTGCGCGGTGCTGCGGCCGACACCCTCCGCGCCCGCTGTCGTGTGGTACCCTTCGTACGAGCAGAAGAACGCGATCGCTGCCCCGAAGAGTGTGGCCTTAATGATACTATAGACTATCTGAAAGGGAGCGAACGCAAGACGCAGACCCTCGGAGAACGCCGCGCTCGTCACGTCAGTCGCCACTACCGCGGTGACAAAGGCGGTACCGACACCGATCGCATTCGCTAGAATCGTCAGGATCGGAAGCATGATCAACGCGGCGAGGAGCCGCGGGACCACCAGATATGCGATCGGATCGTAGGCGAGCGTCTCCAGCGCGTCGATCTGCTCCGTCACGCGCATCGTGCCGATCTCGGCCGTTATCCGCGCGCCGACCCGGCCCGTGAGAACGAGACCCGTGAGCAAAGGTCCGAGCTCGAGGATGATCGACTGTCGTGAGATGAGTCCAACCACCGACAGCTGAACTCCACCGAAGAGCTGGTATCGAGTCTGGAACGCCGTCACCGCGCCGATGAAAGCCGCCACAATCGCCGCCAGCGGAAGCGAGTCCACACCGATGTTGCGCATCTGCCGGATCGTCTCGCCGCCATACGTCTTCGGGTCGCCCATTGCGCGCCCGATGTCGCGCAGGAAATACCCGCGCTCGCCGATTCTCGCGAACTTCGCGCTTACGGCTTCTATCACGTCCTGACGCGCGCGAAGAGTATGGCTCCAAGCACTCCGAACACGATGCTCGGCGTCCACGCCGCGATCTCCGGCGGGATCAGCCCGTTGCCGCCGAGGCCTTTCGTCAGCTGCACCAGGAAGATGAAGATCACTGTGGTTCCGAGCGCGAGCCCGACTCCGTAGGCCGCGCCTCCACGTTGCGTGCTCGTCGCGAGGGATGCAGCGAAAAGGAGAATGATCACGCTGGTGATGGGAATTACGATCTTGAGCATCTGCTCCACCTTGAGAACGTCCACGTCGGCCCCAGACCGCTCCATTGCTCTTATGAACCGGCCCAGCTCGCGGAAATTCATGTCCTGCGGCGCCTTGGGAGTGAGCATCAGGTCCTGCGGGCGCTCCCTGAATCTGTTGTCGCGAGCCGAGTCGAACGAGACGGTCATGTTGTCGAGCGAATCGAGGAGTATGTGCATCGTTCCTTTTGCAGTCGTCCATCCCTGCCGCGGCTTGTACGTCGCATTGCTGGATACGAGGATGTACGAGGGATAGCTCCGTCCTTTTCCCTTTCGCTCGATGGTGAGCCCGTCGATCACGCTTCGCGCCACGAAAAGCGTCTGAATCTTGTAGACGCGCCCGGCATCGGCCGCGTACGCGAAGTTGTAGCGCTGGCTCGTCATGCTGACAGTCTGCCTCTCGAGCAGGGCGAGCTTCTTCTTCGTCGCTATCGGGGCGTACTCACCCAGCACCAGTCCGAGTCCAGCGGCCATCACCGCTCCCAGAAAAATCGGCGCGATGAACCTGTAGAAGCTCACTCCCGACGCCTTGGCTGCCGTGATCTCCGAGTGCCTCGTGAATGACCCGATGGAGAACACTGTCGCGAACAGCACCGCGGCCGGAAGGATGAGAAACATCGAATCGGGCAGGCCGTACACATAGCTCATCGCGATGCTCGAGGCCGACAGCTTCTTCGCTATGTATTTGTCGAGATTGTCCGTGACGTCGAACAGGATCACCAGAAGAGGAAATCCGAGCGAGGTCGCCAGGAAGATCTTGATCCATTCCGTGAAGACATACCGGTCCAGCGGGCGGACCACACTCACGAACCGCTGGCCCCGGGAACCCTTCGCGGAGCGATGGATGCGGGAGCGCGCCGCCTGAGCCGGTAGCGCAGGTTGTCCAGAATCTCGCGCCAGTCGCCTCCCCGCGACGACCCGGCCTCCTTCCCCATTCTGGAGAGGAGAATGAGCGCGATTATCCCGAACACGACGTTCGCGATCCACATCGATACGACGGGAGGCACGTATCCTCTCTTGGCCAGCGACTCCCCGGCGATCAATCCGACGTAATAGAGGCCGAACACCACCAGACTGACACCGATCGTCAGGCCGACGCCGGCTCTCGGAAACCGAAGCGCTATCGGTGCGCCGAGGAGCACGAAGATGAAGCAGGCGGCGGCCAGCGCGAATTTTTTCTGGATCTCGACGTCGTAGCGATTCATGCTTCTGAGCGCCTCGACGACCTGAAGGCGTGCCGCTTCTACCTGTCCCGGAATCATCTCCACCGGTCCCGAGTAGGTCGAAGCCGTATCCCCCTGCGCGTTCGCCAGTGGCGCACCGCTAGCTCCCTGAGACGGAGCAGGCCCGGGAGAGGGGGATCCGGGCGCGCGAACCGGGGCAGGCATCATTCCCGCACTTGGCGGAAGTGTGGTGCGAAGCGCGGGTGCCGCCGGCGCGCTGGTGCCGATGGAGGTTCGACCCTGCGAACCGGCTCCGGCGCGCACGGAATCCGTAGTGTCCTGCACGGCTGCGGCCCTTGCCGAATCGGCCCGCGCTTGTTCGGCTCGCGCTGCATCCGCTTCAACACGCGCTCTGATCGAATCCGTGCGCGCCTTTACAGGATCCTGCTGCACTGGCGTCTGCGCGGCGAGCTCCTTCACTCCCGTCCGCTCGAGGAGCGAGCAGTATGCACGGCCCAAACCGATGTCGAGGGGCTCAGTCATCCGCGTCGACAGAACCTCTTTGGACAGTTTCACCTTTCGCTGCCGGGCCATGGCGATCGTCTTGCGAAGCTGGTCACGCGCGTGGATGAATCTCCGCCTGGCGATCACTGCATTGCGCTCCATCTCGCAGACGGACATCTCGCGCTCGCCCTTGTACGTGTCGTTCACCGTCTTCTCGAATTCGTTTCCAACGCCGGACACCCTGATGAGCTGCGTCTTGAAGTAGAGCCGCTGAAGCTGCTCAGGATTTGATGTGGGAACATCCTGCACCGTGCCGCTGTATAGCGTCAGCATGAGGTCCGCGTGATTCGCCGACATCGCCATGTTGCCGCTGTCCGAGTAGATGGTGCGCCGCCTCAGCATGTCTTCGAGGTCATAGATCGTGATGTCGCGCATCACGTTTGATTTTTGCGAGAGGCGTCCGGCGCGCAGATAGAGCTTTCCCGGGCTCACCTCGTTGATTACCTGCTCACGCAGCGCAAAAGTCGGCTTCTTCTGCGCAATGTCGCCTTGCAAAGTGCGGAGCTTGTGGTTGGCGCGAGGGAGGACCTGGTCGTTGAACGCAACCATGAACAACGTCACGCCCGCCGCCGCCCAGAGCACAGGCGTGAGGATCTTCCTGATGCTCACCCCGCTTGCCTTCAATGCGGTGATCTCGTTCTCCGATGCGAGCCGGCTGAACGCGTACAACGTCGCGACCAGCACCGCCATCGGCAGCGACAGGGCAATCGTGAGCGGAAGGGAAAGCACCAGAAACTCGGCAATCACGCTCCACGGCAGTCCCTTTCCCACAAGCTCGCCGAACCGCTTGGCGATGTATTGCAGCAGGAGCAGAGATGTGAGCGCCGTCAATGCAAACACCAGCGGTCCCAAGTGCTCCTTGAGGACGTATTTGTGGAGTATCTTCACGGGGTGAAATATACGGG
>JBDTRZ010000023.1:0-35542 GCA_039931395.1 Gemmatimonadales bacterium
TCCGGCTCCTCGATCCTGTTGTATGGAGGCATGAGTCCGCGGCCGTTCCTGATCATTCCGTAGATGTATCCGTCGGCACGCGCCTTCGTTACGTCAGTGATGAGGTTGATGCCGGGCATCCCGAATCTCGTCGCCGGCCCGTCGCCCATTCCCGCGTCGCCGTGACACACGGCGCAGTTGATCTGGAAGTACTTCCTGCCATTCATGAGCGACGCAGCGCTGACCGGATGCGGATTCGGCAATGCCGCCATGGAGTCGATCGTTCCGGGCAAGGACGAATACGAAACCTGAAATCCGGCGACGGCCATACCAGTCACCGGCACCGAGTATTGCGGATTCCCGCGCGACGGCGTGAGAGAATCCTTCACCGGCTCCCACGTCCAGATCGAAGGCTGTCGCTTGAAGTCGGTGAACCATTCGCACCCTGTCGCGCCGAGAAGCACGGGTGCCACGAGCATGAGGGCGCGAAGCCTAGCGCTCATTGCGCACCTCGATCGCTCCGTGCTCGCGGAACAGCGACTGCGCAGCGGCGACACGCTCCGGCGGACATGCGACCCACACTCCATAGTCGCCGGCGCTGAATCGCGGATCATAGCCGACGGTCATCGTGAGCCGCGGCACGCGCGAGGCGATGAACAGCCCTGCGACCGTAGACAAGGCGCCGAACAGAACCATCACCTCGAACCCGAAGATCGTATACGGAACCCACGACGCTACCGGCTTGCCTCCGACGACCAGCGGCCAGTAGTCGGAAGTCCAGATCGCGATCCAGTATCCGAACGTCGCGCCGAGAGCGCCCCCTATAAGGGTGAAGCGCCTCACCGGACTCGGCGGCGCCCCGATGGCGTGCTCCAGCTCGTGCCTCGGCGTCGGTGAGTAGACCGTGACCTCGCCGAGCCGTTCCTTCTTCAGCGCCTCGATGGCCTCGACCGCGGAATCGAGCTCGCGGAAAGCTGCGATGACTCCCGACATCAGGCGTCCTCCCCTGGAGTCGAGGCTTCGTACTCGAGATGCCTGCCGGAGGAATCGATTCCATGATCGTGCGCCGTGCGCAGCTTCGGTGGAATGATCTCCTTCACTTCCGAAATCGCGATCACCGGCAGCTGCTTGATGAACAGCAGGAACCACATCGAGAACCAGCCGAAGCTTCCAGCGAGAATGGCGTAGTCAACCCAGGTGGGCGCGTAGCTCGACCACTGCCACGGCTCGAACTCGTGCGACAGCGACGGCACCACGATCACGAACCGCTCGAACCACATGCCGAGGTTGATGAAGAACGAGAGGATGAACAGCCACGCCGGATTGCGGCGCCAGCTCTGTTTGAACAGCGTCAGCGGCAGCACCATGTTGCAGGTGTAGAGAATCGCCGACGACCACCACCACTGTCCCCAGATGCGGTTCGCGAAGAACGCCTGCTCGGCCTCGTTGCCGCTGTACCACGCGACGAACCACTCGGTCATGTACGCGCAGCCGACGACGAGAGACGTGAACAGGCACAGCTTCGCAGCGGCGTCGAGATGGTTGATCGTCACGTAATGCTTGAGCCCGAACCATTTTCGCAGCGGAATGATGATCGTGAAGACCATCCCGATTCCGGAGAAAATTGCGCCGGCGACGAAGTAGGGCGGGAAGATTGTAGTGTGCCAGCCCGGCGTCAGCGCCATGGCAAAGTCGAACGACACCACCGAGTGCACGGACAGCACGAGCGGTGTGGAGAACGCAGCGAGGAAGAGATATGCCCTCGCAAAATGCCTCCACTCGCGGTCGGAGTTGCGCCATCCCAGGGAGAGCACCCCGTAAATGCGCCGCCTGACAGGATTCTTCTCGCGATCGCGCAGTACCGCGATGTCGGGAATGAGTCCGACGTAGAGGAACGTGGACGAGACAGTGAGGTACGTGAGAATCGCGAACACGTCCCAGACGAGCGGGCTCTTGAACTGCGGCCAGATGTAGCGCCAGTTCGGATAAGGGATGAGCCAGAAGAACTTCCACGGCCTGCCGAGGTGGAGAATCGGAAACAGTCCGGCCGTCATGACGGCGAACACCGTCATCGCTTCCGCGCAGCGATAGATCGTCGTGCGGAATCCAGCCCGGAAGAGATAGAGAATCGCCGAGATCAGCGTGCCCGCGTGTCCGATACCGACCCAGAACACGAAGGTGATGATGTACACGCCCCACATCACCGGCGGGTTGTATCCCGCGACTCCAAGTCCGTTGTAGATCTGCCACATCCACGCGGAGATGCCGACGATCAGGAAGAAAACCGCGACGGCGAGTCCGATGAACCATGCGGCTGTCGGGTGGAGAGTGCCGGTGATCTCGCGATCGACCTGCTCGTAATCCTTTACCGCCGGGAGCTGAACGTCGGCGCTGGCGATGTTGGGGCGCCGTGGCTCGTCCGTGCCGACTGGCCTGGCCATCGTCGCCATCAGTGTCCCCCCAGAGCCACAACTGGATGACTTACCTTCTTCAGGTAAACCACGGCCGTGTACGTGTTGAGCTCCTCGAACACGTGATACGCACGCTCGTCGTTCACCAGGCTGGCGACGGTCCAGCGCTCGTCAGCCGCGTCGCCGAACGTGATGGCGCGCGAAGGACACGCTTCCGCGCAGGCGGTCGTGAACTCGTCAGGCTGAATGCCGCGATGCTCGAGTGAAGCGCGGTTTTCGGCCTCACGAATCCGCTGCACACAGAACGTGCACTTCTCCATCACGCCCTTGCCACGCACAGTCACGTCTGGATTGAGCTGCCAGTTCAGCGGCTCGGGGAACGCGTACTGCGACCGCGCCGGCTCTCCATATCCGAACCAGTTGAAGTAGCGCACCTTGTACGGACAGTTGTTCGAGCAGTAGCGGGTTCCCACGCAGCGGTTGTAGACCTGCACGTTCAGTCCATCGGGCGCGTGATATGTCGCGTACACCGGGCAGACCGGCTCGCACGGAGCATTGCCGCAGTGCTGGCAGAGCATCGGCACGAAGCGGGTTTCGAAGTTCGCGCTGCCATCCTCGCCGCCCTCGAAGTAGCGCTCGAGCCGGATCCACGCCATCTCGCGGCTTCGCGTGATGTTGGCGCCGAATCCCGTTCTGTCAGGCAGGAACTTCGACCCCTGCCAGTCCGCACCGACGGTAGGAATGTTGTTCTCGGCGTAGCATGCGGTGACGCATGCTGAGCAGCCGGTGCACCGGGCGAGATCGACAGTCATCGCCCACCGACGCTTCGCCATTCCGCTCCAGTGGGCGGGATCGTACATCCCCTTCTCCTTCGACTTCTGACCCGGACCGCCGAGCTCTCCCTGCGCGTCGTTCGCCGTCGGGGAGCGAAGTCCGGGAAGAAACTCGTGACTCGCATCGCCGGGAAACTCCGGAGCTCCGGCTTCAGCCCCGTGTTCACCGGCAGCCGGCTTCGCTCCCTCTCCCCCGGCGTGTCCGAGGTCGGCCACCATCACTGCCTGCCCAATTCCGCGCCCGTGCTGTCGCGCCGACCCTTCGGTCGTCACGAGACGTGAGAACGCACCGTCCCTCGTGACCCTTGCCCTGGTGGATGCGTGGGCAACTGCGCCCGACAGGTCCTCGGAATACGGGAGCAGGTCGAAAGCATTTTTCCCCGCCTTCGCGTAGCGTCCGGCGGTGTCAGCGTGACCCCGGCCTGCTGCAATTGCGACCGTGTCGGGACGAATGCCGAGATAGACGTAGACCGGCAGCGAGAGACGACCCGCGGATGTCTCCACGTTGACGTGATCCCCGTTCTCGACTCCAAGCTTCTTCGCCGTCGAGGGATGAATCTCCGCGACTGTCTGCCACGCGATCTTCGTCACCGGATCGGGGAGCTCCTGCAGCCACGGCTTGTTCGCGCCGTCGCCGATGCCGAGCATCGGGTGCGGGTACACCATCAGGTAGTAGTCACCGTTCGTCGCGGCCGCAGCAACCGGAGCGGGCAGCGTACGTGACGCTGCGGGAGCTGGAATGGTTCCGCTCGAGATTCCTTTCGGGAGCGCGGCGGCGAGGCCCGTCGCACCGCCGGAGAATCTCGAGATCAGCGTCGTTCTGTAATCGGCCGCGCCGGTCGTCTGTGCGCCCGTGCGCGACAGGGAGATCAGAACGTCAGCGGTAGCGCGCGTGTCGAACACCGGGTCCATCGTCGGCTGCTGGAGAGACAGAGTGCCGCGCACCGGCTCCGCATCGCCCCAGCTTTCGAGCGAGTGATTGTCGGGGAGAACGAGGTCGGCCATCGCGCTCGTATCGTCGGTGATCGAAGAGAAGCTGACCTTGAACGGCACCTTCGCTATCGCTGCCGCAAATCCCGACGACCTGGGCATCATGTAGACGGGATTGACGTTTCTCACCATCAGGAGAGGCACCGTCCCCGCCTGCATTCGCTGGGCGAGCGCGCGAAGCTGCGACGGCGAGTCCATTCCCTCAAAGCTGTTGATCGCCTCGGCAGGCTTGATCGTCGTGCCAACGGCTCCGCTTCCGGAGTTCACGTTGTACGCCGCGAGGCACAGCTCCATTCCATGCGGGGTTGCTCCACTGGCAAGCACCATCGCAGGCCGCGCCGCGTCGAATTCGTTCTTCAGCGCCACAAGTGTCGCGACGTCCAATCCACTTTCCTGAGATGCCTGCTGCGGACTCACCGCACCGGAACCGCCGAGCATGTGTACGATCGCCAGCTCGGAGCCTTGCCGCGCGTCGATCCACTGATCCGCGTTGAGACCTGTGAGCGACCGGCGCGGTCCCACATAGATCAGGCGAGGTGCATCTGTCAGCTTCGCGCGCGCATCGGCGAAGTCGAGCTGCTGCGGAACGCTCGCTCCCCATCCGTCGAGGAAATCAGCGCCGAACGAAACGATCAGCTTTGCCGCGGAGAAATCATAGCGTGGCCAGGCTACGCCGTAGGCCTGCCGGTTTGCGGCGATCGCTGCATGATCCGCATCGGGATCGATGCTTAGCGCTGCGGGAATTCCGAGGCCCGCAAGCCATCCATTCAGAAAAGCGGGAAAGCTTCCCGACTCGTGGCGATTGACGAACACCGCGTTCTGCGCGTTGCCGCCAACTTCACCGAGCTTCTGCGTGAGGACCTTGAGCGCATCGTCCCATGTGGTCTGCACGAGGCGTCCGCCGCGGCGAATCATCGGCCCGCGATAGCGATCCGGATTGTACAGTCCCTGGAGGGCGGCCTGGCCACGGGCGCAAAGAGCGCCGCGATTCAGCGGGTGCGAGGGATTTCCCTCGAGTTTTATCGTGCGCCCATCACGGGTCTCCGCGATGACTCCGCAGGCCGCGGAGCATTCCCGGCACGTCGTCGCGTAATACGTCGAGACACCCGGCACCGTCTCGTCGGGGGAGACGAGATACGGGATCAGTTTCTCCACGCGCTCGGATGAGCATCCGACCATCGTCGTGGCCGCGGTCGTCGCGCCGATCACCCTGAGGAAGTCGCGGCGCCTCACTCCCGCCGTCGTTTTATCTTCGCTCATTCAGGCGACTCGCAGGTGTTCTCGTTTTGGATGCGCATCAGTAATGGCAGGTAGCGCAATCGTAGCGCGCCTTGAGCGGAGGGTTCGACCGGCCGACGTGACAGTTCACGCACCATCCCATGTTGAGCGAATTCTGCTGTGAAACCTGCGCCATGTTCTGCACGTCGCCGTGACATGTCTGGCATGTCACGCCGGCGTTCACGTGACGCATGTGCGGGAAGTGCACGTATTCGGGGAGCTTGTGGATGCGGACCCATGGCACCGGCTCCCTTTTGTTCCAGAATGCCGTGAGTGTCTTCACGCCCGGCTTGTCGATGCCGACCACGGTGTGGCATCCCATGCAGGTTCCCATCGCAGGAAGTCCCGGATCGGGCGATTTCGTCGCGGAAAAATGGCAGTAGACGCAGTTCATCTTGAGAGTCTTGACGTGCGTCGGGTGTGGAAAGGGCACCGGCTGCTTCGGGCTGTTACCCTGCGTCGAGCTTGCGCCTGCGTAGGCAGAGAGCATTGCGGCAGCCGCGGCCAGTGTGAGGAAACCGGGTATGGCGAGCCATTTCCTCTGCGTAGTCATCGGCGATCTGAAATGCGAGTCAATTGATCGGGTTTGTGAACAATTTCACAAGCCGAAAGATGGCGGGAAAAATGACCACGCAAGATTTTCACCGCAAGCGCTGAGCGTCACGGATGTTGGGTCGCCCGAGAATCATCAGTGTGGCGGGCAGATATGCAAACGCGACCGAGAAGGCGCCGCCAACCTGCCACATCGCGAGTCTCGGCATCCCGTAAACTGCATACTCGCCCGCGAGCCCCCCTGCCGAAGAAATGATCGTGAGGAGCATGGCTTCCCTGTAGGTATTCGGCACCGCAAGGAGCACGATCCAGTTGTACGGATACCAGCTCTGTGGCATGACAGCCATCGTCGCGATGATCCATGTCTCGGGCCGCCTCCACCTGAGCAGAATCAGCAGGATCAGGAACCCGCCGAAGTTCACGATCGGAGGACGAAACTGCGGCGTATGCCGCACGAACCCAAGCCACTGTTGCGGCCAGCCTGGAAGCATGATGAGGCTTATTCCCAGGACGACGGCACCGCCGACTGCTGCGATCAGAATGCGCTGCTTCGAAGTGATGATCATCGGCAGAGCGATCTGCGGCTTTGCGCAGGAGATGACTGCGAGCCATGGCAGAAAAAGAACGGCGGTGATGATGACCGACAGCTGGCCGAGTATGATCCCGGTCAGGAAAGGAACCGACGCGAACATCGGCAGCCGATGCCAGCTGTCCCGAGTCGCACCAAAGACCAGGAGAAAGCTCGACACGCCTACGAAGAGCACCGAAGCCCATTTCTCGCCGATCAGCGTGAAGGGAAGCGCGAGGACATAGGCTGTCGCGGGATAAAGCGCGGGCCATCGCGACTGGATCTGCATGCCCGGTCCTATCAGATCGTAAGGATTCTGTCCTTCCCGTAGCGCGTGCGCACCGTACCACACCGGGCTGAAGTCGGAATGCATCGGCTGCGCGGGGTCGAGCACCTGGTTAACGAAATGGATCACATAGAACGTCGCGCACATGAGTACCGCGATCGTCGCCGCGACGACCACGCGCTTTCGTGTTGTGGGCTCGTTCGTGCCCCACGGCCAGGCGACTCGATTCTCGATCGATGCCGGTGCCTGCGTCATCGTGTCGCCTTGACTCCTGACACCCGGTCGATGGTGCGAAGCACTTCGATGGCCATTGCACGCAACAGGTCGACCTCCCTGCCGTCGGGAGATGCGCGGAACACGATCGACCGAAGCGATCTCATCACGTGCTCGTCATTGCGCGTCTTGAAAAACGCAATCTCGGTGAGTGCCCGGCGGGCATCCGTAAAAAGCAGCTCGAGCTGCGCGCTTGTCGGCGCGTCGGCGGCCTTTCGCGGCGGAGCGAGCCGTCGCGTGGCGTCGGCCGCGGCGACGTGCAGCTCGTACAATCCAATGAGCACCGCCTGTGCGAGGTTGAGCGAGGCATGAGTCGTGGTGGGGATCGTCACCACCGTGTGCGCGAGATCGAGTGCGTCGTTGGGCAGTCCCTTGTCTTCCCTGCCGAACAGGATCGCAGTCGGACCGCCGTCAGCGAATGAGAGCAGGTCACCGGCCGCTTCTCTGGGCGTGAGAATCCGGCGCTTCGCGGCGCGCCGGCGGGCGGTGAAGCCGGCCACCCGCACGCAATCGGTCAACGCACTCTCCAGATCGTCGAAATGCCTGATCCCTTCGATGATTTCCTGAGTGTCGTGCGCAACTCCGACCAGACGATATGGATCGTATGCTACCGGTCGCACCAGGCGCAGCTCGCTGGCTCCCATGTTCTTCATCGCGCGAATCGTCGCGGCGATGTTGATCGGATCCTGCGGCTCGTAGAGAACCACCCGAACCGCGGACACGCGGGACGTGGTCATGCGAAAGCCGGCTCCTCGCGCTTGCCGTTGACAGCACGAAGAGCCGGCCGTTTCACTTCGTCAGACGACCGGCCTGCCGGTTACGAGACGATAGATGACGACGATGACGGCGATGACGAGCAGGATATGAATGAGCCCGCCACCGATGTGAACCACGAAAAAGCCGAGTATCCACAGGATCAGCAGAACCATTGCAATCGTCCAGAGCATTGACGAATCCTCGGTAAGGGTTGTTCCGCGATTCCGCGGCTAACACCGCTATGGCAACAGTCGTACCGGAGTGACGCGGCGCGCGCTCAAATCATCTCGGGCCGCGCTCCACGAACGCTGTCGGATCGCGCTTGGCCCCATGCTCTTCGTGCAAAGCCTGGCGGCCAAGCAATATGCGCGTCGCTCTGATGTCATGGCCTATGTCGATCAGGAGCAGCGCGAGATCTCCGCTGCCGTAGAGCAGCCCGGCAAGAACGACCAGCCGGCTGACTTCTCCGAGCAGTGTCGGAATCGCCGCGGTTCCCTGAGCGATGAGGCCGGTGACAATCTCCGAGAGGAGCAAGAGGAGAAGCACCGCGGCCATGAGCTTGAAGAGCTTCGACAGGTACCCGAGTCCGGTGTAGGGCTCGAGGTCGGCGGATCGCACCGGCATGGAGGGGTCGGTGCGAGGAGGTTTCGGCGAGCCCCTTTCCGCCTGGGACTCGGGGGCGCTATGCGCGGCCACTACAGTCGCATCATCCATTAGTTGTCTCCGGTTCCGATCCAACGTGCGGGGTACCCGCGCGTGTCAATATGAGTGAAAGGCCCATGGGCGGAAGTGCCCGCGTAGACCCCGACGCCTCCTATCAGCGAAGGGTGTGCCGCTTCCACGCGATTCGCCGCAGCAAGGATCACCCTGGCGTCGTTCAGGTTGACCCGGCCGTCGTGGTTGAGGTCGTCCATGCTCCCGTTTCCGTCGTTGTCGATGAAGATGTCGGCCGCGTCCCCGTACATGTGGCGGCTGAGGCTTGCCCGGCCTCTGGGGTTACCTCCGCCCTTGTTGTACTGCGGCGTTCGGAAGCCGCTCAGCACTCTCACGCCCTTCGACGGGATTCCCTGCTTCTCGAGCTCCCCGAGGGTCAGCTCGAGCTTGTCCACGAGCTTCATGTCGACCACGATGTACTTCGGCCACACGTTCTGCTGGTCGTGCGGAAAAAAATCGCGCAGCCGGAAATGGTCGGAGAGCTCGGTGTCCTGCCGGTCGCGGGACACCTCGATGAATCCAGACGGCGCGTCGTAACGAACCTTTGCCGATGCCTTTCCCGCCCGCGGCCAGTTCCCGATGTAGTAGAGTCCGATGCGGCCGGCGCGCTTCGCGGAGGCCGGCTTGAGCGTGATCACCGAGAAGTCGGCGATTGGCCTGATTGCGTTTCCGATCTCTATCGCGACGGACCAGATGCCGGTTTCGCGCGGTATGGAGACGCTCGTCGATTCGGGTGCTTCACCTGTCGAGAAGGTCGCGACGGCACCGTGCGGGAGCGTATCCACGTGAAGCTCCTGTCCCGGCTGCTGAAGGCGCGCGCGCAGCTTGCCGCTCTCTCCGCGCATGGGGTCCACGAATTCGAGCGCAGCGTCGGTCAGATACGCGACGGTGGGTGATCGCGAATCCGACAGCGCCCGCGTGATGATACCCGTCGTCGACGAGACACCTGCCGCGACTTCATCGCGTGCGGTCACGATGGACCATATCCATCCAGTCGCGATGAGACCGATGACGAGCGATGAGCCGAAGTGGAAGATGCGTTCCGTGCGCTCTGAGAGTCCCTTTCGATGCCATCTGTTGCCCGACGGCTCGGGCGCTCTGGCCGCGAGCGCTACTACGGTTGACCAGGCGGGATCAAAGGTTGAACTTGACCTTCTTCTATCCTGCATTCCCCCTCACAGCCGCTTCATGGACCAGATCCGCGAGCTTTTCGCGAACCTCTCCGATCTTCCCGCTCTCATAAAGTGGGCCGGATATGCCGGCCTTACGGCGATCGTCTTCGCAGAGACCGGACTTCTCATCGGCTTCTTTCTTCCTGGCGATTCGCTTCTCGTCACAGCCGGGCTCGTTTCGGCGCGCGGGTTGCTCAACGTCTATTTCCTCGGTGCGCTTCTCAACATCGCGGCGACACTCGGCAACTCCTGCGGTTACATGATCGGCCGCATGACCGGGCCGAGGATATTCACCAGGGAAGATTCCCTGCTGTTCAACAAGAAGCATGTGTATCGTGCCCAGGAGTTTTACGCGCGCCACGGACGAAAGGCGATCATCCTCGCTCAATTCATGCCAATCATCCGCACGTTCTCGCCAGTCGTAGCCGGTGTGGGCCAGATGCCATACCGCCAGTTCCTGGTGATCAGCATCCTTGGAACAGTCCTGTGGGTATGGAGCATGCTGTTCACTGGCTATTTCCTCGGTACCTATATTCCGGGAATCGACCAGCACATCGAGATCCTCGTGCTGACGGTGATCTTCGTTTCCATCCTTCCCGCCATCATCAGCTGGTGGCGGGAGCGGCGAAAAACCGCCGCCGCTGCGAACTAACAAGGAGCACAAGATGGCTTTCCAGCTTCCAGATCTGCCCTACGGATTCGACGCTCTCGAGCCGCACATCGACACGGCCACGATGCAGATCCATCACGGCAAGCATCATCAGACCTACGTCAACAACCTGAACGCAGCGGTAGAGAAGGCGCCCGAGCTTGCGGGCAAGTCACTCGACGCCCTGCTGCGCGGGATCGGCACGGTCCCCGAAGCCGTGCGAGCCGCTGTGCGCAACAACGGCGGTGGCCACTGGAACCATTCGATGTTCTGGAAGTGGATGGCACCGAACGCCGGCGGACAACCGAGTGGAAAAATCGGAAGCGCAATCTCCGAATCGTTCGGCGGTTTCGACAAGTTCAAGGAACAATGGTCGGCCGCAGGAACGGGAAGGTTCGGATCCGGATGGGTGTGGCTGGTGAACGACGGTGGCAAGCTGAGCATCACAAGCACGCCCAATCAGGACAATCCTCTCATGGAAGGAAAGTCCGCGCCGATACTCGGCCTCGATGTCTGGGAGCACGCGTATTACCTGCGCTACCAGAACCGGCGTCCCGACTACATCACGGCGTGGTGGAACGTCGTCAACTGGAAGGAAGTCGAGAAGTCGCTGGGAGCCTAGGTCTTCGGAGCACGTCTGACGAGAGCCGCGCAGGAAGGTGGTGCTGACTCATCGTCCAGCGTGACGAGCGACAGCGGATAACGCGGAAGTGGAACGCGTCCAAACCTCGACCACCAGGCATCGGTCACCCAGAGCGAAGCTGCGGTCTCCGCGAGATCGACGATGGTGATCTCGCGCCAGCCAGGTGCGTGACGCATCACATCAGCCACGGTGCTGCTGGTCGGGATGATCGCCAGCTCAGCGCTTCTCCATGGTCCATAGCTCACCGTGTCACGAAGCGGCCTGAGATAAGCTTCGGCTTTGGCGACTGAATCCGGGAAGATCGTTCTGCCGTCTATCGACATCGAATAATTCGGAAGCCGCCAGGTGAGCGCGCTGCCATAGTTGAAAACAGTGTACACCTTGCCGCGCGCTTTTTCCCGCGTGTTGCACTCCAGCCACTTCGCCAGCTGGTCGAGGCCGCGCTCCTTCATCGGGGCGAGACGATGTCTCGCGGGATCCTCGAAGCTCCATGCATCTGCCTCGAACGATCCGATCGACAGAAGCAGCAGGACGCACACAACCCATACGGCGGTAATACGCCACAGTCTGCGGCCCTGATCCTCGTTCGCCAGAAGGTACCGGGCGATTGCGTGAATACCCGCCGCTGCGAGTGGAAGAACGAGCATCCACCACAGGAGAAGCATTCGCGCCGCAATCGCGAATGCCATGAGACCGGCGAGCCAGGCCAATCCCCAGACCAATCGGTGGCGACGTGACGGAGATCCGGTCGACCACAGCAACGGAAGACTTCCAAGGAAGAACGCGAGTGGAATGAGCGACCAGTGAGCTCCCATCGAGACAAAACCGGGCTGTGCTTCCTTGACCGGAGTTGGCGGACTCAAAAGCAGATTCGGCTGCAGGCTCGCACTGAACATCTGCGGCCATACCAGGACGTAGGGAGTTATCAGCCAACCGGCGAGAGTGACTCCCACAACCGCATAGACTCGCCACCGTTCGCGCGGCGGATCGGCTAGCCAGAGCAACCATGGCGCAACAATGAGCGGAAAGAAGATGTGGGTGTTGACCGCGATCACGCTCAGGATCGCCAGCCCGACAATCGCTCCCCTCGGTCTGTCGGAATACAGCGCCCGGTAGGTGAACGCCCATGCGAGAGGGACGAGTGTGAAGAGAATGGCCTGCGGACGGACAGACGACACGACGGTTGCCAGAATGAACACATTCAAGGCTGCTATCAGCAATGACGTTCGCGGATCCCAGCGAGCCGCACGGCCGAGGACGATCATCGATGCACCCGCACCCGCCATCATCAGTCCCTGCAGCAGTCGCAAACCAACCTTGCCCGTCGTTTCGGCAAGTCTGTACATCACGACGTCCATGGCCCACGAGTAGGCGTAGAACGGCGCGCCGGAGCGACTCCAGGCGAACGGTTCCACGACCGGCACACCCCGGTGCCGGACGATCCATTCACCGATCGCAAGGTGCATCGGCAGGTCTGCATCGCTCAGCGTCTCGAGAAACCCACGAATGACGAGGAGGACGCCAAGGACCGCCAGCTTCGTGGCCCAGTGGCGTCCGTAGGTTTGCTCCCACTCGTCCGCCCAGGTGGACCGCGTCATGTCAGCACCTGTCGGAGCATCCGCTGGGATCGGCACGCATCAAAGTGGCTGACGACAGAATGACCTGCAAGCCATCGACAATCTCGCGCGGCAGCTCGTGTGCACCGCTTGACCAAAGATGACGCAACGTTGACATTGGCTCCGCTTCATATGAGGTCGCGACTGCCTGCCAGGCCCCCAAGACCCGTATGTCGACCCGCGCGCGGTTTCTCGTCCTCTACCTTTTTTACTGGGTGCTCTTCTTCGAGAGCGCGCGCATCTTGTTCCTCCTGTACGAGTGGAGACACACAGAGAACCTCGATGCCGCGCTCGTCCTCGGCACTCTGGTTCGTGGCTTCCCGATGGATGTGTCGACCGCATGCGCGCTGACTCTGGTCCCTGTCTGTCTCGTGGCACGCGATGGATTTCTTCCCAGCCGGCTGATCCGCAGGCTGCTCACCGGCTACACTCTGCTGTTGTTGTTCGTCGCAGCTCTCGCCGTCGTAGCCGATCTGGAAATCTTCAAGGTCTGGGGATTCAGGATCGATGCGTCGGCGCTCCGTTTTCTGTCGACTCCTTCAGAAGCATTCGCCTCGGCCTCCGGCTCGCCACTGTTTCTGCTTTCGGGAATTTTCATCGCACTGCTGGTCGCAGCGATCGTGGTCTTCAGAATCGCTGTCCTGCCCTTCGCCGACCGGTTGCCGCCGATCACTCAGAGCCAGTCGCTGCTGATGATCGTCGTCCTTTTCCCAACACTGGCAGTCGCGGCGCAAGGCGGATTCCGCTGGCGGATCCCGATGACCGCGAGCAGCGTATTCTTCTCCCATGATCCATTCGCCAACAGGGCAGCGGTCAACGCGGTGTGGAATCTTGCCGTCTCCGCCACCGACCCATCGACCGAGAGTCGAGTCGAGAGATTCACGAGGCCCGAAGTTGCCAAGCGGATCGTGGACAGCCTGCTCGCGCAGTCCACAACACCAGACACCGGTGCTCGAACGAAGCTTTTGTCGAAACGGCCGAGCAGGATTGTCCTTCTCCTCTGGGAGGGACTGACCGCAAAAGTCGTGGAGCCGCTTGGCGGGCGCGAAGGAATCACACCCGGCTTCACGCGCTTGTCGGGAGAGGGGATTCTATTCGACAGCCTCTATTCATCCGGCTCGAGAACGACGAACGGACTGGTCGCGGTCCTGAGCGGCTTTCCATCGCACCCTGTGACGGGTCCGCTGAGCTCCTCTCCACGCTCCGCTGCACTGCCTAGCCTGAGTACCGAGCTGTCGAAGGCCGGTTATCGAACGGGCTACTACTACGGCGCGCCCCTCGAGTTCGACAACCGTCTCAGATACCTCATGTCCGGGCATTACGACGAGATCCTCGAAAAGAAGGATATCGATCCCGTTTACTGGAAATCCCCGTGGGGAGCGCACGATCCATACACGCTCGGACGACTTTTCAGCGCAGTGGATTCCGGCAAGGCGCCGGTGTTCGCGGTGACGCTCACGCTGAGCAGCCATGAGCCATTCAGGGTTCCACCTCCTGCTCTCATCCGTGGAAACAAAACCGAGAGCAGATTCCTGAATGCTCAGGCTTACACAGACAAGGCAGTGGCAAGCTTCGTCGAGCGTCTGAAGGCAAGCAGCTGGTGGGACAGCACGCTTTTGATAATCGTGGCGGATCACGGGAGCCCGTACCCGTTCCGCGGGCCCGCTTTCGCCGCGGCACCGGAGCAGTATCGAATTCCAATGCTATGGCTGGGTGGCGCGCTCGCGGTGAGAGATACGGTGATCCACCACACGCTCTCTCAATTCGATATTCCGAAGGTTCTGCTCGGCCAGCTCGGGCTTCCCAGCGACCGGTTCATCTGGGGAAAGGACATCTTCGCTCCCGGCGCGAGCTCGTTCGCCTTCTACTCCTTCTCGAACGGATTCGGCTTCGTCGATCCCACGGGAAGCTACGTCTTCGACAACGCTGCGAAATCAGTCGTGCACTACACGGGGAAGCCTTCCGTCGCCGCGCTGGTAGCGGGCCGGGCATTCCAGCAGATCCTCACTCAGGAATACGTGAACATGAGCCGCCCCGAGCGTCGCTAGCCGGATCGCTCAGGCAGTTTTTTTCGGAGGAATGGAATGGCGCCCACGTTTGGCCGGCGCAGCACCATTATCGTCGCGGGGAGATAGGCAACTGCCACGATGAGTGAATTGAAATCCCTGTAGAGTGTGAGGAGGTTCGAGTCATCGAGAAGGAAGCCCTCGAAGATGAGCCCGGTGGATGACACCAGCGCGAGTACGAGGCTCTCTCGAAACGTCGCCGGAATCAGGAACAGCGGCAGGATGTCGTACCAGTACATCGACTGGGGGATGCAGGCCAGCGCGACGAGCATGCGCGCCTCGGGACGTCTCCATCGAAGCAGTGCAAGCAGCACCAGGAATCCCCCACGCTGCATGATCGGCGCGGCGGTGTGACGAGCTTCGTTCAGGTGTGACAGCCAATCCCGCGGCCAGGTCGGCAGAAGCGCCAGGCTGACGAGGCAAAGCAGGCCTCCTCCAAAAACCGCAACCTTTACCATCCGCTTCGAAGAGAACGACGCGAAAACAGCGAGACCGATATTCGGCTTCGCCGGCAATGTCCAGGCAAGCCACGGCAGGCTGTACGCCGCGGTGAGAAGAGGCGACCACTGGCCGCGACGGGCGGCAATCACGAACGCCGAAGAGAGAAACACCGGGAGGCGATGCCAGCCGTCGCGTGTCATCGCGTACGCAAAGAGTGCGGTGGAGATCCAGACGAAAACGAAAGTTGCAGCAAGCTCGGGAAGGAGCCCGAGGGGCAGAACAACGACGCTCGAGGTGAGCGGGTATATTGAGTGGAAGTCGTGGTTGTAGACGAGTCCGGGGCCGATCAGGTTGTACGGATTTCCTCCGTGCAGCAGCGCGACTGCGCCGAACCACGCCTGGCTGAAATCGGGAAGTGCGCCGCCTCGCAGCGGCTCGACATAGGATAGAAACGCGGCGGGGGTCGCGACCGCGGCCGCGAATGCGAGCCGGCGCGAGAGCGCAGGAGGACGGGAAGGAGATGAATCTGCAGGGACTCCTTCGGTCCCCGGGTCTCTGAGACCAAGCGCGAGCCTCAAGGCGAAAGCTCAGTTAGCGGGCTGCTTCGCCTTCCAGATACGTATAGCCTTCCAGGCCAGCGACGTAGTCGGCGATGAAGCTGTTGGCCTCCTGTCGCGTGATGCCCTTGGCAGCAGCAACCTTGCGCCTGAATGTCGCGAGGAGATCGGATGCACGGAACTGCACGTAGGCCAGGACTTCCGTCACGGTGTCGCCGTGGACGAGCTCCGCGACCTCGTAGCCGTTCTCCGACAGACGTATGTGCACGGCGTTGGTATCGCCGAACAGATTGTGCAGGTCGCCGAGAATCTCCTGGTACGCGCCTGTGAGAAAGATCCCCAGAATGTACGGTTCGCCATCCGTGAACGCGTGGAGCGGCAAGCTCGGTATCGCGCTCCGGCCGCCGATGAAGTTCTCGATCTTCCCGTCGGAATCGCACGTGACGTCCTGAATGGTCCCCCGCCTCGAGGGCTCCTCGTCCAGACGGTGTATCGGCATCACGGGAAATAGCTGGTCGATCGCCCAGCTGTCGGGCAGCGACTGGAAGAGGGAGAAATTGCAGAAGTAGCGATCGGTCAATGTCGCTTCCAGATCCAGCATGATGTCGGAGAATTCCTCGCGGTCCTTCTGCGCCATGCGCGCGACAGACGTTATCGTCGCGATGTAGATCTGCTCGGCGAGTGCCCGCTCGCGAAGGGTCAGCACTCCGCTGTTGAACAGCTCCTGCGCTCTTTCCTTGGCAAACGTTGCGTCGTGGTAGACTTCGCGGACGCGGCGCGCCGTGATCGCCGCATGATCCGCTGCCATCTCATGCAGAAACGAGTGGTCGTCTTCGCCCAGCTCCGGCATGACGTTGTCCGCCTGGGATTCCACGTCGATGACGCTCAGGAGGAGAAGCGCGTGATGCGCGGTGAGCGCGCGCCCCGACTCGCTGATGATATGCGGCATCGGAAGCTCCTGCTCACGACACGATTCAGCGAGTGTGTACACTACGTCGTTTGCGTATTCCTGAAGAGAGTAGTTGACGCTCGCCTGAGAGGTGGAGCATGATCCGTCGTAATCGACGCCGAGTCCTCCGCCGACGTCCACGTGTGTCACGTCGACGCCCATGCCTCGAAGCTCCGCATAGTATCGCGTGATCTCCTGGAGTCCTGCCTTGATGTAGCGGATGTCAGTGATCTGCGATCCAAGATGAAAGTGGATCAGCTTGAGGACGTCGAGCCGGCCGGCATCGCGCAACCGGTCGACGAGCTTGACGAGCTGCGCGGTGCTCAAGCCAAACTTGCTCTTCTCGCCGCCACTCCTGGCCCAGCGGCCCGAGCCTTCGGAGTGCAGCTTGATGCGAACGCCTGCTGTCGGCGTAACGCCGAGCTCGTCGGCGACCTGCAGCAGAACATCGACTTCACTCAGCTGCTCGAGAACGATGAAGACGTTGTGGCCGAGCTTCTGACCCATCATCGCGAGGCGCATGAACTCCTCGTCCTTGTATCCGTTGCACACGATGAGATGGTCGGTGTGCTCGGCCAGTGCGAGCACGGCCTGCAGCTCGGGCTTGCTGCCGCACTCGAGGCCGACGCCGGACTCCTTTCCGAATTCCACGATCTCCTCGACGACGTGCCGCTGCTGGTTGACCTTGATCGGGTAGACCGTGGTGTATCCGCCGCGATAATCGTATTCGGTTATCGCGCGCGCAAATCGGGAGTTGAGTGATTCGATGCGCGAACGAAGTATGTCGGAGAAGCGAAGAAGCAACGGCAGGCCAACACCCTGAGCTTCGAGATCGTTGGCAAGCTCGAAGAGGTCCAGCTCGCGCGCCGGGTCGTCGGCCTCGGGCCGAACGACGACATGTCCCTTTTCGTTTATGTCGAAATACCCGATGCCCCACCCTTCGATGTTGTACAGAGCGCGGGCGGAGTCGACTGTCCATCCTGTGGTGAGTCCGACATCGGGCGGAGCGGGCATGCGGATCGTCGTCATCCCCAAAGTCTAGGGGATCAGACCGGGATGCGGTACCGGTTATGGATAGAGCGTCTCCATCGTCCAGCCGTCGCCCGCGCGTGTGTAGAGGTGCCGCTCATGCAGGCGGCCCGGACGCGACTTCCAGAACTCGATCTTTTCCGGCCGAAGACGAAAGCCCGACCAGAACGGCGGACGCGGCACTTTCTTTCCCTTGAATCGCCGCTCGGCTTCAGCGACGCTGTCCGCGAGATCGCCGGCGTTCTCGATCGCCTGACTCTGTATCGACGCCCACGCGCCGATCTGACTGTCGCGAGGCCGGGTGGCGAAGTATTCATCGGCTTCCGAATCGCTCACCTGGGTTACGGGACCTTCCGCCCGCACCTGCACCTCGAGCGGAGCCCAGTGAAAACAGATCGCCGCCGCGGGCCGCGTTCGGAGCTCGCGCCCTTTCCTGCCTTCGAGATTCGTGTAGAACGCGAAGCCGCGCTCGTCCACGTCCTTCATTAGAACGATGCGGACCGAGGGATTGCCGGTCATTCCCACCGTCGCGAGAGACATCGCGCTCGGATCAGGAAGAACCGCACGATCCAGCTTCTGCGCCTCCGAGTAGAGGCGGTTGAATCGGCTCAGGGGATCCTGCACCGGGTAGCGGCCAGTCATTCGCGTTGTGGTGAAAGGGTTTCGTCCGCTTTGCGACGAAGCACGACTGCCGTGCTGTCCTTGTACCAGCGTGTCCAGTCCGGCTCCAGCGACAGCGCGGAATCGAGCTCCGACCCAGTCTCGACGATCGCCAGCTCGACATTCCATCGCGCAAGCTCTGATTTCCACCCAGGCCTCAGACTTTCTATCCTGGTGTGCGAGTCGATCGTGAGCTGCGAGAATTTCAGCGGATCCACATGCAGGGCGCTTCCCGGCCAGGCGTACATCATGTACCCGCCCCATATCCAGGGATCGAAGATGCGTCCCTGCAGGCCCGCGTCGCGCGATCGGCGAACGGCCTCGACGGGAAACTTCTTCGCATCGAATCGATCCGCGATCAGGGATACGCCTCCGACGGATCCGCGGTTGAGACCGAGAGCGAGGAGCAGCACGGTGACCGCAAGCGCCCAGCGACCGACTCCCGCCTCGGCTTCTCTTCGAGCGAAATCAGCGAACAACGGAAAAGTCCGCGGCCTGGCGGGGCCGCTCGCGTATAGAACGAGCAGTGGAACCGCTGTCACTCCGAAAAGCGCGACGTTTCGAGACGCATTCAGCGCGAACAGCAGTCCCATTCCCGACACGGCAAGCCATGGCAGCGGCATTCTGCGAGGAGTCAGCGCCAGAACCGCCACAATCGTGAGTATTGCCGCGAGAAGAGGAAGATTCGCGAGCTCGTGAAAATTCGGGGACATGTACTCATCGATACTTGTCGCGAGAGACACACTCGTGACGGCGCCGAACACTTCCCGGTAGAGACGGACACCATAGGGATTCGCCAGAGTGGCCATGGCGGCCACTGCCAGTGAGACGGCGTGAGCGCGCGCACGGTCAAGCCACGCCTGCCGGTCGGTGCCGAGCCAGGCCTCGCCCGCCTCCGCGACGGTGTACGCTCCGATAAGCATGAGCCCGAACAGCCATCCGCCGTGGAGATTCGCCCAGAGTGCGAAAAGCGGGAAGAACCAGATCACCTTCGTCCGGGGCTTGCCTGACTCGAGTAGCAGCAGTGTGATCAGCGCGCCAGGAATCGAGAACATGTGCGGACGGGCCAGCCAGTGGCTTGCCCCGAGGAACACGCTCGCAATGACTCCAACGAGGATAATCCGGGGATCTACGCCCCGGCGGCGGAGAAAGAGCGCGATGAGGCCGTGAGTGAGGCCGATCACCAGCCCCGTAACGATGGCGATGAGGGGAAGCCCGCCCGCCCTGAACAGGAGTGCGAAAAGGACCTCGCTAAGCCATGCTGGAGCCACCAGCGCCTCACCCCCTACAGTATAAGAAGCAAGCGAGTGAGCCGGGAGCTGCCGCATGGCGATGATCCATTCGCCCATTCTGATGTGGGCGGCGAGGTCCCCGTCACTCTGGGTGAGCCTTACGGCGCCTCCCACGCCAAAGATGGAAGCCGCCATCAGGAAAATCATATCGGGGACGGATGGCAGCGCTGTCTTCATGGATGCGCCAAGATGGCTCTTCCCTGTGGGTGTCGGCAAGCAGACTGATCCCCAGAAAAAAAACCTTGCGTATCTGCGTGAGGACGTTTAGGTATGGGCTTCCCTCAGCGGCACCGATTGAGCGCCGCGGGGAGACAATTGTGGCTGGCGATTAGAACGCCACACGGGCTGAGCCGTGTCACAAATGTGAGGCCTTCCTGTGAGGAGTCCTCAGGCGAAGAAGAAAATTGCCATTCACGCGTTACATCGGCGAGCCCGAAACGTCCTTCGGGCAGCACTCGGTGATTGTCACCGGCAACATTTTCAGGGGATCCGCATCATGACCAGTCTCAAAACAGCTGTAAAGAACTTCGTTTCCAACGAGGATGGAGCCGCGCTCGTCGAGTACGCTCTTCTCGTGGCGCTCATCGCCATTATCTGCATTCTTGGCGTGACGTTCCTCGGACAGACCGTCAGCAGCAAGTTCAAGAAGATCGGCGACTGCCTGACCTGATCTGACCGGAGCGACCCTTCGGGTCGCTGAAATCCTGGCGGTCTTGGCCGCGGGGATGGAAACACTTCTTCCGAACCCATGGGGCCCGACGATTGGGCTTCATGGGTTTGGTTCCAGATGGCTTACGTTCTTCGGGAATTCGAATGACGAATTTCAGAAACGCTCTGCGCGATTTCGTGTGGCGCGAGGATGGTGCGGCGCTCGTCGAGTACGCACTTCTTCTCGTGCTGATTGCAATTGCGATCATACTCGGAGCCGCGTTTCTCGGTCAGAGCATCAGCAAGATGTTTGACAGTGCGTCGACAACGATCGGCAATGCCTGAGCTGTTCATAGCCGGTCGGCCGCGCGCATTGGAAAAAACTAGATGCAGCAGACGCAGTTCCTAGCCAATGGCCCCATCGGCCTGATTGCGGGCGCAGCGTATACGCTGCTTCTCCTGATCGGGGCGGTGGGCGATTTTCGCTCGCGGCGAATTCCGAATCGTCTCGTAGTGATGCTGGCAGTGCTCGGGTTGGCCTATGGCGTGTTTGTTACGCCGACCCTCGCTGGCGCGTTACGAGCAACGGGGGGACTGGTCACAGGCTTGGTCTGCTGGCTGCCCTTCTACGCTTTGGGATGGCTCGGAGCCGGCGATGTAAAGCTTTTTGCCGCGGCAGGGGCGTGGCTCGGACCGCTGCACACGCTCGAAGGCTCGCTGATCGCGGCGGTGGCCGGGGCGGTGCTCGCGCTGATCTGGATGTTGTGGAGTTACGGCGCGAGAGACGCGGCGACGACGCTGGCTTTGGCAGCAGCCCGGCCGTCGATGCTCGCTTCGGGAAACACCACTATTGAAAAAAGGAAGACACTTCCCTACGGTATTGCGCTCTCGTTCGGCGCTCTGGTCGCCGCCTGGGCTCCTGGATTGCTGCTGTCTTGACGGAGGAATGAAATGAAAGTCCGACGATGGAAGAGCGAGCGCGGCAACGTAATGGTCGAGTTTGCCATGGTCCTTCCCATCTTTCTTCTGGTCGTGTGGGGCGTGGTGGATTTCGCGCGCGCCTTCTACACCTCGAACTCGCTCGCCACAGCCGTGCGCGAGGGAGCTCGCTTCGCGGCAGTGAGAGAGTGGAAGAGTCCTGCTGCCACCGCGGCGCAGATTGCGGCGAGCCGCGACTCGGTGAAGATGAAAGTCAAGGCTTCGTTCATCCCGTTCGGCGGTCCCGCGATCGATACCACGAAGGTGGTCGTCACTTTTTCCGATGCGCAGGGTACGGTGACGGTTGAAGACACCGCCTACGACTGGACCACAAGCACACCGTTGAACGTGATACCCGGCGGGACGATCAAGATGAAGAAGAAGGCAGTTTTCAGGTGGGAGCGCCAGATAACAAACTGATCTCGGGTTTGTGCTGACGGGAATTACCGGTTTCGCGGCCAGACCGCGGCTACACTAGTTCTCTTTCGAGGAAGGGGCATGGGCGGACGTTACAAGATCGTATTTTGGGGTGCACTCATCGTTGCCGCAGCGGCCACGTTCGGCGCTTACCGGCTGCTCGATGCAAAGAGCAACTCAGCAAAGGCGGTGACGCGCTCTGTCGTGGTCGCCAGCAAGGACATCCCTGAAGGGGCCCTTGTCGACAGGGTTGCGCTCGCGACGGTGGTGTGGCCGGTCAACATCATCCCGGCCGGAGCTTATGCCTCGATCGATTCAGTCGCTGGCCGCGTGACGCGGGTGAATGTCTTCACGGGTGAAGCCATTGTCCCAGGTCGTCTGGCGCCCACGGGATCCGGTCCGGGTCTCGAGCTCAAGATTCCACCGGGGCAGCGCGCGATGGCGGTGCGCATCAACGACGTCGCCGGCATCAGCGGTCTCATTCAGCCCAACAGCCGCGTGGACGTACTCGTCACGATCAAGTCGGACAATTCGGACAAGCAGGTCGCGAAGCTCTTCATGGAGAACATGAGGGTGCTTTCGGTCGGCACCGAGATCCAGCGCGACCGCGAGGGTAGATCCACGAATGCGACAACGGTGACCCTTGGCGTAACGCCCGAGGAGGCCGAGCGCCTCGCAATTGCCATGAACACTGGTTCGATTCAGCTCGTCCTGCGAGGGTACGGCGATCCTGACAGCGTTCGGACTGCGGGCGCCACGTCGGTGGACGTTCTTCGCCAGCTTCAGGGCGGCAGACCGACACCGCCAAAGCTGACCGTTTCAGATCGACCCGCCGCCAGAAGGCCCGCCGTCGCATCCAAGCCCGCGGCGCCACCGGTCGTCGTGATCCAGAAACCCCCGGCAGTGGACTCGGTTGTCGTCAACGTTTACAGAGCGGGAAAGGCCACGCCGCAAAAGTTCGACACGGCGGGTAAACAGTGACGGTACCGACCTATCTCGCGTCATACGTCTGTTCGCACATCTGTTCGCAAGCGAAAAGCAACACTTCGGAGGTTCGTCTGAGATCAAGATTCGATGCCGCGCGCCGGTTGCTCGCAATCGCCGCCTCGCTGCTTTCTCTGGGAAGCGGCACGGCCGCTGCACAGGCTGGACCAATCACGCGGGTTGACCTCCCGATTGGCCGTGCCTATCCGCTGACCACCCCGGTGTCGATTTCCAAGATTTCGATCGCCAACCCCGACGTCGCAGACGTCGTCGTCATCGCCGCACGTGAGCTCGTCATCAACGCCAAGGGACCGGGCGAGACCGACGCGTTGATCTGGCTCGCGAACGGTTCGCGGCAGCACTTCCGCATCTCCGTGCACTCGCCCGCCGACAGAATGCAGATCGCCCTCTACATCAAGATGGCCGAAGTGAGGAAGGACTTCATTCGCGAGGTCGGACTTTCTGGGCTCTACCGCAATCAGCACACTCGCGTGGGAACCGGAACGTTCCGCACTGATAACGTCTTCAGCGCGGACGGCTCCATCACGCTCCCGTCGGACGCTGGATTCGTAACGATTCTCAGCGATCTCGGGACCAAGAACTTTCTCGCTCTTCTCGATCTCGAAGAGACGAGGGGACGCGCGAAGACGCTCGCCGAGCCGAATCTCATGGCCGGTAACAAGGATACCGCAACGTTCCTCGCCGGCGGCGAGCTGCCCGTTCCCGTCGTCCAGGGCGGCGACGTCAGCCGGATTTCTATTCAGTACAAGGAGTTCGGAGTCCGTCTGCGTTTCGTCGCCGAGGTGGTCAGCGACAACATCATCCGGCTCGCGGTGCGACCGGAAGTTTCGAGCCTTGATTTCGTCAACGGCATCGTGATATCCGGGTTCCGCGTACCCGCCTTCCGCACGCGGCGAGTCGAAACCACGGTGGATGTTCTCAAGGACCAGAGCATGATCATCTCCGGGCTTTTCACCAACGAGCAGGAAAGGGTGAAGGCCGGAATTCCGCTTCTCCAGGACATCCCGATAATCGGCCAGCTCTTCACCAGCACACGCTGGCAGAACAACGAGACCGAGCTGCTCGTCGTCGTGACGCCAGTGCTCATCGACCCGAGCGACCCGAGACCGCAGGACGTAATACGGCTGCTCCCCGACACGGCGCTGCCGGCAAGAGATGCAATCAAGAAGCGGCTTCAGAGCGGCTCTGACAGGCCGCCTTCTCCAATCATCCGTTGAGCGGGATAACCTGACATGCGAAAGAAGGCACTCATTGCGGACAACGCCGCGGGAAACCCCGAAGGCGTCGCCGGGGTGCTCGCGCGCTTTGGGTTCGCTTCACCTGTAACGGTCAATGACCGAAACGCTGCGATCGATAGCATGCAGGATGCACACTTCGATCTTGTCGTGCTTCCGCTCGAGGACATCACTCCACCCCAGCTTCTCGCGGTGGAGCGCGCGATACGGAGGGACCCGAGCGCGACGGTGATCGGCACCTCGCCGGTCGCGGACCCGAACCTGATACTCCGCGCCATGCGCGCTGGAGTTCACGAGTTTCTGGTTTACCCGCCATCGCTCGAAGAGCTGGCCTCTTCCGTAGAGCGACTCATGCGGCGCAACGCGCCCGAAGTGGGACGCGGGGACGTGATCGCGGTCTATAGCTCAAAGGGTGGCCTCGGAACCACCAGCATCGCCGTGAATCTCGCGCAGGCATATGCCGGGAACCGGGTAGACACGCGTGTTGCCCTTGCCGATCTCGTCGTCGCAGGTGGAGATGTTCGAGTCTTTCTCAACCTGAAGCCCCTGTACGACCTGAGCCATCTCGTCGCGAAGGGTGACAAGGTCGACGCCGAGCTGTTGAACTCACTCCTTACCGCCTGCCCTGGTGGCTTGTGGGCCCTGCCGACCGGCGAGTCGCCGGAGCTCGACGAGTTGTTCGATGCGACTGCGATCGCGTCCATCATCAACCTCCTGCGTGCACATTTCGCAGTGACCGTGATGGATTGCGAGCACCACGTAAGCGAGCGAACGCTCACGGCGCTCGACGCGGCTGACAGAGTGATCCTGGTGACGCAGCTGACCGTCCCTGCCCTGCGCAGCACGCAGCGCTCCCTGGGGATATGCCGCCGGCTGGGATATGAGGACACCAAGCTGTGTGTCGTCGTGAACCGGTACCAGTCGGACGACGTGCTGCCCGTAAAAGATGCGGAAGATCTGCTGCAAACACCTATATTCTGGAAGCTCCCGAACGACTATCGTCTCTCGGCGGCTGCCATGACGAAGGGAGTGCCTGTGGGAGTCGAAGAGCCAGCCTCGAAGCTGGCGCGGAGCTACGCCGAGCTTGCGAAAAAGCTTCGCAGCGGGTCGGGCTCACATCAGCACACCTCGGGAGGCTGGGCCCTGCCCAGCGGAAGCTCGAGATTGCGTAAACTGTTCGGGATAGAAAAGGGAGTTCGGAATGGGACTTAGGGATCGCCTCCTCGGGAGGCAAAACGGTACCTCTGTAGCCGTGGCGGCGGAACCCGCGGCGACACCCGAAGCGGACATACTGACTCCGCCCACGCCGGTGCCGCCTACGACCCCGCGCATCACCCCCATGGCGACGTCGTCGGGGATGTACGGCCGCAAGATCGAGCACGAGACACTCTCGGCGCTGGACAAGGTCAAAATCGACCTTCACCGGCAGCTGATCGAGCGGCTCGACCTCGAGGCGCTGGAGCAGATTCACGACGAAAGGCTCATCAACGCCGAGATCCGCGCGGTGGTGATGGAGCTGCTTCGCAGCGAGCCCACGCCGCTCACGCTCGCCGACCGCGAGGACATCATAGAGCACGTTCTCTATGAGATCACGGGTCTCGGGCCGATCGAGCCGCTGTTCCGCGACGCGAGCATCAGCGACATTCTGGTCAACGGATCGAAGGAGATATTCGTCGAGCGTCACGGCAAGCTGGCGCGTGTGGCGGCGACGTTCCGCAACGACGCCCACGTGCTCGCGGTGATCGACCGAATCGTGAGCAGGATCGGCCGGCGCGTCGATGAATCTTCCCCGATGGTGGATGCGCGACTGCCTGACGGCTCGCGCGTGAACGCAATCATTCCCCCGCTGGCGATCGACGGACCGGTTCTCTCGATCCGCCGCTTCGGCGCGGGTCTGACAATTCAAAGACTGATCGAAGGCGGGTCGATGACCGGCGAGATGTCGGAGCTTCTCGCAGCTTGTGTGGTCGCGCGCCTCAACATTCTCGTATCCGGCGGTACAGGTTCCGGAAAAACGACGCTGCTCAACGCAATGGCATCGTTCATTCCGGCCGATCAGCGAATCATCACGATCGAGGACGCGGCTGAGCTTCGTCTTCAGCAGGAGCACGTTGTTCGCCTCGAGACACGCCCGCCCAACGCTGAAGGCGAAGGTGAAGTCGCGGCTCGGGACCTCGTCAAGAACGCGCTGCGTATGCGTCCTGACCGCATCATCGTCGGCGAGGTTCGCTCCGGTGAGGCGCTGGACATGCTCCAGGCGATGAACACTGGTCACGAAGGCTCGCTCACGACGATCCACGCGAACACACCAAGAGACGCGCTCTCGCGCCTCGAGACGATGATCCTGATGGCCGGTGCCAACCTCCCCGACCGGGCGATGCGCGAGCAGATCTCGTCGGCTCTCGATCTCGTGATCCAGGTATCCCGTCTCGCAGATGGAACAAGGAAGATCGTCAGCATCGTCGAGATCACAGGAATGGAAGGTCCAGTCACGGCGACGCAGGAGATCTACAGGTTCCGGAAGAAGGGGATAACGCCAGAGGGCAAGGTGAATGGTGTGTTCGAAGCCACGGGCATCAGGCCGGTATTCATGGAGCGCCTGACTGTTGCAGGCGTCGAGCTGCCGATGGACATGTTTGCGGAAGGGTCTGCCCGGTGATCCTGATTCTGTCGGCGATCTTCCTGGCGACGCTTGGCGTGTTGGTCGTCGGTTACGTGCTCGTCAACCGGCGCGGCCTGGCCAGCGCCGAGATTGCGCGCACGCGGCTCCGTCCTGAGGACCAGGCGCACCGCGCGTGGACGCTGCTGAAGGACGAATCAGTCAGCGACGTGCCGTTCATTCAACGGCTGATGGACGGCAAGGAATGGATTCATGCCATGCACGCGCAGCTGGTTCGCGCGGGCAGCGATCAGAAGCCGGGCACGTTCCTCCTCACCTGGGCCATCGTCGGCTTTGTGGGTACGCTTCTGGCGAGCAGGATCGACACCCTGATCTTTGCGGCGATTCTGAGCGTCCTCAGCTGGGCGGCCCCCTGGGTATGGCTCAAGCGCAAGCAGAAGAAGCGCATCCTCAAGTTCGCGGAGCAGCTCCCGGACGCGATCGACATGCTCGTGAGCGCGATGAAGGCGGGCTATTCCTTTCAGGCGGCCACTCAGTTCATCGGCGAGGAGATGATCGATCCCCTCGGGGCGGAGTTTACCCGCTTCTACGACGAGCAGCGGCTCGGAATCGACGTGCGCACCGCTCTCCTCAACCTTCAGAGCCGCATCGACAGCCTCGACCTCAAGATGTTCGTCACGGCGGTGATCATTCAGCGCGAGACAGGCGGAAACCTGAGCGAGGTTCTCTCGGGACTCGCCGATCTGATTCGCGGCAGAATGGCGCTGAGGGGACACATCGAGACGCTCGTGGCAGAGCCGAAGATGTCTGCCAAATTCCTCGCGCTCATTCCCGTCATCGTGTTCTTCATCATCCTTGCGATCAATCCAGCCTTCATGCAGCCGATGCTCAACAGCAGCACCGGCAAAATAGCTCTGGGCGGAGCGTCAATCTCCGTGATGATCGGCTACATGGTCATGATGAAGATCGCCAACGTCGATATTTAGGGAGCTGCTGCGATGACAATGATTGCCAGTCTGATGCTGATCGCCGTGTTTGCGGGTCTGGCTATCGCGGCCTACACCTACCTCACCGAGCTCTCGCGCCGGAATGCGGCTGAACAAGCCATCGGCGGCTTCGAGTCCACCGAGATCAGGCGCAAGATCACGCGCCAGAGCGACGTGCCGGCCGATTCGCTCCAGGGGCGGATTCTCAAGCGCGCTCCTTCGGTTTGGGCAAAGAGTGCAGATGTTCAGCAAAAGCTGATTCACGCCGGCTTCGACAGCCCCACTGCCCCACTGACGTTCTCGATGGCTCGCGTGGCGACGCTGATCGCGCTTCCACTGGCGGCGTTTTTTGTCGTGCCGCAGACATCGTTCAAGCTCGCCGTGATGCTGGTCGGGATTGCGGCCATGTTCGGCTTCCTGCTGCCGCCTGCCTACGTCGCTCGTGCAGCGAGAGTCAGACAGGAGAAAATCCGTCGTGCCCTTCCGGACGCCCTCGACCTGCTCGTGGTCTGCGTCGAGGCCGGGATAAGCCTGGATGCCGCCATTCTGCGCGTTGCAAAGGACCTCGTCCACGCCCATACAGACCTGGCGACTGAGCTCGCAATCGTCAATCGCAAGACGAACGCCGGTGTCCGGCGCGAGGAGGCCCTGCGCGGACTCTGGGAAAGAACGGGAGTCGACGATGTCCGCACGCTGGTTGCCAGCTTGATCCAGAGCGAGAAGTGGGGATCCAGCAGCGCCCGCGTGCTTCGCGTGTCTTCGGAGACCCTCCGCCGAAAGCGCAGGCAGTCAGCTGAAAAGCGGGCTGCCGTGGCGCCGAACAAGATGACAATTCCGCTCGCGCTCCTCATATTCCCTGCCCTGTTCGTCGTCATTCTCGGACCGGCGATGATCAACATCAAGAAGGCATTCCTCACCAATTAGCCAATGACCATGAAACGAAAGAACCGTCGTGGAGCTGTGCTGGTGCTGGCGGCCTTCATCATGATCGTCGCGCTCAGCGTGCTCGTCATCGTAGTCGACATCAGCCGCGTTTACGTCCAGAAGAACGAGCTCCAGACCGCGGCGGATGCGGCAGCGCTTGCGGGGGCCATGGAGATAATGGTCGGCAGCAACGAGGCGACGATCAAGGATTCAGCCATCAGCTTCGCCGGCAAGAACAAGGCGCTCGGCAATGCCGTGACGGTCGTTGCAGCCGACGTCAAGTGCGGAATCTACAATGCCGCCACATACGTCTACCCGGGCGATTCTCCAAACTGCGGCGCGTACGAGAACGCGGTTACTGTGACAGCGCGTGCCACCCAGGTCTCGAGCTTCGTTGGATTCCTGAGCTCGAGCAATCAGGTCACCGCATTGGGCAGAGCATATGGGGCCTACATCGGCGCCACGAAATGCATCAAGCCGTGGGCGATACCGTACACGAAACTGACGAAGACGCTGCAGCCAACCAATCCTGACACCCTGCGGAGCATCGATTCGGTCGACGCCGCCGCGTTACGGACATTGACTCAGGCACAGCGGACTTTCATGCTGAAGATCGGATCTCCACCTGACGGCGGAAACTTCGGCTCACTCGAGATTCCGTCGACGGACCCCAATGCCCCCACCGGCGGGGCGAATCTTTACAAGTACAACATTACTGATTGCAACTCCACGCTGATCGGGCCAGGCGACACTATCGACACCGAGCCGGGCGGCATGAAAGGTCCAACCGTATCAGGGGTTGAGGAGTTCTGCACCAACAATGGATCCTTCAACAAGGGGACCGGCAATTGTTATGACGAGGACGGGAATCTCGGAATAACAGTCAAGGCCGCATTGTGGTCGTATGGCACCACCAAGTCCAACGGAAGATTCGCGGTCATCGTTCGGCAGATCGTCTCGTTCGTTCTGGAGAACATCAGCAATGGCCAGGCGGAGATCAAAGGTCACTTCCTGCCGTATCTGACTGCGGGAGATATCACGACTGTAGTGACGACGATCCAACGACCTATACTCGTGAGGTAGGCCTCGGCGCGAGGCGAAATCGGGTGCATCCTGAATCGGGATGCACCCTTTTTTTGCCCCCGTCCCCAGGAACCTCGAGGCCGAGCCTTATATTCTGGGAACATGATCCTCGAACGAATCTTTGACGAGCGGCTGGCCCAGGCAGGTTTTCTCGTCGCCAGCGAGAAAGCGCGCGTCGCACTCGTCGTGGATCCAAACAGAAACATCGATCGGTACATAGAGGCAGCTTCGCGACACAATGTGACGATCACACACGTCACGGAGACGCACATCCACGCTGACTTCGTCTCGGGGGCACGCGAGCTCGCGAAGCGCACCGGCGCGACTCTGCATCTCTCGGATGCCGGCCCCGCTCCATGGAAGTACGCGTTCGCGGAATCGGCTCATGCTGACCTGCTGAAGGACGGCTCGAGCTTCATGGTGGGGGACGTCCGCATCGACGCCCTGCACACCCCGGGTCACACACCGGAGCACATCACCTTTCTGGTGACGGATGAGTCCGCGGGCAATTCACCGATTGGCGCCCTCACCGGCGACTTCATCTTCGTCAGCGACGTCGGCCGCCCCGACTTGCTCGAGAAAGCCGCCGGCGGCGAACACGGCGCGACTGAGGCCGCTGCCCGACAGCTTTTCCAGTCGTTGCAGCGTTTCACGAAGTATCCCGATCATCTCCAGATCTGGCCCGGACACGGAGCCGGCTCCGCATGCGGAAAGTCACTCGGCTCCATGCCGCAGTCGACACTCGGCTACGAGAAGCTGTTCAATCCGGGATTGTACGAGAAGAACGAGGAGGCCTTCGTGAAGTGGGTGCTCTCGGGTCAGCCGGAGCCGCCCGCATACTTCGGGATCATGAAGCGAGTCAACCGCGACGGACCGTCTGCGGAGTCTGCCCTGATCCCGCGCGAGCTGTCACCGCGGGAGATTGCGCAGGCGATCGCGGCAGGCGAAGTCGTTGTGGATACCCGTGGCGCTGCGGAGTTCGCTTCGCGACACGCGGCCGGCACGATCAACATTCCTTTCGCGAAATCGTTCCTCACATGGGCGGGGTCGCTCCTGCCTTACAACCGCGATCTGTTTCTCCTGGTAAATGGAGACGAGGAGAATTTCCGGGAAGTCGCTGCCGCGCTTCACCTCATCGGGCTCGAGCGAATCGGGGGCGCCTTCCCCTCGCAAAATCTCGATTCGCTCGAGGCCGAGAATGTCCGACTTCAATCCACACTTCAGGTAACTGCGGTCGATCTCGCCAGCCACACCAATGGGTCGCGCGTGCTCGATGTGCGCCGCCAGACTGAATACGACGCCGGGCACATTCCCGGAGCACTGCATATTCCTCTGGGCGAGCTGCCGGACCGCATCAGCGAGATTCCCGCCGGGCGGCTCTACGTACACTGCCAGGGCGGCTCGCGGTCGGCAATCGCAGCGAGCATCCTGCGGCAGCACGGCCGGGATGACGTCGCCAACTTAACCGGCGGTTTCTCCGAATGGGAGCGAACCGGGCACCCAGTCGAGCGGGAGGCAGAGCCACGGCCGGGCTGACCGTACAGGCGCCGCTACTTCAGGTATTTGTCGAACCAGCCCAGCGTCTCGCTCCACCACAGTTTCTGATTGAGCGGCTTGCTTATCCAGTGGCCTTCGTCGGGAAAGATTATCATCCGGCTCGGAATGCCCTGCCGCTGAAGCGCGCTGAACATCGACACACCTTCATAATACGGGACGTGGAAGTCCAGCTCTCCGTGCGCGATCAGCATTGGAGTCTTGAAGTTCACTGCGAAAAGATGCGGCGACCACACGCGATACTGCGTCTCCATCGCCTTCTTGTCCCAGTATGGTCCGGTGTACTCCCACTCCGGGAACCATAGCTCCTCCGTCGCGCCGTACATGTTCTCGAGGTTGAACACTCCCGCATGAGTGAACAACGCCTTGAATCGTGTCGAGTGCCCCTCGATCCAGTTGGTCATGTAGCCGCCATAACTGCCTCCCGCGGCTCCCAGGCGGGTCGAGTCCATCCATGGATTGCGCGCGAGCGCGGCGTCGAGACCGTTCATGATGTCGGTGTAGGCCTTTCCAGCCCAGTCCTTCGAAACGTCATCCACGAACTTCTGGCCGTGGCCCGTCGAGCCGCGCGGATTGATCGCTATCACCGCAACGCCGCGCGACGCGAACAGCGCTGCGTTCCAGCGGCCATGCCACTGGTCGAACCAGGCCCCCTGCGGACCGCCGTGAATCAACAGCAGCACCGGAAACTTCTGCCCTTCCCTCCACTGCGGAGGCCGGACGACGAATCCCTGCACGCTGTCACCGCCCGCACCCTTGAACCAGAAGTCCTCGGCCGGTTGCAGTGCGAGGCGCGACACCAGCGCGTCGTTCTCGTGCGTCTGCTGGCGAACCGTCGCCACGCCGCGAGACGGGGAGATCGCGACGAACACCTCTGCCGGATGGTCCACCGCGTCGCGAAGCCAGACCATCGTCCGTCCATCAGCCGAGAGAGTCGGCGCGGAGTTGTTCATCGTGTTGACGACGAACTGCGGCGTCGAGGTCCAACCCGATCCTGAGCGCAGGATTCGATAGAGCTTGTTTCGCGATGCATCAGCGGCTGAGATATAGAGGGCGTCTCCCGACGTCGTGAACGCGTAGGTATCCGCCGTTCGATCCCATTTCGGCAGAAGCTCGACCGAAGTGTGGGCAATGCGGTCGTACGACATCAGGCGACCGCGGTCAGACTCGAATCCGGCGCGGGCCTGCGACTGATAGACGATCTGCTTGCCGTCGGGCGAATAGACAGGATTGATGTCTGCCCCTTTGCTGCCGGCAGTTATCTCAGTCGGCGTTCCACCACTCGCTGGTACGACGTAGATGTCGATGTCCGTGCTCCATGCGTCCTGCCGCCCCTGGTCCTTCGCAGTGTAGGCGAGCTCCTTCCCATCCGGGGAGAACGCGTAGCCTTCGCTTCCCCCGAATGGTCCCGGTGGAACGTCGTACTTCACGCCGCGCGTTACGTCCACCGGCGCTCCGCCTGCCGTGCCGACCACGAACAGATGAGAGCGTGTATTTGGCGTCCACGCATTCCAGTGGCGGTACATCAGCTCGTCGGCTACATGCGCCTTCACCGGATTTGTCTCCTCTGTCTGCGCTCGAGCCGCGTTGCACGCATCGTCCGCACAATCGGGATAGGCAGCGGACACGAACGCTAGGCGGTCGCCAGCGGGCGCCCAGACAGGGCCTGAAGCACCACCGCTCAGCTTCGTGAGCTGGCGCGGATTGGATCCATCAGTGGCCACAACCCATAGTTGTCCACCGGCCACATAGGTCACCTGCTTCCCGTCCGGTGACCACCGGGCCTCGGTCGCATTCACCTGCGCGGAAGGAAACTGCATGGGTGTACCTCCGGCGGACGGCACCACATATGTCATCGTCGTTCGCTTGTTGGCCGGCACGTCGGTGGTCCTCACCGCGTACAGCACCGACGATCCCGAAGGCGACACCTGTGGATCGGACACCGCGCGAACAGCTGCGAAATCGTCGAACGTCATCGGACGTTTCTGCGCGTGAACCGACAGCGGGAGCGTCAGCGCAATCAACAGCGCGGGCAGGAATCGTTGGGTTTTCATTTCCTGGCCTGACAGTGTGGGAGACACTGCGACTGGATCGGGTCTCACGCGTCGGGTTGCGCCGCCGACCACAGGGCGGGATTGAAAAGCGAGGGCGGAATCGACTCGTTCACTCTCACCTTTTCGTATTGTTCCTTGAAGTAGGGCCTTCCGTCGCGCGTCGATACGTACTCATGAGCGATGGGAAACCCATCAACTTCCTTATACTCACCCACTCGCGTGTCGGTCACGAGCGTACGATCTCCACGCTTCTCGCTCTGGATGAGCCGAACCAGCAGCAACCGTTCGGCGTCGATCCAGATCTGGCTCGACTCGAGGTCGCCCGACTCTGCCCCTATCACGTAGACCTTTTTCCTGTTGAGTCTGTCGGTCCTGAACTTGTCGAGATCTATTCGGAGCGAGTCGAGCCTGCGGAGTGTCACGTTCGGCGGAATCGCGTAGACGTCGGCAGTGAGCGTAAGGATCGGCTGGATGGATCGCCGCCTCTCCACACGCTTCCCGTTGTCGTACGTCATCACCGTGTTGTTGAGAATGAGGAGTCCGCTCTTCGATTCCAGCGGGTGAAAATCGATCCGCAGCTTTCCCGGAACCGAAAGGTTCTCGACCCATCGCGATTTCTGCTCTCCGCCCGATTGTGTGTAGAACGTGTTCGACTGCTCGAAGCGAAGAGTACGGTACCAGTTGTCGGCGTATTTGTCGTGCATCTCGCGCACGAGCTGGCGAGCCGAAGCGATGCCGGGAACGTCGGCGGCAGCGGTAGCGGTAGCGGACGAATCCGCCGGCCTTGGCCCCTCTTCGATCGAAGGCAATAGCCTGGAGCACGCTGCGGCAGCTGCTCCCGCGAACACAACTCCCACAACCTTGCGGGCGCACAGTGAGTTTTTTGAAAAAGTGGATCTCATGATCTAACCCTGCGGGTGGTTCACCTGACCGTAATAAATGCCGTTGAAGAGAAAGCGGAACGCACCATGGGTCTGACCCCGAAAATGTACCTGGGGTCCATACAGCACGACGGCTCCCTTTCCAAGGGGAGCGGTGAGAATCTCCGTCGCTCCCTCGAGAGCCTTTTGACCCCAGGCCCACCCGCTTCTGAGGGGCGCCGCACTGTCGAACCACGCTACGCGCTTCAATCCCATCGCTGGCGCATCAGCCTGCAGACGGAATGCCGGGTTGTTGTCGAAGAAGATGTCGGCACGAGGCCTCATTCCCCAGGCAATCGCGCTCGCCGTATCGACCGCCACCGAGAGAACGGAGCCGGGAACGTAAAACTTCGATCGCGGGAGAGGTTTGCCGGTCTCGTCGACGATTGCGTTCGAGACAGGCAAGCCCAGCTGGTACGCGATCTCCGACGCGTCTCCCAGCGCGAGCAGCGTTCCTCCGCTCTCGACGAACGAGCGAATGCGCGGAAGCGTCTTCGCGACCGTGATTCTTCCGAGCCGTGACCGCCATTCGACCGGCACCCGCTCCGGACTCGGCTGTGAGCGCTGCTGAAAGCTCCCCACTGAATCAGTCGGGGCGGACAGCACTGCCCCGTCGGGCAGAATGAGCACGTCGTACTTCGAGGCCAGGTCTGAATTGTCGAGATCATTTGCGAACACGACTTCGTAGGGAAACTCGAACTGGTCGAAGACAAAGCGCATCCATCCGGAGGAGATCTCGCCGCCGTAGACATCCCACAGCGCGACGCGCGGAACGCGCAGTGCAGTCATCGCATTTCGAGCGGGAACGGCGTCCGCGGGATTGAATGTCACTCCGCGTTCCGCCGCGAGTGCGCGAACGATTGGCTGCGTCGCCGCGCTCGACCGGACCAGAAAGGAACCGGCGGGGAACGAAACTCCGCCGCTGGTCGACGCATGATCGAGCGTGAATACCTCCTGACCCGCCTTGATGAGTCGGTTGGCGGCCGCGAACCCATCGTTGGTCTCCCTGCTCCACCACAGCCACTGAGGCTGCGCGGCGGCGTTATCGCTTCTTGACCCGACAGAACCAGCAGGCACAGGCGCAAAGCCGCTCAGTCTTTCGAACGGCCCGCTGAACGGCTCGAGAATGCGATCGAACTTGACTCCCATCTGATAAGCCAGCGTCCAGCCGGCGTTGTCATAGGGCGGGGTCGGCGGACCACCCGGATACGGAATGTCGTCGGGATGGTTCTGCGGCTCGAACATGTCGAGCACGTGGGGCCGGAACGCCTGAGCTGTCATCACGACGTACGAGCCCGCGGGATAGCTGCTTCCGCCGACACTGAAGCTGCTCGTTGCACGGTGAATCGTGATCCCATTCTTCACCAGCGCGTTGATGAACTTCACGGCGGTCGGAAAATCTTC
>JBDTRZ010000024.1:0-35510 GCA_039931395.1 Gemmatimonadales bacterium
ACAAGTACCCGGTGGGCACGCGCATCAACGGCAAGGTTCGCAACCTCACGAGCTTCGGTGCGTTCGTCGAGATCGAGCCCGGCATCGACGGACTCATTCACATCTCCGACATGTCGTGGACGAAGCGTGTGCAGCATCCGTCGGAAGTGGTGAAGAAGGGCGATGCGGTGGATGTCGTCATTCTCAACATCGATGCCGACAACAAGCGCATCTCGCTTGGTCTCAAGCAGGCGCAGGACGACCCATGGCTCAAGATCGGCGAGACCTATCCGGTCGGAACCGAGCTCGAGGGAAATGTCGTTCGCCTCATGGACAAGGGTGTGGTCGTCGACATCGGCAGCGACATCGAGGGCTTCGTTCCGGTGAGCCAGCTCAACTTCGGCAACCCGGTCGAGAGCCCAGCGGACATGACGTGGGAAGGAATGAAGGTCGGTGTGCGGGTGCTGGAGGTCGATCCGATCCAGCGCCGCATCGTGCTCGCGGTGACGAACATTCCTGAAGGCCAGGAACGTCCGGAGACGCCGAGCAAGGTGATTCCGATGGAGTCGGACGACTACAACATGTCGGATCCGATTGCTCTTCCGGTTCCGTCCGTGTTCGACATCGTCGACGAGTAAGGACGATTCGAGAAGTAAAACGCCCGCCGAGAGATCGGCGGGCTTTTTTTTGAGCTGAATTCGAGCGAAGCTGTGTAAGGCATTGTATGCGACATAAAAACTTTTCAAGGTGGTGGGCTTCGGTTTTCATGGTGCTGGCAGCATGTGAGGGGGATTCGCGCATACCCACGGGTCCACCTATCACACCTGGGAGCCCGCCACAACCTATTCCACCGGCCTCATCTCCCGGGCCCGAGACACCGTCTGCACCGAATTGGCAGACTACCATTCCGTTCGTCTGGTCGCCTCGGGACGGAATGCAACAATTGCCGCTCCCCGGCGGGGCACTTGGAGGCGCGGCCTCGGCTATCAGTAACCGCGGCGAAATCATCGGATGGTACGCCTTCAACGGACCGCCGGGAATCCACGCCATGCTCTGGTCTCCATCAAATGGATTTATCGATATCCACCCATCGGGAATGGCCGGGAGCTCGAAAGCCGTCGCGATAAATGAGAAAGGTCAGATTCTGATAAACGTGAACAGTGGAGAGTTTGAGGGAACTGTGTTGTGGACCCCGGGCGGCGACGCAGCTGTCATCGCCGAACCGTCCCGGTATGGCGTTGTGGGGCGAGGACTGAATGACGGCGGTGCTGTGACAGGGTACCGAATTGACTACGCGGAGTTGGTTGCGCCCATCGACGCGATCACCTGGAGCCGTCGAGACGGAATCAAAGTCCTCCCGTCATTTTTGGAGCCGGGAAATTCGCGCGGGATGGCGGCTGACATTAACAATCTCGGGAAGGTCGTCGGCGTTGACGGATTCATTGAGGCTGGAGGGGTTGCGCTTCCTGTCCCGACGCTATGGGATGGGAACGTGGGAGACCGCGTTGCCGCGGCTACAAAGGAGTCAAACTGCTATAAGGCTCCTCTTGATCCCATCTTCGATCGCATTCTTTCGTGCGGGAGCTGGGCTCTCGCGATAAAACGACGCCGGGCAGATTGCGGGCTCGGTCGGCATGCGCGCATTCCGTTCCACTCCCGGCGCCGACGCTGCTTTCATTGAGTCAATGGGAACGGAGAAGACCGTCGCGAGTGGAATAAATAACCGCGGCGATGTGACAGGCATGATGATCTCCGGAATTCGAGCTAGCGCTTTTGTGTGGCATGCATCGGGACTCGTCGAGATTCTGCCGACCCTCGACGGGCGATTCGAGTCGCGCGCTACGGGGATCAATGACAGTGGTCAGGTCGTTGGCTTCGCCCAGTAGTTGAGCCTTTCGAGCGATAGCCAGCGTCTTCATGCCATGCGAAATTTCGATGAGAGAGAATCGGGAGTCTGTGATCGCCTTCGCCTTTGCCCTTGTGATTCTGCTCGCTGGGGTGGGATGCACGGGATGCGAGGCCGTTACAGGCCCAGGCGCTCAAAAGCCCAATGAGATGACTCCCGGGAATCCAGCCGACGTATTCGTCACCTTCGCGCGACCGTTGGAAGAGCTCAGACTGCCCGACACGGTCACAGTCACCGCCATCGTGGTGGATGATCGTCGCAATGTGATTACAGACTCAGAGCTGTCGTGGGAGCTGCGGGATACGGATCTGAATCCTCAGACCTCGCTCGGGTCAATCGTCCAATGTGCTTGATCGAAGAGCACGGTGGCGCTTGCGCGTGACCGGAAATTCTTGGGTTATGGATTTGGGATAGCTCTGGGAACAGTCAAGCTCAGTGTCGCGCCAGATGCCCTTGAAGAGATGAAGCGAAACGTGCGGGGATAGACTTCCCGCAACGGCGCCTGGCCACACGTACCTCAACTCGTTGAACCGCCGGATGGGACCCGCATGTCCGGTGGTGTGGGAGGAGGATAGCGAGGATCACTCGCTACCCCCTATCCCGATTCTACTCAAGTGTTGCTCGACGTTAGTCGACCTCGAGTCATCAGAAAGAACAGTTGCTGGATGCCGGTTCGTCGATCCTCAGAGCGGATCCAGGAGGCGCGAAGACCACTGCGATCGCGGTTGCCGTCGTTCCGGTCTCGTTCCGTCCAATATGAGAGTGCTCCCCGGTTTCCATGAAGAGCTGGCCAGCGGTTTTGACAACAGGAGTGCACGACGGGTCATCAGCTTCATAGAACGTGACGGTGCCCGAAGTGACCTGGAGCAGGACGGGCCCCGGATGGCTGTGCCATCCACTGTGGCCACCCGGCTGGAATGTCAGACTCTGGACCGCAAGGTCGAAAGGATCCTTCGCGTTCATGTCAAATTCCCACTTGCCGTTTTTTCTTTTCAGCTTGAGTCCTTCAGGGCTCGATGCACGGCCCAGAAGCGGCCCGGCGAGTCCTACGCCGGCAGTATAGCGCGGAGCGTCTGCGGTCAGATTCTTCTGCGACGGTGACGTTGCCTGCTGTGGATCGCTGCAGGCTACGGCAACTGCTGCGAAAGTGAGTGTGATCAGCGCATGCCGTTTGCGCGCGGGAGCGGCGACTGCCATGGCGTTCTCCTGAGGATGATGGATACCAGGAAAAACACAAGAACGCCCCGAAACGGCTCATCGGCACGAGTGTCGAACACCTTTCTTCTCACCTGCCTTTCTCGACCTTATTTATCAGCTCGGAGTACCGGCGATCAGAACGAAAGTCTTTTAATAGGGGATTTGCCCGGAGCTCGAATAGAGTCGGCACATCCCATCGGGCTTCCCTTAACATGGTGAACGCAGTATCACGCTTGCCGAGAACGGCGTAACCGAGCGCGAGATTGATGCGCGATCTCTCATCCGAAACTGCATTGGCCAGTTCGCGCTCGAGGCGGATCGCGTCTTTTGTTCGTCCGACACGCAGGTATACAAGGGCAAGTGAGGCGCGGACTCCCGGAAATCCCGGAGAAATCGCAGCCGTCTTTTCGAGCATCCGGATCGCTTCGTCGTTTTGACCCTCCGAGGCAGCGAAGGTGCCAAAATAGTAAAGGGTAAGGGGAAATTCGGGAGAGAGCGCGAGTGCTTTCGTGAATTGAGCGCGCGCCTCCGCGTTTCGCCCCTTCATCGCGTGCAGAATTCCAACTGTAGCGTTGGCGGGCAACGACAATGGGTCGAGTGCGAGCGTCGCGCGGAGATTGTCCATTGCGTCATCCACGCGGCCAAGGTCCGTCAATAGAAGCGCGTAGTAGTGATAGGTCCAAGAAAAGCTGGGGTTGAGCTCGATGCCTTTCTTGAATTCGACCTCTGATTCACGGTACGCGGCCCGCGAGGCGAGGACGAATCCGCGCGCGGCATGCGCGTCGACGAGCATCGAGTCGATCGCGATCGCGCGGTCCGCAGCTATCTCCGCACGACTGAGTGCTTCGTCAGAAGGCATATACGCGAAGTTAGACATGTTGATGTACGCTACTGACATTGCCGAGTGCGCTTCGGCGAAGTCCGGATCACGCTCCAGCGCGCCACGGAAATCGGCCAGCGCTTCCTCGAGTTTTTCGCGTGTTCGCTGATTCCACGCGAACCGCCCTTTCAGGTACAGCTCGTACGCCTCGAGATCACGAGTCGGAGGTCTGCGCGGCACCGTCTCAGCTCGAGTGCTGCCGGGGCGCAAGGCCCGGGTGATAAGCCGCGAGATCTCGTTCTGAACAACGAAGGCGTCTGTCGCCGGCCGATCGAACTGCTTTGCCCAGAGGACGCGACCGTTGGATGTGCTGACAAGCGACGTGTTTACGACGTATCGCTCTCCAACCTTCCTGAAATCGCCGCGAACGATTGCATCGGCCGCCAGTCTGCGGCCGACCGCGAGTGGCTCCACGCCCTGACGTAACAGAGCCGCGGCCGACGTTTTCGCTGGCACTTTCATATTCTCGACGGTTCCCAGAATCTCGACCAGGGCATCTGTGAAGCCGTTCACGAGATGCTCATCCGCTTTGTTTCCCGAGCCGTTCGAAAAAGGTAGAACAGCAATAGTGCGCGGGATCTTTGCGACCGCGTCGGGGGATGTATCTCCGCCGCGATGCAATGCGAGCTCTCGAGAGCCCGCCGCGACTGCGACAAAAGCCAGTGCAACGGACGCCGCGATCGCAATTCTATGACGTCGAAGTACAGAGCCGGAAGATGCCTCATCGGTTGTACTCCACCGACGCAAGGCCTCGCAAAGGGCGTCCGCCGTCGGATACCTCATTGCGGGATCCTTATTGATGCAGCGGTCGACAATTGCGCCGAGCGAAGCCGGAATGCCTGTCCGCACTGAGGACGCGGTGGCGTGGATTGTTGATAGGATGGAATCGATGAGTTTTGACTCGGTGTCGCCATCGAAAGGCCGACGTCCGGTCAGCATCTCGTGCATGACAACGCCGAGGCTCCAGATGTCGGTCCTGGCATCGACGACGCCGCCCAATGTCTGCTCAGGGCTCATGTAAGCAGGCGTACCCGCTGCAGCGCCATGGTCTACCGCTTCGTCGGTCGTGAACTTCGCAATCCCGAAGTCAACGAGCTTTGCAATTCCGTTGCGCGTGATGACGACATTCGCGGGCTTCACATCGCGATGTATGACACCGGCTGCATGCGCTGCCGACAATCCTGTTCCAAGTTGGAGACTGATGTCGACCGCCTCGCGAACGGGAATGGGCCCGCGACGGACCTTGTCCTTGAGGGTTTCGCCCTCGTACCAGGCAAGTGCGATGAACGATCGTCCCGCCTCCGTCTCACCGATCTCGTAAACGGTGCCGATGTTTGGATGATCGAGCGCGGACGCTGCTTGCGCTTCTACAATCAGACGCGCGCGCGCTAGCGGGTTCGATGCGTGCCGGGGTGGAAGAAACTTGAGTGCAACCGTACGGCCTAGTCGAAGGTCTCTGGCCTTGTAGACAATCCCCATTCCGCCGCGTCCTGCCTTTCCGAGAATCTCGTAGTGAGATATGTGCTCGCCCGTCGGGATCGCTTCCTGTTCTCGATCGAATGCCGCAGCGAGCATCGCGGGCGTCACCAGCTCTCCGGAAATCTTCTCGAAGTAACCGTCGATCTCGCCAAGCGACACGACGAGCGAGTTAGCCTCCGCCATGAGTTGAGGATCGTCATCGCACTGGGCGTTTATGAAATCAGCCCTGCTTTCCCTGTCCAAACCTTCCGCGGCCTCGAGGATCTGGCCAAGCCGATCTAGCTGCGAAGCATTCAACCGATGCATCTGGCTCATTCTCGACCGGTCTCTTGCAACTCACGGTATAACCACGCCCGCGCAAGCGACCAGTCACGTTTGACAGTTGCCACTGAAACCCCGAGAGCCTCGGCCGTTTCCTGAAGCTCGAGCCCGCCAAAGAAGCGGCACTCGACAACGTGGCTGAGCCGGGGCTCGACCTCCTCGAGCCGCCGAAGTGCATCGTCAAGATCGGCGAGTGTGTCGGACGTCGAATCCATCGCTACACCAACGCTATCGCTTCCCGTATCATCGAGAGACTGGATGACGACCTTTCCGCCTCTTCTTAGTGCGCGCCGGTCCCTGGCGTAATTACATAGAATCTGCCGCATCGCCATTGCTGCGATTCTTCGGAAATGAATGCTGGACTTCGCGCCGAGCCGGTCGGTGTTCGCAAGCTTGAGATAGGCTTCGTGAACGAGCGCGGTCGTGCCGATTGTCGAGTCGCCTTGCCAGCGCTGCCTTTCGCGATGCGCCAACCGCCGAAGCTCTTCATAGACGATGGGGAAAAGCGCGATCAGCGCATCCCGGTTCCCGCGATTGAGCTCCGACAAGAGTGCGGTGAGCGTTCCGGGCCCGGTCCCGGTCGCGTCCTCAGTTACCTCCATGCAGCGAAACGTGGGTGGATGTTCGACGCCATGTCGGAAATGTTAGAAACTATCCATAAGAAGCGCCAGACCGTCGCAGGCACTCGGGCGAGTCCTGAACCTATCTTGAAGGTTCAGCATGTTCGATCCGCTGTGCGTATGTCACCATCAAGCATTGCCCCCCGCATCAACCTCACAAAATGCATCGTCGTTTTCTTACCACCGTCGCGATTGTGTCTACCGCTATCGCTCCTGCGCTACGAGCTCAGACCTCAACCAGCACCGCGCCAATCCTCTCGCGAATCGAGACGGTCGACACGCGTCTCAATGGAAAGGTTCGCAACCTGACGAGCTTCGGCGCATTCGTCGACATCGGCAACGACATCGAAGGCCTCGTTCCGGTGAGCCAGCTCAACTTCGGCAACCCAGTGGACAGTCCTGCGGATATGACGTGGGAAGGAATGAAGGTCGGTGTGCGGGTGCTGGAGGTCGATCCGATCCAGCGCCGCATCGTGCTCGCGGTGACGAACATTCCTGAAGGCCAGGAACGTCCGGAGACGCCGAGCAAGGTGATTCCGATGGAGTCGGACGACTACAACCTGTCGGATCCGATTCCTATTCCGATTCCCGCGACGTTCGAGGAGCCGGACGCCTGATCATCGGCTGAAGTCAAAACAGGAAGGCCCACTCGATCGAGTAGGCCTTTCTTTTCTGGTGCAGCTCAGCCGGGCCGCGCCGCGGAATGCCACAACACCGCGAAGAAGTGACACGTGCTCCCCGCGAGGACGAACAGATGCCAGACCGCATGCCCGTAGCGAACCCGGTGGTCAGTGGCGTAGAAAACCACTCCGCCCGTGTAACAGAGGCCACCCGCCAGAAGCCACAGGAATCCGTTTGGTCCAACACGCTCGATGAGCGGACGAATGGCCAGGATGCTGAGCCATCCCATGGCCAGATATGGGGCGACCGTGAACAACGGCTTGCTGAAGCCCCGCATCCATTTCATAGCGATGCCGAGGAACGCCATCACCCAGACAGCAGCAAGAAGTGACCAGCCAAGCGGTCCGCGCAGAGGACCAAGAGCGAACGGTGTGTAGCTTCCCGCGATCAGGACGTAGATCGCGGAATGGTCGATGGTGCGAAACACGCGCCGCGCGGGAGATCGCGGAAATGAGTGATACACCGTCGACGCGCCGTATAAGAAGACGAGAGACGCGCCGAATATCGCAGCGCCGGCCACCTGAAGGTGATCGCCTCCCTTGAGAGATCCGAGGATCACGACAGGAAGGGCGATCAGGCTTGCCACGAGGCCCAACCCGTGGGTGACGCTGTTTGCGATCGTTTCGCCGACTCCCGGATCAGCGCTCGTTTCCGGATGAGCCATGCAGTATGATAATGAATACGCACGTTGCCCAATGTGGAGGGGGCCATGCGCATCGCTGATGCTGCTCGCTTTGTCTTCGCCGGACTCGCGCTTTCGGGATGCGCGTCTGCCGGCTTCCACCAGGTTCAGTTCGCCGGTGAGGGGTCGGCCGCATCACTGGCGCCCTCGGGTGGGCGGACGGTCCACGTAGTCCGCAACACCGAGATGAAGGACACGATCCTCGAGGCGCGCATACGCTCGCGACTCGAGTCGTTTCTCCTCGAACAGGGCTACGTCATTACGTCAGCCGATACCGCCCAGCTGTACGTGCTGGCGACGTTCGGAGCCGGCGAGCGGATGGTCGCCTCGACCGCCGCAGTGTTTCGTCCAGCGGAAGCCACGCCCGTCCGCAACCGCGAAGGGCAGGTGGTAGGGAAAAGGTTCAACCCGGATCGCATGGAGTATCTGCGCGTTCCCATGCTGCAGAACAGCGTCTGGCTTCAGGTTCTTTCATCGGACGCCAGGTTCTACAGGCAGACAGGCACGATCCGCAATCTCTGGCGCGGTGAGTCGGCAATGGCGGGAACGCCACAGTCACTTGCTTCATCGGCGAAGTACCTGCTCGTGCCCGCGCTCAAGTACTTCGGTCGCGGAACGGATGAGATTCTGACGCTCGACGTCCGCGACAACGACATTGCGTGGCGCAATGCTCCGTGAGCGGTCCGTCACCGACTGAAAGCGGGAACGCAAGGTCCGCGCTTCTTCTCGGCGCAACCGGATTGGTGGGGAGCGAATGCCTTCGCCTGCTCATGGCGGACGATTCATTTTCGCGTGTAGTGGTGGCGAGCCGCCGAAAGCTCGACGACGCTTCGTCGTCGCCAAAGCTCGAGTCTCATATGATCGATTTGGATCGCCTCGCATTCATGCCCGAGCTATTCGTGGTCACTCACATCTTCTGCGCACTTGGCACCACGGTGAGGCAGACTCCCTCACGCGACGTGTACCGGAAGATCGACTTCGACTACCTGGTCAGCGCGGCAAAGCTCGGCTTCAACAATGGCGCAACGCACTTTCTCGTCGTCAGCGCGGTCGGAGCGAACGCGCGCTCTCCGATCTTCTACAATCGTCTCAAGGGCGAAATGGAGGATGCGGTCACGGCGGTTCCGTATCGCAGCATGACGATCGCAAGGCCATCGGTGTTGGTGGGCGACAGACCGGGGCCACGCCTTTCGGAAAAGATCGCGTGGAAGCTGGCCTTCATCACGCCGCGAAGCTACAAGCCGGTGAAGGGCACCACCGTGGCGCGTGCCCTCATCAACTGCGCCCGTGCCGATGAGCCTGGTCTGAGGGTAATCCCGAACCGGGATATCGAGCGCATCGCTCGCGGCTAGTCGCTGCGGTGCCAGGCCAAGCTCTGCGACCGCATGCGCATCGTCCAGGGTCGCTTCGCGAATATTCGTATCGGCTTGCATCACGGGGTCAGGAACGCGACCCGCTACGGCTTCAGGAACAGGCTGTTTTGAAGATTGAGCACGCCGGCGGGCACATTGGGTCCGAAGTAGTCGTCTTTCCCGACGTCAAGGATCGACGGAGCCCACGGAAGACTTCCTGCATACATCAGGTCGCGGGGGTCGCCCGCTACATGCCCTGATAAAGTATGATTGGGGGCGTTTGAAGCAACGAACCCCATCGTGTGCATGATTTCGTGCAACATCGCAAAATCAAGGTACCCCGGGGCTGCTGTGGGTGACGAAGGCAGCGAATTTGTATTGCAGGCGGGCGCGCCGGGGGGAGTTCCCTGTAGGTACATCGCAGCAACACGCCCCGGTAAGGCCGGAGGCCAAGCCCCACCTCCGCACGACCTCGTGCTGCCGCCGTCATAGTACACAGCGTAGATCTTGGTAGCTGTCGCGAAACCCGCAAGCGCCGCTTCTTTCTCGATTGTGTCCCGGACGAACGCACCATATGAAATCATCTGTGCATCAGATCGCGGAAGTCTGAAAAACGTCACGTCGACTGAGCCGTCGAAGGTATCGATGCGTAGCTCGCGCCCGCCTGTTTGCCCCGCGAGCCAGTTCTGAAATGAGCTCACGCTGTTCACAATCGCTTGATTAAGATCGAGCGAGCGATCGACCCCATCGCTGGGCAAGACATACATGATGTGCACCTGATTCCCCGATACTTCGTCCGGTCGATCGGCAGTCGTGCGGGTGCGGGGTGGAGCGACGGCTGTCACCGAGAACATAACTGGTGGTAAACCGGAGATCGTAGCTGTTGCAACATTTTCGCCACCTGCCGCGCCTGTCCTGAATTGAGCCGCGGCCTTGCCTTCACCGTCAGTTGCGACGGTAGCGGGGGAGATCGAGCCGCCTCCTGCTGTGACCGAGAATCCGACCGTCGCGTTTGAAATCCCATTGCCATAAGCGTCACGAACCTGCACACGCACTGAGTCTCCTAGCGATGCGCCAGTTGTCACTGAAGTTGGGTAGCTGCCAGTTTTGGCAAATGACGCCGCGGGGCCGGGGACAACGGTCACCAGAACTGAATTTGATGTTACCGCGCCTATGGAGGCTGAAATTGTGGTTGAGCCAGTTCGCCCTGGCGAAGTTACCACGCCGCTTGTTGAGATAGTTCCAACTGCTGGATCGGAGCTCGCCCACTGCAGCGTTTGACCAGTCAGAACGACGCCGCTCCCGTTCCGTACGGTCGCGGCGATCTGCACCGTTGTCCCCGCCGCTATTGTCGTAGCGGTTTCTGCAGCGAGGGCGATGGAGGCGGGCGGGTCCGGTGGAGGGGGCAGCGGAGCCGTGGAGTCTCCACCGCTGCAGCTCGCACTTGCGATAATCAGGAGCAGCCATCGTTTGGCTCGAAACCGGTTTGGCTGTACCGTCGGCAACGTGGCCCGCAGGCTACCCGGTGCTGTTTCCAACGACGACGCCGCGTACTTGCTCACAAGTTCAGCTCTCAGGAATAGGTCCCGGGGGGGAAGAACGATCCGCCCGTCCTGTTGCCGGTCAGCCATCCACGGCTATGCTAACGGGCATTCGGTAAAGCACAACCTTGAAGCGTACATCGATGCCGTTTTCAGTGCCCCAGACTTAGCCACAAAGCCCCACACAAACGGGCGCGAAATTTCTCGCTCCCGTTTGCACTATGGAAGATGGCTAACCGCGAACGCCGCCAGCGACAGGGCACTCCTCGAGTCCTATTCTCTGACAGATTCGCGGAAACGGGTTTACTTTGCCCCGTCCGGGCGTGAAGATGTACGCTACGCCATACGTTGGTATCGGCATGTAGCTGACGAGCGCGAGACCGTCGCTCTCTCGAACGATCACCCATGGGTGGGTGAGGTAAGTCCCCTGAACGTAAGAGTCGCCGGGAGCGAGGCTGTTGTAGAAGACCCGCTGGCCAGTGAAATCAAGCCAGTACACGCTCACAGTACTGCAGGTCGCGTTGGTGAGCCGCACCAGCGTCGGAGTGCTGCTGTTGAGCGACTGAGCCGTCGTGTTCGGAAGGCCGAGAGACAATACCGATCCATCCGGAGCGGGAGGGTTACCGCACGTTGTTAAGGAGTTGGCCAGAGGGTGCAGATCCGCCCGGATAGCCTGACGATTGCCCGCCGTTGCTGGAGGCGCCGCCGTGATGTCGGTGCATGCGGTCGATGCAGCCAGCAATGCCGCCAACGCTGTCAGGGATTTGATGCGATTCATTTTGTCCTCTCGGAGAGATGTTATTAGGGAGGCATGTCCGGGGCGAGGGTTTCACGCGCGTGCATCGAGACCTACCAGCTTGAGACCGGATAAGCTCACATCGATTATTTCCTCGGCTGATGCAAGGTACGGACAGAAGCGTGTGATTTGCGGGACGAGACTGTTCTTACCGACCGCTCCCGACTGCGGTTCTCTCCGTTTGCCGTCAAGGTTCCCTTCTTCACGCGAGCCTCCTGGTTTTCCTGCTCCTCCTTCAGGAGAGATTCCGATAACTCCTACGCAGGGTTGGCCGACGCTGGAAGAAGGTAAGGAGTGTCCGAGACACCGAACCATCGTCATAAAGACGCAGGCACGTGTGGCCGAGCTCGATCGCCGAGGCGTTGCTGCGCACCAAAGCGTTCCACGAGAGAGTTAGAGTTGAAGCCACCAGTAGCATAGTGGCCAGTCATGAGTGAGCGGAAAGTCGCACCGCCTTTCTCGAAACTGGCCACTGTGCTGTTACTGACGGCTCTTGACTGTGGTTCTCGCAGTTATGTAGTTGCCAGGCTTTCTATTTCTGCGGTACCACTGAGAAGCCGTCGATGTGCACATCGAGGTTGTGATTGACGCGGATGCCGGCTACACCGGCGCTTCCTGCGTGCTCGGGCCCACTGTCGACGATGGCGCGCGGCAACGAGTGAACCTCGGTGCCGTTGACGCGGAAGCTTAGCTTCGTGTCATCGACCACGATCGCAAGCGTGTTCGACGCTTTTCCTGCCGAGTCGATCGCTTTGACAGCGGGATTGGCCGTCCAGTCGACAATCTTGTGAATCGTCGAATCGTTCGCTCGGTGGTTGATCAGGTACTTGCCGTCCTGCCGCACGAGGAAGTACGCGTAGCTCTGGTTCGGCGATTCGAGATCCCTGCCGGCGAGCATCAGCCCGTACCCCTCAGGATGCGCTGAGGCCTTCGTCTGATTGAATGTCGCCTGAACCGTGTACTTGCCGGCGGGGGCATTCGCCGGGTTCCAGTAGATAGCCGCCGGGCCTGCGGTCACATGGATTCCGTTGCCCATCGTGTAGAACTTCGCATCGGTGATCTTTCTTCCCTGCGAGGCGGGCCGAGGGTCGATGCGCCCGGTCCAGCCGGCCACCTTCACCCCGCCGTCAGCGACGAGCTTGTCGGGGTCGCTGCCCTGCGCGGAAAGCGAAGTCGCGCTCAGCGCGAGCAATGCGACTGCCGTAAGTGCTGCCTTCATTTACTACCTCCAGGATGCGATTGACGGGGTCGAAGAATCGGAAGGGATATTAGCCGCCGTGCGAGGTGGAACGCCAGCGTTCCCGGAGAGGCGCGGCGGGATCACCGCAGCTCTCACCGCTTCGCCGGCTTCACCGGTGAGATCATGACGAGCTTGTCGCCTTTCGGGCTCACTACGTACGTGTTGATGTCCTGCAGCTCCGGATCGGTGAACGACGCGAGCTGCTTCCATCCGGTGACCTGCGATCGATCGAGCGCGAAGACTGCGTTTCCCTTGCCCATGAGAATCAAGCCCCGAGGCGTCCACGCGTGGACAATCTTGCCGGGCACGGTGGGAGCGATCTCCGAGGTACGTCCTGTGGCGAGGTCGAGGCGGCGGATGCGGTTGCCTGCGACCGAATCGGGACGCGTGTAGCTCACGGCGCGCTGGCCGGGAATTCGTTGAGGAGGAAGGTTTGCAACTGGCCAGTCAACATCGGTCATGGTCCGGTTTCCGGTGTCGAAGATCGCTACCGCGCGCCTCGTCGTCGGCCGCACCATCACGAACGTCATGGAATCAACTCGCACGTAGTAGCCGACGGTGTCCGGTCCTGGAAGCACGCCCTGCGACGGCTGGCCGTTCGAGTCGTAGATCCACGGACCCCATTCCTTGAAGAGCGTAGCAGGTGTCCAGCGGATGACCATCAGTCTTCCATCTGGAGTCACGGTCGGACTGTTCTCCATCTCTGGCGTCGCGGTTATCCGGGTTTCGGCGTCTGTCGCGAGATCGATCCGGTATATGTCGCTCTGCGCATTCGCGCTGTCGCGCCGGCTGACGAACAACACGGACTTGCCGTCAGGTGTGAACGACGGCTGACTGCTGATGCCGCGGTTTCCCGTAAGCTTCCGCGGCACGGCGATGTGGATCGTCCCGTTCTCGTAGGTGAGATCGGCGACGTAGAGATTAACGGGTATCAGTTCCTGGGCTCTCGCGCTCCGCGATGCAATGGCGGCGATCATTGTCCCCGCGACGAAGTATGTCCGCGCGTTCGTCACTTCTGATTCTCCCGGTGCAGAGGTTCGCGGAAAATCTGATCGCTGGTCGGGGAGAGAGCCAGAGTTGGCGCGTGGTGTCCACCGAGACACCGTCGTAACGGCCCGAACCGCGCCACAGAGGCTCAGAGAAAACAAGAAATGAATATTTTGGGAACCACAACGACATCACGACCTCGAATAGGTTAGGCGTTGTCGTGTTGTTCCCCTAAACGCCTTTCCGCAGTTCTCTTAAGCCTCTGTGCTTCTGTGGCGCGGTTAACGCGGGACGCGGACGCAAGCAGAAGACGGCGGGCCGGGTTTTTGCCATTGTCACCGGGCGTAGGCGACTCAACAATCGCGGAGGCAGAATGCGCTGGACTCCAGGTGGACGCAGCCCGGATCTCGAGGATCGCAGGTCGAGCGGTGGACTCCGGCGAGGACTTGGCATCGGCGGCACGGTCGTCATTCTCGCGCTGAGCCTCATCACCGGCCGGAACCTCTTCAACGACCTTGGTGTCGAGCCGGGTGTCGGTGCGGGAACGGGCGCGCCGATGACAGCCGAAGATTCCGCGAGGGAGGAGCCTGTGGTTCAGTTCGTGTCGGTTGTGCTGGATGACACCAAGCGGACCTGGACCCAGATCCTGGCACAGGAAAACGTCGCTTACCGGCCGCCAAAGCTGGTGCTGTTCAGAAACTCGACGCAGTCCGGCTGCGGGTACGCGCAATCCGCAATGGGTCCGTTCTACTGCCCCGTCGACGAGAAGGTGTACATCGACCTCGGATTCTTCGACGAGCTGAGAAAACGCTTTGGCGCGAACGGCGATTTCGCGGAGGCGTACGTCCTGGCACACGAGATCGGTCACCATGTGCAGCACCTGACCGGAACGGACTCGGAGGTGCGACAGGCGCAGCAATCGAATCCGGGTGATGCCAACCAACTCTCAGTACGGCTGGAGCTGCAGGCCGACTGCTACGCGGGGGTGTGGGCGAAATCGACCGACAAGAGAAACCTGCTCGAGCCAGGCGACGTCGACGAGGCGATGACTGCCGCGGCCGCAGTAGGCGACGATCGCATTCTGGCGCAGGAGGGGCGACGCGTGAACGTAGACTCGTTCACTCACGGCTCCGCGGCGCAGCGGAAGGAATGGTTCAGCAGGGGATTCCAGAGCGGGGATCCCCGCAGTTGCAATACGTTCGGTGGGTAAGGTCTGAGGTTCGCTCAGGACACGACAGTCCCGATGAGCCGGCCAACGATCAGGTAACCTGTCGCAGCGGCTGCCACTACTCCGGCAACCGCAAATACAAGTTGAAACAGCCGAAGAAGGAGCCGCGCCCTGCGGTGCATACGTCGTCCTCGCTCCTCGACGACATGCTCCACAACCCCCCACAGCCCGAACGCACTTAGAGCGAGGAAGGGAAGGGCGAACGCAAGACGTCGCGGCAGCCACATGTACAGCGCGAGTGCGATGGCAAGTCCTGCGAGCTCGAGCGCCACGAGGTTCGCACTCGACATCGATCGCGCCCGGTCTCCGAGTGCTGTGAGCGCATTCCCCGGGTCGTGTCGCAATGAGGCCGCTGTCATGGAGCGATCCGAGAGAGTGACGCCATCTCCGCCTTCACTACGGCGAGCTGCCGACGCAACTCGATATAACGCGCAACCGCGTCTCTCCCAACCCTCTGATCCGCGGAAGTCGCGGCGCCGTACAGGTACTGAATCTGTGACTGAAGCGCGGGACGGCTGTATCGAATGGAAGGGGTGAGGAGCATGGTCTCGATCGCCGCGAGACGCCGTCTCGCCTCACTTCCCGCAGGAGTCTTCTCCGCCCGCTTCCTGGCTTCATCGAGATCATCCACGGCGCGATTCACGTCAGTCACCAGATCCCGCACCCTCAGGTTGTGAGCGAGCTGTTCTCGCATCACCTCCGGAGGAACTCCGTCACGCACGACTCGCGGATCGGGAGCGAGGACGAGCCGCTGTGTATGGCTCGTGCCGTTGGCGGCGATCCTTACGGTGTAGATGCCGGGGGCGGCCATAGGTCCGTTGCGGCCGCTGCGGCGCGGGTTCGCGTCCCACGGGCCGGGATAGAGCATGTCCCATATGATCCGGTTCATCCCGGCTGTCTTCGTCAATCGGGCCGCACCTGCTTCGGTGAGCGATCCTGCGCTGTTCGGAGCTGCGACCTCGAGCGGTGCCTCGCTCGACATCCGGCGAATCACTTCCCCCTTGGGCGAGACGATCTCCATGCTAACCGGCCCGGATCCAGGCGCAAGCCAGTAGTCGATCATCGCTCCCGCCTGCGGGTATTGCGGATCGGCTGACGACGCCCGGTTCTGCTCGGCTCCTCCGAATACCGTTCTGTAGCGCAGCCTGTATCCTGTGCGAGGAGCAAAGAGGTAAGTGCCGCGGCGCGTCACGGGGTCGGCAAGCTGACGCAACGGTTCCAGGTCGTCGAGGATCCAGAACGAGCGGCCCTGCGTCGAGAGAACCAGATCGCTCCGCTTGACCTTCATGTCGGTGACCGGCGTCACCGGCAGATTCAGCTGCAGCGGATACCAGCGGCCGCCGTTGTCGAACGACACGAACGTCCCGAACTCCGTACCGGCGTACAGCAATCCTTCCCTCGCAGGATCCTCCCGTACCACCCGTGTTGGAAAATTGTATGGGATCCCATTCAATCCGGATGTGAGCAGGGCCCACGACGCGCCGTAGTCATCAGTCTTCCAGATGAAAGGACGGAAGTCGCCGAGTAGATAGCAGAGCACGGCGTAGTAGGCAGACGCGGCGCGATGTGGCGACGGCTCGATGTTCTGCACCCTGCATCCGGGCGGCTGGCCCGCGGGAGTGACGTTCTTCCAGTTTTTTTCGCCGTCCCGCGTTACATGGAAGGGGCCGTCGTTCGCTCCCGTCCAGATCACACCCGGCCTGAGCGGTGACTCGCGGATCGAATACAGTGTGCTGTAGAACTCTTCTCCCGTCACGTCGATAGTGATCGGCTCCCCCGAGACTCGCTGCTGCCGCTCGGGCGGATTCCACGTCAGGTCAGGGGATGTTCGCTCCCACGTGACACCTTCGTCGCGCGTGCGATGGAGATACTGTGATCCGTAGTACAGTGTCTTCGCGTCGCGGGGTGAGTACTCCATCGGAGACACGCGCTGAAAGCGATAGACGAGATCCTTCCCGGGCATTCCGTAGATGGACTGCGCGCCGACCCAGTACTGCTTCTCCTGTCCCGTGTGCAAGGAAAGACGGGAAAAGAGTCCCTTGCATGATCCGTAAACAGTGTCCGGATTGGTCAGGTGCGGAAAGATCGGGCCTGTCTCGCACCCTGGTCCGCTCCGCCATCCCTGCAGCGGATCGTCCAGGGGATTTGATTCGGGAGGCAGACTCGGCACGATGAGCGTCGTGTTGTCCTGCTGTGCTCCGTACACTCGATACGGATACTGGTCGTCCACGTACACCTGGTAGATCTCGGCGGTCGGCTGGTTGTACTGCGTCGACCAGGTTCTTCCCCCATCGAGCGAGACGTTCGCTCCGCCGTCGTTCGCCTGGATCATGATCGACGGGTTGCGCGGATTGATCCAGAGATCGTGGTTGTCGCCGTGCGGAGTGGAAATGGACCTCCAGGTCCTTCCGCCATCCACGCTCTTGTAGAACCCCTCGGTGCCGACGTAAACGACATCGGCGTTTGTGGGATCCGCGTCGATGTTCGTGTAGTAGAATGGCCGCGTGATCAGGCCTCGGGTCGTCGTGTCCACTGCAATGAAAGAGCGACCGCCGTCGTCGGAACGGTAAAGACCGCCACCCGGCCTGGCTTCGATCAGCACGTAGACGCGCTGCGGCCTGGCGGGAGACACAGCCAGGTCGGCTTTTCCGACGAGACCGCCGGGAAGCCCGTTCACAAGGCGAGTCCATGTGGTGCCGCCGTCGGTGCTCCTGTAGATGCCTCCCTCGCGCGCGCCGCTGATGATCGTCCACGGCTTTCGCTCGGCGCGCCACATCGCGGCGTAAACGATCCGCGGGTTGCCCGGCTGAAATTCGAGGTCCACCGCGCCGGTGGAATCGGACACGAAGAGAACCTTTTCCCACGTGCGTCCGCCATTGCGTGAGCGGTACACGCCTCGGTCAGGCGTCGGCTTGAAAGGATTTCCCACCGCAGCCGCGAAAACGATGTCGGGGTCGGCAGGATCGATGATTATCGAGCCGATCTGGCCCGCTTCACGTAAACCGACGTGAGACCAGGTCTTTCCGGCATCGATCGACTTGTAGACTCCCTTGCCGATGGAGACGTTGCTGCGCAGTCCTTCCGAACCGGTTCCCGCATAGATGACATTCGGGTCGGAGTCGGCGACGTCGATCGAGCCCATCGACGCGGCCTCGAACCACCCATCTGAAACGTTGCCCCACGACTGGCCGGCATCGACTGTCTTCCACACGCCGCCGCCTGTCGATCCCATGTAGAACGTCATCGGCTGCTGCGGAACTCCGGTAACGGTCGTGACTCTGCCGCCTCGGGCGGGGCCGATCATTCGATACCGAAGTCCGCGAAACTGGGTGCTGTCGAACGTCGTGACGATTCCTGGACCGCGAGGCACAGGAGCGTTCTGCCCGTGCGACGTCACCGGAGGCCAGGCGATCGCCGAGAGGAGAATGATGCCGGCTGCTTTCAGGATCATTTTTTCTTCGTTGGAGTCACCTGCGGCAGCCGGCGGCCGTGCGCGGAATGTTCGATCAGGGTAACGAGACGCCTGTCACGCGTGTCCTGTCTTTTTGCGCTTATGACCCACCAGGTGGCGATGCGGCGATAGTAAGGGGGCTGGTCCATGAAGAAGCGCCATGCTTCCGGCTCGGCCATGAATCTTTTCTTCAGCGCGGAATCGAAGTTCGTCTTGCCCTGCTCGAACGAATAGACTCCCGACTTCGCGGGATCGCGGGCCTGGAACGCGGCCACGCCCGGAGGTGCCATGCGACCCGCCGACGTGAGAGCGTTCACGCGCGCGATGTTGATGTTGCTCCAGTTGCTGCGCTGCCTCCGCGGCGTGAAGCGGATGGCGGAACTCTGTTCGTCGAGTTTCTTACGAATACCGTCGATCCACCCGAATCGCAGGGCCTCGTCGAGAGCTTCCGAATAGGTGATGCCGCCCTTACCTGACGCCTTCGAATGGAATCCGACCCAGAGCTCGTCCGCCTTTGCATGATTTGACTCGAGCCAGCGACCCAAGGCCGATGGCGATCGAAAGAACCTGAGACGGTCGGTGCGAACTTCCAAGCGCTGCCTCCTTGTAGAGGTCAGCCAGCTGCGGCCAACGGGCTGCGCAGTACCACGCGATACGCCTGCATGTCGTCGCGCTTGAACAAGTCGTGGACACCCCACAGGTAAAGCCGGAATTTTCGATACTGGGCGCGGCCCCACCTGCGCTCGATCTCTTCACGAGCCGCCTCGAAGCGCTCCGCCCAATGTCGCGCGGTGAGCATGTAGCTCCGGCTGTCGTCGTACACTCCATCGAGGTGGAACGGCGACTCGGCCACCGCGCGCAGGTAATCGTGCAGGCACATCGGCGATCCATTGCCAGGATAGATGTGCCGTCTGAGGAAGCTCGAGACTTCGTACTTCTTTCTCTTGGCGCTGGCGTCGAGGTAGACTTTCCCACCCGGCTTGAGGATCGACCGGTAGAGCTGGAGAGTGCGGTCGTAATCGGGCAGGTGCTCCGTCACTCCGAGCACGACGATCGCGTCGTAGAGCTTGTCGGGATGGTGCTCGTTGAGGTGCTGGTATTTCACTTCACACGGCAGCTTCTCCCGGCTGATCAGTTCGTTGAGAAACTTTTCGGACTCGCGCGAGATCGTGAGAGATGTTACACGGACGTCACGCTTGCCGGCGTGCTCGGTGAAGGCTCCCCATCCGCCGCCGACGTCGAGCACGCGGTCGCCTGGCTTTGCATCTATGGAATCGAAGGCGAAGTCGAGTTTACGGGTGATGCCTTCCTCCAGCGATTCGTCGTCCCGCTGGAAGACGCCGTGCGAGTAGCAGCGGTGCCGCTTGTCGAGGAATGCGAGAAAGAAGTCGGGATCGATGTCGTAGTGATGCGAGATGTGCTGGGCGTCGGTTCGCTCCTGACCGTGAATCTTCGGCCAGAACATGTGCCACGCCGTGACCATGGGATGCGAATCAGGGAAGAAATTACGGTGCGAAAGAATCGGCTCGAGATTGCCTTCGATCTCGAGGGAGCCGGCGAGGTAGGATTCCGCGATGACCAGCCGGTCGAGTGTGGTAAGCGCGGACATTGCGCGTTTGTCAGCTGCGGCGAGCGTGAACTGTGGCTCGCCTCTTCCGAATGTGTGACTGGTGCCGTCGGGCCCTCGAACGGCGAATGCCGGACCTCCACCCGGGCCGAAGTAATCGTCGTACCGCTTCTCGAATTTCGAGACGACTCGATTCATTCCAGCGCTCATTGATGCTCCATCGGTGGAGTTTGGCGGGCAATCGATTGGGCGAATCAAAATACTAGCTCAAGGCAAGACCGCTGCCAGTTGAGCCGGAGAAAAGCGTCAGGACCTTGCGTCGTCAGGCCGGCGTGACTGAGCTCCGGCCGGCTGGCTTACGCCCGCCGGAAGCGCGTGGGCGGCAGGCCCCTCGGTGAACAGCCGAGTCATGAAGCGCTGGCCCTCGCCGATGCGCTCGATCTCGACTGCGGACGCTTCCACCGTCTGCTCCACCCGCATCAGACGTTCGGAGAGCTCCTTCGGAATGTTGGTGACGATCTTCGCGCTGCGCCTCCAGATTCGGCGCGCATAAGCGATTGACAGCGGAAGCAGAACCACTACGATGAACATTCCGCCCAACACCCAGGCTTCCTCGGGTGGACCGGTGCGTGGAGGCTCGGGCGGCTCAACCGCGGCACCGGGAATCGCGGCCGCCTTGGCGACCTGGGCATCCGCGTCCGCGATCTGCTTGTCGAGCGCGGTGATGCGCGCGTCGATGGCCGTTATCCGCTGCTCGAGTCCTGTTTTGGCGGCTCCTTCAACCGACGGCATCGCGAGTTGTGTGGAGAGATCTTCTCGGGCGCTTTCCAAACCGTCCATCTGATTGCCCAACTCACGGCGCTGCGCCCGGAACGCCTGGTAGACGTCGGAAGCGCTGGCAAGCGGATTTCCGGCGACGGTCACCTGTCCCGGCAGGAGGGTCGTCGCTTCAGCGGGCGGGGGAGTCTGCTGCGGCATCGTATTAGACCTCTGGGGGAACCAGGCTTTACCTCGTCTGCTCTCGAACATTGCTATACCCGTGCCCGAATAGTCGCGCTGGCTGCTGACCGCATACCGCTGTTCGGAATTTGCGTAACCTCGATGACGCAATGCTAGTTCTCTTGAGGTGGTTTTGCACCGAGCGAGCAGCTGACCGCAGTCAGCAGCCAGCGCGTACCAAAATTAGTCACATCTACGCCCGCTAACGGAGCACTCCGGCCGTCACGATGAACCCCCACGACGGCGAGAAAGTCTCATAGCCCTTCACGACCTCCCCGCGGATCCAGCGCCTCCCTCCGGCACGCAGCCCGAGCCGAAGCTCTCCGAGATTCTCCACCCCTCTGATGGCGCTGTGCGTCGTTCCGTGCATCTGCCCCAGCATTGCAACGCCAGGCGTGACGATCGCGGTCCGGTACTCGGCCCGGAGTGCGTATAGAAAAAGATCATCCTGCTCGAACTCTTCCTCGCGCGTCGTGTGAATGCCGAGTCCGGCTTCGCCTGAAAGCGACAACGGTCCTCGGTCGGACGCGGCGCCAGCTGTCGCAAAAAAGTCGACGGCATCGCGATCCAGACCAGTGGTGTTGTCAGTGGTCGGCAGGCGAGTTCCAAATCGCAGCGCCGCCGTAACCTGTGACGACGTCGGTGTCAGTCGGACCGTCGTCGAAATTCGGTAGTCTCCCGAATCGTGGCGCCGGCCGTCCTCCGCCGCGTCAACTCCGGGGTAGAGCGCAGCAAAGTGACTTCGCTCGCGAAAGATTCGGAATCCCGTTCCCGCGGCTTCAAGAACGACACGACCGGTTCGCCAGCCGAATGCGAACGTAAGGAGCTCCCAGAGATCGCCGGTCGAGCCCGCGAGTGACGCACGCTGATCGAATAGCCGCGCGCCGCCGAGCTCTCCGGAGAGCGATGTGGTCTCGTCGAACAGCCTCCATGGTATCGGCTCGAGAGGCCGCAGCTGCGCGGCGAGAGTACTCGCATGCACCGCGATCGTGATCGCAGTGACGAAGACGATGCCCCGCCAGGATATCATCGCGGCTCGGGTGGATCGTTCTGCGCTACTGCGCGCTGATGATGTCGACGTTGAAGACGATTATCGCGTTGCCGGGGATCGGACCGTATCCCGACGCTCCGTAGCCAAGCGACGGAGGAATGACAAGCTGTCGCTTGCCTCCGACCCGCGCGCCGGGAAGCGTCTCGTCCCATGCGAGGGGCAGCAACGCGGCCGTCGCAATCCTGAACATGGGATTCGTCGATGTCATGAGGAAACCTAGTCAAAGCCTACCGGACCGAGGCTTTCTCCAGCGTAACCGTAGTTCCGTCGCGATTGACAAGCCATACCGCGCCGGCAGGTCCAAAGCCGATGATCGTCCGGCCCGCCGGGATCTGCACGCGATCGATGAGCTCACCCTTCCTGTTGATGACATCGTACACCGGACCTCCCGCCACTGCTGTCGTCGCTATGGTGCGGATCCAGAGATTGCCGTCCGTATCCGCGCGAGTCGACCCTGCAAAGAATGGGGGCTTGTAGTCCGGAAGCTCGCTGGCCGGAACGAAATTGAGCTGCGCGCCTCCTGGCCCCGCACCGACGCGAACATTTCCGCCACCGGGCCCGCCACCAGGACCGCCGGGTCCAACGAAGATCTGCACCTGCGGCGAGCCACCGGCTCCAGCTCCGCCAGGGCCAGGAGCAGCGCCCGTCGCTGGCACCGGCGCATTTGCACCCATGCGCTCACGTGCGGCCTTCACCGAATCGATGAACGCCACCTTGTCTTCGTCACTCATGCGCTGCCAGTCGAACGGAATCTTGGAAGACGTCCCCTTGCTGCCGTCGGGATTCACCCAGTCGACGTGATAGTCACGGCCACGCACGAACGCGATCGCCCCATCTGAAGTGACGGCCCAATCGTCCACCACCGGAAGCGGATTGATGAGAGACGTGATGCTCATGTTGCCGCGATCGTCGGTCTTCGCCTCCAGCTTTATTTTCGGAGTGCGGATGACACCGACGGTGTCCACCTTGCGAGTCATGAGATCGACGCGAAGCACGAACGCGGAATCCGGCGGCTCCGGCATCTGAAATCCGGCGGGGCCCGCTCCACCTGGACGCGCGGGGCGGCCGGTGAACTGCATTCGCGGCATGGCGCGGTATACGAGTCGTCCCGATGCATCGAAGGCCGTATTGCCGAACCCGCTCCCGATCGTGCCGGCGTCTTCGGCGCGCGGAATCGCCGCGACACGCGCGACCTTGCCCGACGGATCGATGACCAGCATCGAGACCGAGCTGGGATCGACGAAGATGCTGGAGTCGCCGCGGTACGCGATGAGCGCACCGACGCGGCCGCCATAGGCATTCGCGGTGGCACTCGTCGAATCCGCGACGATCGTGAATTTGCCGAGCTGCGGCTCGAACAGCAGAACTCGCCGTCCCGAAATGTCGTTCACCAGCACCGAGCCGTTGGCGAGAGCGCGAATCCCGGCAACGTTGGTGAAGGTTTCCGTGGCTTTCGCGGTGACCGCGCCGAGCTGCCGGATGGGTGGACGCTGCTGTGCTTCCGCCACCGTGACGGACGATGCAATCAGCGCGAGAGCGAATGTGGCTGGACGATGATTCATGATTGAATTGTCAGAGGTTTATTTGAGTCATGTCTGCTAGCGGCGGATCATGATGCTCTGTGTGCCGCCGGCTCCCGCCATGATGAAATCGCCGCCCATCATCACCGGCGCTCCACCTCCGAACATCGAGCTTCCCGTGAAGCCGGCGGTTCCGGATCGGATCGACGCGAGGTAGCGCGGCTCGAGAAAGCTCGCGATGAACACGGGCAGCTTGCGGCGTTGCTCTGATGTCAGAAGACCCTTGATGTGGGGGGAGAGCTGAATGAGCAGGTCGATCGTAGCCTTCCGCGCGGCCATGTACTTGTCGTACGCGATATCGCGGTCGTAGCCGTTGGGAAGGTCGGCGAAGTACTTGGTGAGCGGGCTCCACACTGCGTCGTTGCGAATCGTGTAGAGGCGGTTGAGCGTCGCCAGACTGTCCGCTTGAGGACCGGTGAGATGCAACGAATCCTGCGCGCGGAGAATGGTCGACAGCGGATTTGGTACTCCGCCGCTGCCGTACATCGCCTTCAGCATCATCTCCGGCGCTTTCGTTCCTTCAGTTCTCCTGCCGCGGTCGAGCTGTTGCGTGAGCATCTGCCGCTCGCGCGTCGGTCCGACGTCGAATCGCATCATTGCGGTCAAGGTGACCGGGACGCGGAACGCGCCAAATGACTGGCTGGTCGACCCGAAGCGCTGGTTCACCTCGTACGAATACTGGCGCGTCTGCGGGTTGAACCCGCGCACGTAGAGAAGCTGCGGGTCGGGAATCGAAGGCTGTCCCCAGCCGCGCAGATTGCTGGTGCCGTGCATGAGCAGATCGGCGGCGCCGAGCGGATTGGACAGCTGGAAGGACAGAGTGGCGCGCTGCGGCATCCTGACCTTTACAGGGTTGAACGAAACCGACATCGAAGCGTTCGAGAGCCAGGGGCCCTGACAGCTGTTGCGAGCAGCAATTTTGCCGAGCTGTTTCTGAAGGCAGCTGCGCGCTTCGGGGGATCCGTTCTGGATCAGAGACGCCACCGAGTTTGCGACGGGATCACTGGAGGGCGCGGGAATGAATGCGCGGTCGTTCGCGTAGCCGTCACCGTTGACATCTCCGGCGATCATCGGCGTGTATGGCGACCCGGATCTGAACTGTCCGAACCAGTTGACCCGCACAAAGTCGAAGAAATTGTATCCCAGATTGTAGACGAACTGATGGCGCGAATCGAAAGAGCCGCGTCCCCATTCAACCTCGAGCGGATTGCCGGCTGTGCTCGTAAATCCGCGAAACTGCTCGCGCACGTTCGAATAGACGTACGATAGACTCCAGTTCAGCTTCGTGCTGAAGGACGCTGGAGAAAGCCGCAGGCTGAGCTGCGCGCTCCTCGACTTGAGATCCGACGCGACCTTGGTCACGCGCGAAAAGCCCTGTGACACGCGCGCGTCGAGCGGCGATACTGCGCCGGTCGCCGGCACAATGCTGGACGGCTGCACGTAAACTTCGCGGCCATCCTCGGACGCGAGTGTGAACCGCGTGAGGGGATAGAAGTTCAGGTCGATCGGACTCGACTGGTTGAGATTCAGAGAGTAGGTGCCGTCGACCTGCGCGCTGAATCTGTTGCCGAGCACCGGGCCGCTCCACTGAAGGTTCGACCTGAGACTCCTGGGCGCCGAAAATTCCTTCGCGAACAGCGTCACGTTCGGCGCGGCGTTCGAGAATACGGTGCCCGTCGACCCGTCGGCGCAGCGGGTTGGAATCGAAGACGGATTGGATGCATAGGCGTTCCAGTCCGGAACGGCAGTGGCTGCACCGATGCAGGTGAGCTGCTGCACCGCGCCGGCGAGACCGGTGTTGTCCAATGCAGTCCCGACCAGATTCGTGGAAGGAGTGTTCTGGAACACTCCGAATCCGCCTCTCACGACGGCGCGTGGACCGCGCGCCGCACCTTCGAAACCCGCAATCTGAGGCGCCTGGCCGTAGCTCCACGAGAACCCTACGCGCGGGCTGACATAGAGACGGTCCGGAACTTCGTCGTTGCGAACGTTGAAGGCGGACTCGACTGCCGGATTCAGCGCGGGCTGCGAGCCGAACCTGTTGGCGTCGAGCCGGACGCCGTACTGGATCTGCAGCCTGTCGGTGCGCCGCCACGAGTCTCCAAGGGAAAGGCCTCCGACGAGCTGGCTCACGTCGCGATTGCGCGAGCCGAGCATGCGCGTGTATGACGCGGGCCTCGAGGACTGGAGCTCGGCCAGAGAATTGAACGTGTATGTCCCGAGAAGATTCGACGACTGCTCCTGGGACGAACCGTCCCGGCGCAGCTCGGTGGTCATCTTGAGCCGATGCTTGTTGTTCGTGCTGAACCAGGAGAGCTGATTCAGTAGCGCCGTTGAATTCGTCGTCTGCGTGCTGTTCAGCGACTGGCTGCCGCCGAATACGAGGTTCTGCACACCGCTCGAGCCGTCATCCAGAATGGACGTCACTCTGACGTTGCCGGTCGGCATTCTCAAGAATGGAGTCGCCTCCGTCTTCGAAGCGCTGACGCCCAGTGACGTCTCGCTCAGGATGCCGACTCCGAAGTACATGTTCTGTCGCGCCTGGACCCCTCCGCGCCAGCTCGTGCGCTCACCACTGTGCGCGGGAAGCTCAGTTGCAAATCCGGAAGCGGGATTCTGGCGCGTCCATCCTCCATTGAACGAGATATTGAGCGCCTGACCCGACGTCGATGACGGCGGCGCGAAGTCCAGGCTTCCGAAAAGCGAGCCCTGGTCTCCGATGCGGTTGTCGCGTGCAGCGTCGACGGTGAGCGGAACGCGGGCGGTGTTGAGGATCGATATCAGACGCGCGACCGAGTCGGCCGACACTCCAACGGCAGCCAGTCCACGCGAATCGGTATTCAGGAGTGTCTGGAGATCGTTCGCGCGCCGGCCGAGCTGGTAGGCGACGTTGTAGAATGCCTTGTCGTACCTGAGCGGCCCCGATACGGTGCCGCCGAGCGAGACGTTCGAATACTCCTGTCCGAGGGAGCGTGCAACGCGATCGCTCCACTGCATCTGCGGAGCATCCACGTTGAGGCTCATTCCGCGGGTGAGGAAGTTCGACCCGGAGCGCGTACGAAGACTCATCTGCGCGCCGCTGAACCCGCCTCTCGCGACATCATATGGTGATGTGATCACGGAGCTCGAGACCGAGGCGTCCCGCGGAAGATTTGACCCGCCGAACTGCATGCCGTTGAGCGTGGTGTTGTTCTGGTCTGCTCCAAGTCCGAGGACCGAATAGCCGTCGGCCGCGCCGTCCTGACCAGCGACTGATTGCACGCCGGGGAGTGATGCGGCCATTGCGGCAAGATCGCCCATGAGGTTGGCCGCCACGGCGGAATTGCTGAGCGGGCTCTCGCTTCCACTGATGTCCGGCGCGGACGGCTCGTTTCGCTGCACCTTCTGCCGCTCCGCGGTGATCTTCACCGGATCGAGAATGGCACCGACGCGTGTAAGGCGCGTGTCGGCAACCAGAATCTCTTCATCCGCCGATCGCTTCACCTCGAAGCGCTTTGCAGCGAACCCGAGGGCGGCGAACGCGACCATGTAGTCTCCATCACCGCTTGGAAACGTGACCGTGAACCGTCCGTTGCGATCGGTCCTCGCCGTGCGGCTCACGTTGCCAGATATGGATGTGACGGTCACCATCACATTCTCGATTGCGGCGCTGTCGGGCCCGATCACGCGCCCGCGAATCACATCTGCCTGCTGGGCCCCCGCGTGACCGGGACGCAGCACTGGAATCAATGCCGCTGCGAGGATGAACAGAAACCGGCGGATTTTCATTGCTCTCTTGGAAGGGCCGACTCTTAGACTCTGAGATTGCTGCGGAGGGTTTACGCTTCCATTCAGTCTAATCGCCGGTGGGCACAATTCCCGCGCTCATCCTTTTGCTCCTATCTGCTCAGGGCGTAGTCGATCGTCGACACGACGCGAACGGTCTTGATGATCTGACTCGCTTCGGTGATGCCTTCCGCCTGATCGCGGGGAAGTATCTCGAATATGCCCTGGCTGGCTCTCCTTATTCCGCCGATGCTGCTGCGCGAGTCACGCGCGAATTGCTCGGCGGATTCGCGAGCGCGCGCGTGGCTTCACCTATCATTACCGGCTTGAGCTTGTTGAGACCGGTGAACACGAAGGTCGGACCGCCGTTCCCGTACTCGCCGCCCGATGACAACACGACCCCATTGCTCACGAGCGCCGACACCTTCTGACTTGCTGCACGGATCAGCTCGGGCCTGGTAGATCGCACGACGACGGTCTGCCTGATGACGAATCGCGCTCCAGAGCTGCTTCCGCCGGAATACTGGTTTGTCTGCGCGTCAGTCACCGAGAAATCCTGGAGCGTCGCCTGCGACGCGTCGATCTGATTCGCGGCGAGAAATTCACGGATCTTTCCGAGGCTCGCCTGGAGCTGGGTGTTGGCGGTCGCCAGGTCGTCGCTTGCCGCGACGATGCGAAGAGGCCAGATCGCCAGATCAGCGCTGACCTCGCGCTCGGAGATTCCCTTTACTGTCACGAACCTGTCGGCCGAACGGGCGCGCGCGAAGCCGCCGCCGACCAGGAGTCCGGCCAACGTCATTCCCGTCGCGAGGATGATCGGGCGCAGTATTTCGCGATCGACGCTCAAGCTGATTCTCCTGACGTGGTTGGAGATGGTGCAGCAGGTGACCAGGGAAAAGTTACACAAGCGGCCGCGTCTCCACAGCAGCCGTCGCATCGGCGTTCCACTGCCGGCGAGATAACTCGATTTGGCTGAGGGCAAGGAATCAAAACAAAAGACTAGAAGAGCGATTGGGCTGATCTCGCCGATCTCACGGATACAACAAACCCCTGAGTTTCGGTTTATCAGCGATATCCGCGTGATCCGCTGAATCGTTTTTCTATTTTTTGTTCGTGATTACTTCCAGCTCGACAGTTCAGCCTTGTACATCCCGCTCATCTCTTTCCTGAGCGCTTCCACTTTCGGCGCATCGTTGAACCGGATGTAGGGATCGTTCGGGTGCAGCGTCGCGTAGTTCTGGTGATAGCCCTCCGCGACCGTGAAGGGGCCGAACGATGAAACCTTCGTGACTATCGGCCTGCTGAACACCTTCGCCTTGCCGAGCTGATCGATGTACGCGTTCGCGATGCGCTTCTGCGCGTCGTTCGTATAGAAGAGCTCGGAGCGGTACTGCGTGCCGACATCCGGACCCTGGCGGTTGAGCTGGGTCGGATCGTGAGCGACTGCGAAGAACACGTGCAGAAGCTGGCCATATGACACCTTCGAAGGATCGAATACGACCCTCACCGACTCGGCGTGGCCGGTAGAGCCGGAGCTCACCTCTTCATATGAAGGCGATGAGGTGTGGCCTCCCGCGTAGCCGGACGCGGCGGACTTCACTCCGTTCACATGCTGAAAGACTGCCTGAATGCCCCAGAAGCAGCCGCCCGCGAAGACCGCGGTCTCCTGCCCCGGGGTGCTCGCGAGAGGATTGTCCACGACCGGTGCGGGTACCGTCGATGCAACGGCGGCGATCGCCGTTCCGTTTCGATTTGACAGCGCGAAGAACGCGACGGGAACGGCGAGCGCTGCGAGTGCGAATTTGATGGCTGTGCTGTTCATGGTCGAATCCTTTGTGTGGGCCCTTGACCTGTATTAAACGTCACATCGGGCCATCCGGATTGGTACGCCTTCGCGCATGGATCGTTCCGTCTCCAGGATGTCAGCGCAATCTCCTAGACCGCGTCCGAGAGCGAGGTGAAGTTGAAATCCTTTGCGCGGATGCTCGGCATCACCTGGCCCGCAGCTGTCGGCTCGGCACGACCGATATCCTCGATCTTGCTCAGCATGAAGAGCGGGCTCTCGTTCCAGCGGAAGTTCTTGAGACTCTTCGTGATCTTCCCGTTCTCGATGAGGAACGTTCCGTCACGCGTGAGCCCCGTCAGCATCACTGTCCGCTGGTCGAGCGAGCGAATGTAGAAGAAGTGCGTCACGAGAATGCCGCGTTGAGTACCGGCGATGAGCTCGTCCAGCGGCTTGCTGCCGCCCCCCATCTTTAGACCGCCTGGAAACCCTCCGAAGCCGCCTCCGCCACCACCACCACCACCGCCGCCACCACCACCGGTAGGTTGCGCCCCCTGCTTCTGCGCCCAGAATCGGGAATAGCTGAGATTCCTGAGAATCCCCTTGTCGATCCACACTCGCCGCTGAAGCGGGAGACCCTCTCCGTCGAACGGAGCGCTCAACAGCTCGGCGTCGCTCGGATCGGAATACAGTGTGACTCGCTCGTCGGCGATTTTTTCTCCGATCTTCGTTCCGCCGCCCCGCTTTGAGAACGGACTTCGTCCTTCGTCCGCCGAGCGCGCGTTGAACGCTCCGCCGAGAAGCGGAATCAGATCCGCGACGGCCTGCGGCTCGAGCACGACCGTATACATGCCCGGCTCGACCGCGGTCGGATTGCGCGAAGCAACTGCCTTTTGCGCAGCGCGTGCTCCAAGCTCTGCCGGATCGATGGCGCGCCAGTTCCTTGCGCCCGCCGATGCCCAACCCGAACCTGTGCCGTCGGGCGTCCGAACGGTCGCCGAAAGATTTGCGTCGGTGGAGCGGTGATAGGCGAAGAGACCGCGGTTGTTGGAGATCGCGCGCGACCCGGCGTTCGCCTCGAGATAGCCGGCGACAAATACGTCGCCAGCCGCTCGGCCCGCCTCGCCTGCGCGCTCGATCACCCGTTTCGCGGCCGCTGCTCGCGCTTCGCCTCCGAGGTCCGCTGTCGCGTCGATGAATCCGCGAACCGCCGCATAGCTCTGTGACCCGAGCTCGGGCATGATCTCGGGATCTTCCGGAGACAGCTTCGCCAGTCGTTCGGACAGGTCCACCGTGCGTTTGAGCGAAGCGTCCTCGAGGACATTGGTCGATGCCGACGCGCGGCGCTTGCCTATAGTGCTCACGATGGTCACGGTGGTGTCGTTGCTTTCACCCGACGTGGTTATCTCTCCGCCGGCGAACCGCGTGTTGCCGGTCCAGTCGTTCGAAATTGCAACCCGGGTCTCGTCGGCCTTTGCCATTCCGAGCACCTTGTTCGCCAGTGTCTTCGCTTGTTCCGCGGTGAGCAGACTCTCCGCCGAAGCGGTCGAGCTGAACAGTGAGCGGGGCCTCACGCGCTTCTCCCTGTGTTGACGATGTTCACCTGAAGGAACCGAGCAGGCACGCAGCCGTGACTGACTGAGTTGGACTGCGCCGGCTCACCTTTGCCATCACCGAACGACCCGCCGAGCCAGTAGCTCTTCGGGCCGCCGATTATGTCCATGCTGTTCCAGAAATCCGGCGTGCGGCTCTGATACGCGACGTCCTTCAGCATGCCCGTGATCCTTCCGTTCTTCACTTCATGGAAGACCTGTCCGGAGAACTGGAAGTTGAACCGCTGGTGATCGATCGACCACGATCCCCTGTTCTTCACCACGATGCCTTTGTCCGTTGCAGCGACGATGTCGTCGAGACCGATCTCCTTCGTTCCAGGCAAGAGCGATATGTTCGGCATGCGCTGGAACTGCACGCTCGACCACGAGTCGGCGAACGAGCAGCCGTGCGATTTCTTCACGCCTGTGAGCGGGGCGATCCACGCCGCCTGCTCACGCGTCGTCTGGTAGTCGTTGAACATCCCGTTCTTCACGATGAGCCACTTGTCAGCAGGAACGCCTTCATCGTCCCACATCGTGCGCGAGAGCGAGCCGTCCTGCGTGCGGTCGCCCTCGATGTTCATGAAGTCGCGGCCATACCGGAACTTGCCGATGTACTTCTCCGGCGGCGCAACGAACGATGTGCCCGCGTAGTTGGCTTCGTATCCCATCGCGCGGTCGAGCTCGGTTGGATGGCCGATCGACTCGTGGATCGTAAGCCAGAGATTCGTGGGATCCAGAATCAGATCGTAGCGCCCGACCTCCACCGATTTCGCCGAGAGCTTCTCGGCAGCGAGCGAGGCCCATCTTTCCGCGTTGCCCGGCATGTTGAGCGACTCGATGTATTCCCAGCCGGAGCCGCGCGGAGCGAGCTCCTCAGTGTACGATTGGAAATCTCCGTCGCCGATTGCCGTCGCCGAGAAGCCTGGTCCGACGCGCACATAGGTCTGGGTCACGAGTGTGCCGTCCGTGGTTGCGAGCGTTTTCTCCTCGCGGAGAAGGGACAACCCCGAGTTGACGAAGCGGACCTTCGGGACCCTGAGTGCGGCTTCATTCGCCGCCAGCAGCAGCGCGACTTTCTCCTCGATTGGCACGTCGATCGGATCACGAGTGATCGGAGTTCGCCACGTACCCTTCACCGGAGCGACAGGGGCGAGAACGACAGGCCTTCGCTGCGCCGTGCGCGCCGCCTTTGCGAGTCGCACAGCTTCCTGCGCGGCCCTCCCGATCCCTTCCCTGGTCATGGTGCTCGTGGACGCAAATCCCCACGACCCCTGCACGAGCGCTCTCACTCCGATGCCGTACGACTCGCTGTCGTTGACACCTGTGACGTTGCGCTCGCGAGTCGCAATGGACTGGCGCCGGTAACGGCCGATGCGCGCGTCGGCATACGAGGCTCCCGCTGCCTGCGCTGCGTTTATCGCTTCGAGCGCCAGGTCATCGACGACCGAGTCGGAAGGAGGATGGGGAAGGAAGCCTCCGAGCGGCTGCCCGAATGCAGCCCGTGCGCCTGTGGCGGCCGCAATTGCGGCCGAGGCTTTGACGAAGTCACGTCGATTGGTTGTCATCAGACTGTGGTGAGGTTGTGCGTGATAGGATGCGCGGAGGAACGAGGGGGTGTCAATGGAAAGAGGTCCGTAGCCCGGTGCCGGTTGCCCGCTGCCAGTTGCCCGACAACCGCTTCCCGATCAACATCAGCTAAGATAGAGTCGACGAACAACGCTGCCTTGAACGAACAACGGAGAGTTTCGAAATGATCGTAAGAAAATGTGTGAGAGCCGGCTGCGCCGTGCTCCTTGTCGTCGCTGCGTGCGATCAGCCCGCGCCCGGCTCGTCCGATTCAACCAGCGCTTCATCCGCGGCGCAGAGTCCGGACATGCAGCGGCGAATGGCGGAGTACACGACCGTCACACTCACCGTCGACACTGCATCGCTGACGGCGAAGGAGCGGCAGATGATTCCGATCCTGATCGACGCGGCGAAAGCGATGGACTCGATCTACTGGGTGCAGACGTGGGGGTCGCGCGACTCGCTGCTCGCGATGGTGAATGACGAGGCCGTCCGGCGCTTCATCGACATCAACTACGGTCCGTATGACCGGCTCGATGAGAACACCCCGTTCGTCCCCGAGGTCGGCCCTCGTCCTCCGGCAGGCAATCTGTATCCGAAGGACATCACCAAGCCGGAATTCGAAGCGGCGCTCGCGAAGGGACCTCCTGCTCACGCCGATTCCCTCAAGAGTCTCTACACGCTCGTACGCCGCGGTCCTGACAGCAGTCTCATTGCAGTTCCTTACAAGACTGCGTTCAAGGCGCATAACGAGCTCGCGGCGGCCAAGCTCCGCGAAGCCGCGGCGCTCGCCGAGGATCCGGGCCTCAAGCGGTATCTCGGGCTGAGAGCCACAGCGCTTCTCACGGACGACTATGAGCCGAGCGATCTCGCGTGGATGGACATGAAGAACAACACCATCGACGTCGTGATTGGACCGATCGAGACGTACGAGGATGAGCTGTACGGGTACAAGGCGGCCAACGAGGCCTACGTGCTCATCAAGGACAAGTCGTGGAGCCAGCGCCTGTCGAAGTACGCTGCGATGCTGCCCGATCTTCAGAAGGGCATCCCCGTCGCCGCTCAGTACAAGCGCGAGAAACCCGGCACCGATTCGGATCTCAATGCGTACGACGCGATCTTCTACGCGGGCCAGGCGAACTCCGGCGCGAAAACGATTGCCATCAATCTTCCAAACGACGAGGAGGTCCAGCTCAAGAAGGGCACGCGCAGGCTTCAGCTGAAGAACGTGATGCAGGCCAAGTTCGACAAGATCATGATGCCGATCGCACAGGAGCTGATCGACGCGGATCAGCTTCCGTTGCTCAACTTCAACGCGTTCTTCGAGAACACGATGTTCCACGAAGTGGCGCACGGTCTGGGAATCAAGAATACGATCAACGGGAAGGGAACCGTTCGCACGTCGATCAAGGAGCGCTACAGTGCTCTCGAGGAAGGCAAGGCCGACATCCTCGGCCTGTACATGGTCCAGAAGCTGAGCCAGCAAGGCCAGCTCGAAGGAGAGGACGTTCGCGGAAACTACGTGAGCTTCCTCGCGAGCCTCTTTCGCTCGGTGCGCTTCGGCGGCGCGGACTCGCACGGGCGCGCCAACATCGCGGCGTTCAATTTCCTGCAGCAGCAGGGTGCATTCACCCGCGATTCAGCGACCGGGAAATATCGTGTGGACTTCGGAAAATTTCAGTCTGGAATGAACGCTCTCACCGAGAAGATCCTGACGCTCCAGGGGAACGGAGACTACGAAGGCGTTGGAGCGTTGCAGCAGCATTACGGGACGATCTCTCCGGAGCTGCAGAAAGATCTCGAGCGTCTCAAGACGAAAGGAATTCCCGTTGACGTGGTGTTCGAGCAGGGAGGCACCGCTTCGAAATAGGAATCACCCGGTGTTCCGGAGTCCCTGCGCGATGCCGCTCACGGTCGTCGCGAGCGCGCCCTCGATCTGCTCACGCTCTTCCTTTGCGTCCGGCGGAAGAGTGCGCTTCCGCTCGAGCAGCGTAACCTGGAGCAGCGACAGCGCGTCGACGTACGGATTTCGAAGGGCAATTGCGGCCTGCACCACCACGGTGTCGTCGAGCAGGTGTTCCGCGCTTCGAATGCGGAGTACCATCTCGACGGTGAGATTGTATTCCGCGATCAACCGCTCCAGCAGCTCCGGGTTGCCACCCAGGCGCGCGACGTAAATGCGGGCGATGTCGGCGTCGGCCTTGGCGCACACCATCTCGATTCGCGCGAGAAGGTCGTCGAAGAACGGCCATTGTTTTTTCATCCGCTGAAGGAGCTCGAGACCGCCGGGTTTCGCGGCCGCGTCCGCCAGAGCAGTCCCGACGCCCAGCCATCCGGGAAGCATCAGGCGGTTTTGCGTCCAGCCGAATACCCAGGGAATTGCGCGGATGCCTTCGATGCCCGGAGCGGAACCGGGCCTGTATGCCGGTCTCGAGCCGAAGCGTACCGAAGCGAGCTCCTCGATCGGGCTCGCACGCTCGAACATCTCGAACACCCCGGGGTCATCGTGCACCAGTTGTCGATAGACCTCAACCGAGAGCGATGACATGCGTTCCATCGTCTCCCTGTAGAGCGCGACGTCGGCGGGATCGACGTTCTCGCGCCAGTCGACGAACTCCTGAAGCAGCACACCCGAGAGTGTGACCTCGAGCGTTCGTTCGGCGATCGGCAGCAGTCCGAATTGCTGCGAGATGATCTCACCTTGCTCCGTGATCTTGATGCTTCCGTCCACCGATCCGGGAGGGAGTGCCGACAGCGCGCGATATACCGGCGATCCGCCGCCGCGACCGACGCTGCCGCCCCTTCCATGAAAGAGACGAAGCGCGATACCCTCGTCACGGAACATCGGTGCCAGCAGCTCCTGCACTCTGTAGAGCGCCCACGACGACGCCAGTATTCCCGCGTCCTTGTTGGAGTCCGAGTAGCCGATCATCACTTCCTGGCGACGGCGTCGCGCTTCGAGCTGTCGCCCGTACACTTCGTCGTCGAGCAGCGACCGCATGACGGCGGGCGCGTTTTCGAGGTCCTCGAGAGTCTCGAACAGCGGCACCACGTCGATCGACGACGTCGGCACATCCGCCGCGAGATCGACGAGACCGGCGTCACGTGCAAGTGACAGTACGAGAAGGATGTCCTCGGGCGACTTCGTCATCGACACGATGTATGTCGAAGCCGCCGCCACACCGATCTCCTGCTGGATGAGTCGGACCGCGCGAAATGTCTCCATTGCGCGCGCAGGCTCCTCGGTGTGAGCTGCCGCGTTTT
>JBDTRZ010000025.1:0-34829 GCA_039931395.1 Gemmatimonadales bacterium
TGATCGACTCGACAGAAGCAAACGTCATTCAAGCCGCCCTCGAGCACATCCCCGGCCGCGGAATCGTCAACTCCATCAACATGGAGAACGGCCGCAAGCGCATCGACGCCGTCGTGCCTCTGGTCAAGAAGCACGGCGCCGCGGTCATCGCGCTCACGATCGACGAGATCGGCATGGCCAAGACCCGCGAGCGAAAGCTCGAGGTCGCCAAGAGGATCTATTCTATAGTAGTGGACGAGTATGGCTTGGCCGCGGAAGACCTGATCTACGACGCCCTCACCTTCACGCTCGCCACAGGCGACGCGGAGTGGATCGACTCCGGCAAGGAGACGATCGAAGGCATTCGCCTCATCAAGCGGGAGCTTCCGGGCGTCTCCACCATACTCGGCGTCTCCAACGTCAGCTTCGGCCTTACCGTCGAAGCGCGGTCGGTCCTCAACTCCGTGTTCCTCCATCACTGCGTCGCGGCTGGTCTCGACGCGGCGATCGTGAACCCCGCCCACATCCGGCCGTACGCCGAGATCTCCGAGCAGGAGCGGGAACTGGCGAACGATCTCGTCTGGAATAAGAAGCCCGAAGCGCTTCAGCACTTCATAGAATATTTCTCGAAGGAACAGGCCGCAGAGAAGACAGAGGGCGCAGAGAAGGCGGATCCAACGGCAGGAATGACGCCTGACCAGCGCATCCACTGGATGATCCTGCACCGCAAGAAAGAAGGGATCGAAGATCATCTGGATGCGGCAGGCGTACGGGAAAACCCCGTAAGAGTGCTGAACGAAGTGCTGCTTCCCGCCATGAAAGAGGTCGGAGACAAGTTCGGCGCGGGCGAGCTCATCCTTCCCTTCGTGCTTCAGTCGGCCGAAGTAATGAAAAAAGCGGTCAAGCACCTCGAGCAGTTCCTCGAGAAGGCCGAAGGCTACACCAAGGGCAAGGTCGTCCTCGCGACCGTGTACGGCGACGTGCACGACATCGGCAAGTCGCTCGTCAACACGATCCTCTCCAACAACGGCTACACTGTCTTCGACCTCGGCAAACAGGTCCCGGTCAACACAATTCTGGAGAAGGCAGTCGAAGTCAACGCGGATGCGATCGGACTCAGCGCACTCCTTGTCTCGACATCGAAGCAGATGCCGCTCGCCGTGAAGGAGCTCGACAAGCGCGGAATGAAGATCCCAGTCCTCATCGGCGGAGCCGCAATCAACAGAAGATTCGGCCGGCGAGCGCTGTTCGTCGAAGAAGAGCGTGAATACGATTCAGGCGTCTTCTACTGCAAGGACGCGTTCGAAGGACTGGAGACGATGGACAAGCTCCAGGACTCCGACCGGCGCGAAGACTTCATCGCGAAAAATCTCGAGACGGCACGCGCCGATGTCTTCCTGAAGACGACCGTCGGAAAAGACATCGCCACAGGTGATCCGGCTGGGGAGCGCAGCGATGTCGCCGCCAACAATCCGGTTCCGACTCCGCCGTTCTGGGGGACTCGCGTGCTACGCGACATCCCGATCGGCGAAGTGTACGACCTGCTCGACCTCGACGAGCTCTACCGCCTCCAGTGGGGCGCGCGCGGATCGGGCGAGCAATACCACAAAACTGTAAAAGACGAATTCGAGCCGGCGCTCGCGCGTCTCAAGAAGGACGCGGAGACGAACGGCTGGATCAAGCCGCAGGCGGTCTACGGCTACTTCCCCGCGCAGTCACTCGGCAATGACGTGATCATCTACGATCCCGCCGCATACTCGAGCGACGGCGGCAGCCTCCGAGAGATCGCGAGATTCCACTTCCCCAGAATGGTCGGACGCGAGCGACTCTGCCTCGCTGACTACATCCGCTCCACCGAGTCAGGTGACGTGGACGTCATTCCTCTCCAGATCGTGACGGTCGGCAAGGAAGCAACGACGCACTTCGACAAACTACAGGGTGCCAACGAATACACCGAGGCATTTTACTCGCACGGTCTCTCCGTCGAATCCGCTGAAGCCGTCGCCGAATGGATGCACCGGCGCATCAAGTCGGAGCTCGGCATCGAGGGAGCGCACAAGTTCGAGGATGGACAGGCCACGACCGGCGGAAAGCGCTACTCCTGGGGCTACGGTGCATGTCCCGAGCTCGACGATCACGCTACTGTCTTCAAGCTCCTGCCCGCAAAGGATGCACTCGGTATGGACTATACTGAGTCATTCCAGCTCCTCCCCGAGCAGAGCACGGCTGCGATCATCATTCATCATCCTGAAGCCAAGTACTACGCGGTCCGGGGGACCGCGGAGAGCGCAGAGAAAACGGCAATAGTGAAAAAGACGAAAACCAAAGACGCTGAAAGCGTAGACGACGCGGTTGCGCTCGAGCGCGCCGAGGGCGGCGAAATCTCACTCGCAGAAGCGAGGGCGGACACATGATCACCATCCCCGTACGAAAAACAGAGATCACGCGCATCGAGGCGTTCAGCGACGGAATGATCGCGTTCGCCGCGACACTCCTCGTCGTCAGCCTCGACCCGCCTCGCACCTACGACGAGCTGATCACCAACCTGTACGGGTTCGTTCCGTTCGGGTTGAGCTTCATCGCCCTCTTCTACATCTGGGTAGTGCACACGAGCCTGTTCCGGAAATATCCGCTCGACGACAAGCTGTCGATCTTCATCAACGGCATCCTGCTGTTCACGGTGCTCTTCTACGTCTATCCGCTGAAGTTCATGGCGAGCTCGTTCGTCTTGCTCTTCACGAACAGGGCGGTCGCGTCGGTGAACTCATGGGACCAGCTGCAGAAGCTGTTCATCATCTACGACTGCGGCTGGATCGTGGTCTTTCTGCTCGTCGCCTGGCTTTACCGTCGCGCGTGGGTGACGCGCGACTCACTCGAGCTGACACCCGTCGAGGCCTACGATGCGATCACGTTCAGCCGGCACTACCTCGGCTTTGTCGCTGCCGGCATCCTGTCGATTCTGGTCGCTCTTACCGGAGTCGGCCTGTCGTTCGGCCTGCCAGGAATCGTTTTCGTGAGCATTGGCTTCTTCGCATGGCTCAACCACAGGAACCGAGAGCCCGGCAGAAAGGCGCTCGCTGTATCAGTCGGTGAACACCCACAGCTGGCCGCCACGGGAGTCATCGATTCCAAGCTGATTCGGGACTTGATCCGATGAGCGATCGCGCTCACCTCCTCCAACGTCTCCTCGATCCCGAACAGGTCGTCGTATTCGACGGCGCGACGGGAACACAGCTCTACGCCAAGGGCGTCTTCATCAATCAGTGCTACGATGAGCTCAACTTGCGCGCCCCCGATCTCGTCCGCGAAGTGCACCGCTCCTACGTGAAGGCGGGCGCTGAAATCATCGAGACGAACACCTTCGGCGCGAGCCGCACGAAGCTCACGCCCTACGGCCTCGAAACGCAGGTCCACGAGATCAACCGCACTGCCGCCGCAATCGCCCGCGAAGAAGCAGGTGACAACGTTCTCGTCGCGGGAGCCGTCGGCCCGCTCGGAGTGAGGCTCGAGCCCTACGGTCCGACTTCACTCGAAGAAGCGCGGGAAGCATTCGCCGAGCAGATGCGCGGATTGAAGGAGGGCGGCGCCGACTTCTTCCTGCTCGAGACATTCGCCGACCTGGCGGAGATCGAGCAGGGGATTCTTGCGGCGCGCTCGGTGGACTCCACGATGCCCGTCGTCGCGCAGATGACGATCGGGACGGACTGTCTCACTCCCTACGGCGCGAGCGCGGAAGACATCGCGCGATCGCTCGACGCATTCGGAGCGGACGTCATCGGCCTCAACTGCTCGGTCGGACCGCAGATCATTCTCGACGCGATCGAGAAGATGATCAAGGTCACCCGCAAAAAGTTGAGCGCCCAGCCCAACGCGGGAATGCCGCGTGAAGTCGGCGGCCGCAGCATGTACATGGCGAGCCCTGAATACATGGCGACATACGCCGGGCACCTCGTGCGCGCGGGCGCCAAGGTCGTGGGCGGATGCTGCGGCACCACACCGGAACACATCGAGGCGATTGTCGAAGGAATTCGTCCTCTGTCACCCCGGCAAGCGCGGGTAATACGCAGAGAGCGCGGAGCAAGCACAGAGAGCGCAGAGATCCCGCAGGACAAGGGCGTCGAACCGCGCCCGTTCGGCGAGCGCTCGAAGTTCGCGGGACGGATCGCGCGCGCAGAGTTCGTCACCTCCGTGGAAATCGTTCCGCCGCGAGGCGTGGACGCGTCCAAAATGCTGCGCGACGCAATGTCGCTGAAGGACGCAGGTGTCGATGCCATCAATGTTCCGGACGGACCACGCGCGCAGAGCAGAATGGGCGCACTGCTCACCAGTCTGCTCATCGAGCAGCAGGTCGGCATCGAGACTGTCACGCATTACTGCTGCCGCGACCGAAACCTCCTCGGCATGCTGTCCGACCTGCTGGGCGCATCGGCGATCGGACTTCGCAACATGCTCATCATCACCGGCGATCCGCCGAAGATGGGACCCTATCCGAATGCCACCGCGGTGTTCGACATCGACGCAATCGGCCTGACCAATCTCGTCAACAAGCTGAACCACGGGCTCGATCCCGGCGGCAATGCCATCGGCGCCCCGACCTGTTTCACCATCGGCGTCGGCGTGAACCCCGGAGCGATCGACCTCGAGCACGAGCTCAAGCGCTTCACATGGAAAGTCGATGCAGGCGCCGAGTACGCGATCACTCAACCGGTGTTCGATGTGGAGCAGCTGGAAGGCTTCCTCGCCCGACTCGACGGCAACCGCATTCCCATCATCGCCGGAATCTGGCCGCTCGTGTCACACCGGAACGCGGAGTTCCTCGCGAACGAAGTGCCAGGCGTCACGGTGCCGGCGCACATCATCGAGCGCATGCGGAAGGCGAACGAGAAGTCTAAGGAGCACGGTGTGCAGGAGGGCATCGCCATCGCGCGTGAGATGCTCGAGCGCGTGCGTCCCTCAGTTCAGGGCGTGCAGGTCTCCGCGCCGTTCGGAAAAGTCGAGCTCGCCCTCGAAGTCTTCAGGGATACGCTGGCTACCGTTTCTTCGTAGTCGTCTTCGCAGAAACCGGCACCACGCTCGGAACTGACGGCGCAACCTTTATCAGCGCCGGCATGAGAACAGCGCATCGCGGCTTGATGGCGTCAGCTTCGGAAGGCATGTACGCGAGCCGTGAATCATCGGGACGCTCCGCACCCTTCGCAAACGCGTCGCATAGCGGCCCGACACGAGCCTTCAGCACGAAGTACTGACGCGGCGTGAACTCTCCCGCGTCGGCGCCCGCCTCATTGTACCTGGCAGCAGTCAGCTTGCCGGCTTCGTCATGCTTTGCCGACTCGGCAGCAAGCGCAGCAGTGAAGCGCTGGAGCACCTCGGAGTTGATGTCCAGAATCGACATCGGATCTTCGTTGTCCGGTGAAAACTCCTGGGTCGTCAAGGCAGCCGGCTTCGGACGCGGCTTGGCCCGCGGTTTCGCCGCAGGCTTCGACGTCGAGCTCTGCCCCGCTTTCTCGACCGCAGCGGCAGCGTCCTTGTCCTTCTTTGCGATGATCCTGCCGAGGTCCGCGATCTGCGCGGACGCCGGTGAAGACGCCAACAGGCCGAGTCCAAGAACGATTCCGATCGAGGAAAAAAGCGCGCGCATTGCCGACCCTCCACTGATGATAATCCGCGCAGGCCAAGCGCCGAAAACGTCGCTCGGCCTGCGCGTAATTCAAATGTACAGTAGGCAACGGCGCGGAAAATCGCCAGCGTTTTGCGCTAGCGCTTCCGCAGATGGCTCTTGAGCCAGCCGAGCACGCGAACCCAGCCCTCGCCGTGGCTCTTCGTCATCTCGGCCCGTCCGGCAAACCCGCTGTGCGCGACCGTCAGCCTCGATCCCGTTGCGGTCGGCTCGATCTCGCATCTCACCGTCGTCACCGCAAACCCGTCCCAGCTCGGCGACCAGGTGAACTCCAGAACGCGCGGCGGATCGACGGTGATGTACTCGCCACCGACCTTCTGCTCCGGCTCGTCACGCGGACCCATCTCCGCGCCTTTTGTCGCCTTGATATGGCTCACCCATTTCCCGCCTGGACGAAGGTCGACTTCCCACCGTTCGGTGCGATAGACGCCTTCGGCGCCCCACCACTCTGCAAGCTCAGCTGGATCCGTAAGCGCGCGAAAGACGGCTTCGGGAGTCGCCGTAACGTCGGCGACGACGTTGATCACCCCCTTTTCGGTATCCGACGTCGCGCGAACGGCGGCGTCATGTGCGGCTGCTGTCATGACCTTTCCCCTCCCTGGGTTGTTCGAGATGTCGCTTGAGACTCGTGATGTTGCGCTGCCAGAAAACCCGGTACTCCTCGGCCCATTTCGCCACGTCCTGGATCCGCGCGGGTTCGAGCTGATAGATCCGCTGCCGTCCGTCCTTCTTTTCGCGAACGAGCCGCGCGTCCCTCAGCACTCGCAGATGCTTCGACACCGCGGGCCGGCTGATCCGAAATCCCGACGCCAGCTCGTTGACGGGAGCGGCCCCGCGGCGCAGGCGATCGAGGATCGCCCGCCGGGTGGGGTCAGCGACCGCGAGGAAGACGTCGGAGTGTGAAGCGGGACGAGGCATCTGGATAAATGGGTAACGTTTCGGTTACCTATTCTACAATGGCCCTCGCATGGTGTCAATCCCGTCCTTGCCGTAGAATTGCAATTCCTGACTCGAGAGGGGCGCGGGGACTTGCTGGGAAAGCTGGAGCAGGCGCTGTCCGGGAGATACGAGATCGAGCGCGAGCTCGGACGCGGAGGCATGGCCACCGTATACCTGGCACACGACGCGAAGCATGACCGCGAGGTCGCGCTCAAGGTCCTGCACCCGGAGCTTTCCTCCTCCCTCGGTCCCGACCGCTTCCTGCGCGAGATCAAGGTCGCCGCGCGTCTCAATCATCCGCATATCCTTCCGCTCCACGACTCGGGTGAGAGCGACGGCTTCCTCTACTACGTGATGCCGTATGTCGAGGGCGAGTCGCTGCGAGCGCGGCTCAATCGCGCCGGCAAGCTGCCGCTTGACGAAGCGCTCTACCTCGCCCGGGGGATCGCAGGCGCGCTCGACTACGCCCATCGGCAGCGCGTCGTTCACCGCGACATCAAGCCCGAGAACATCATGCTTCACGAAGGTGAAGCGATGGTGATGGATTTCGGAATCGCCAAGGCGGTCAGCGTCGCAAGCGGAGACACGCTCACGCAGATGGGAATGATGATCGGGACTCCCGCCTACGTGAGTCCCGAGCAGGCGGCGGGCGACGGCGAGATCGACGGACGAAGCGATCAATACAGTCTGGCGTGCATGCTCTTCGAAGTCCTCACCGGCAGGAAGGCATTCGAGGGCTCGTCCACGCAAGCCGTTCTGAGCAAGCGGTTCAGCGATCCAGTTCCTTCGCTGCGCAAGGCAGATCCCGGGATCCCGGACGAGATCGACGAAGCCGTCTCTCGCGCCCTGTCAAAGGAGCCCCGCGAGAGATTCAACACATCCGGCGAGTTCGCGAAGGCGCTCGTGTGGCCGAAGGTATCGACCCCATCCGACATGGCGACGGTGAAGCAGACGGTCGCGCCGAAGTCCATCGCAGTTCTGCCCTTCGCCGACATGAGCGCCGAGCGTGAGAACGGCTACTTCACCGATGGCATGGCCGAAGAGATCATCAATGCTCTCACCACAATCAAGGCGCTTCGCGTCGCCTCGCGCACTTCTTCATTCGCGTTCAAGGCAACCACCGAGGACATCCGGCAGGTGGGGAAGAAGCTCGACGTCGCAACTGTACTCGAGGGAAGCGTGCGGAAGGCAGGCAACAAGCTGCGCATCAACGCGCAGCTTGTGAACGTTGCAGACGGATATCAGCTCTGGTCCCAGCGCTACGACCGCGACATGGAGGACGTGTTCGCGATCCAGGACGAGATCGCGCAGAACATCGTGAAGGCCCTGCGCGTCATCCTGAGCGACGACGAGAAGAAGGCGATCGAGAAGTCGCCGACGGTGAAAGTCGAAGCGTACGAGTGCTATCTGCGCGGCCGCCAGTTCTTCCACCAGTTTCAGAAATCATCTCTCGAGTTCGCGCGGCAGATGTTCACCCGTGCGATCGAGATAGATCCCACTTACGCCCTTGCATACGCGGGTCTTGCGGACTCGTGCTCGCTCCTCTACACGAACTTCGACGCGACCGACACCAACCTGCGGAATGCCGACACGGCAAGCCGCCGCGCGCTGGAGCTCGGTCCGGGCGTCGCGGAGGCCCACGTCGCGCGAGGACATGCAATCTCGCTGCGCGGAGAGAACCAGGATGCGGAGGCGGAATTCGAGACTGCGATGGAGCTCAATCCCCAGCTCTTCGACGCCGCCTACATGTACGGCCGTGCGCTTCTTGCGCAGGGGAAGCACGAAAAAGCGGCGAAGATGTTCGAGCGGGCGGCAGAGCTTCGGCCGGAAGACTACGTCGTCCCGGGAATGCTTGGCGGAGTGTACGCCAGTCTTGGCCGTACCGCTGATGCGCAGCGTGGATATCAGCGCCAGCTGGCCGCGGCAAGCAAACGGCTCGAGCTCAATCCCGACGACCCACGCGCGCTGTACATGGGCGGGATCGCGCTGTCCCGGCTTGGCGAGGGCACTCGCGCCCGGGATTGGGCGACACAGGCACTGGCCATCAACTCGGGTGATGCAACGGTTCTGTACAACGTTGCCTGCATCTACTCGGTGAGCGGAGACGTGGAAGAGGCGATCAATCTGCTCGAGCGCTCCGTTGCAGCCGGATTCGGGCATTGGAACTGGATCGAGCACGACTCCGACTTCGAGTCCCTCCACGGGCATCCGCGCTTTCAGGCTCTTCTGGCCAGGAAGGACCAATCATGACAAAAACTGTCACGTTGATCTAATCAGCGGACCCAGCCTCTGTGCTCTCTTTCGAACGTTTCGGGGAGGTCCATCCACCTCACGAGCTGGGCGATCGCATCCTCTTCGGTTAGCCGTGATCGCAGCCGCGATGGTGTAAGCTCGAAAACTTCCAGCACGTGCGCGGTGAGGATCCGCGGCTGGCGGTATCCAAGCTTGATCGCGATCTCCCGCACGGAGTAGCCGGGATCGCGGAGATAGGTGAGCGCTCTCGAGAGCTTGGCGGCGATGAGAAGCTTCTTCGGTGAGACGAGCCTCGCGCTGTCGAGATAGCGATAGACGCTGACTGGTGGGAGCCCCGCGGTGGTGGCGAGGTCGAGAACGCTCGAGTAGCTGTGCGGTCTCTCGAACATGTCGGCGATGGCGTGAGAGAGAGCGAGAGGGACATTCTTGAGTACGGGCGCAAGAAGACCCATCACCTTCTGGGAGGGAGGATTGGTTCGTACCCGCGCGATGGTCTGCTGGAGCCGCTCCTTCGAGTCGCCGAACCGATGCAGCACGACGTGATTCAGCCCACGCCGGGAGAGCTGTGCGATGGCGCCGAACGCTGTGGGCGTGAGCATCACGTAGCCAACGACGGGCAACGATGGAAAACGGTGCAGTATCCTGGCGACGGCATCGACGTCGATCACGCCGGCCGCGGCGGGGTCGACGATGACGACGTGGACGGGCTCGCGGCGGATGATCTCCTCGAGCTCGTTCCATGAATTCGCGATGAAGAAATCCGCTTCCTTGACGAAGACGTGCCGTACGTGCGCCAGAAGCTGAGGCGGAAGAAACACGGCGATGCTCAAAGAGGCACCTTTTTTTGTTCCGGCCAATGTGCATGCGTCGGTCCGGAAGCGCGATAGCGGCTGTTATGAAACTGGCACTTTTCTGTAGAAAATCTACATTTCCTGATAGGAAACTGGCATTTCGGCCAACGAAAAAGCCCCTAGGTTCTGAGGGTAGGCCGTAGACTCCCCAATTCCAGAGGCTCCATGTCATACCGCAAACTGCTTGTCATCGCCGCACTTGCAGGTCTCGTCGGCTCGGCTGCCGCGTGCTCCGACTTGACGGGGCCCAATCAGAAGAACGGATCTTGTCAGGTCACAGGCGGCGGCCAGACCTGCGCGAACTGATCGCGCTGACGGTTACATCCAGTTGTCTGCAGGGGGAGAGGACAGTGTGGCGTCGCGAAGATGCGACAATGCCAGAGCGACATGCTCGACATCCGATGGAATCGGATCCGTCCACGAGTTGGCGGGCATCGCCGTCCGCGCCTTTCTCTCCCCGGCCTGAGCGGCAGCCAGCGCCTTATCGGCGTCGAACGCGACCTGGTGAATCTTGTTCCGCGTCGCGAACTCCTTCGCCTCTGCGATGGAGCTGCGGCCTTGCTCGTCGCGCCCGAAGCTCAGGCAGCCCTGTCCGTAGTACAGAAGGAAGTATGAGCGAAGCCGCGGATCGAGGGCGGCATTCTTCAGATCGCGCGCGTAGCCGTCGAAGGCTTCCTCCATCCCGTCCATCGCGGCGAGCTCCATGAGGTTGATGCTCGCCTGCCAGCGCACCCACTGGTAGCGTGAAGTCATCGAGATGACCAGATGCGCGTCGCGCGCTGAATCTCTCATCCCCAGCTCGACAAATGCCGCAGCGATGTCGGCCATGATCGTGTCCTTGACCACTGGATTCGTCGTCTTCTCGAGCGCCTTGTAGGCCATGCTGACAGTGTCGGCGAAGCGTCCCTTCAGGTGTGCGACAGCTGCACTGGCGTGGTATGCCAGCGCCTCGACACCATCGAGTCCGGACTTTCCAGCTTGATCGATGACCTCGTCGAGAATCATCTGCGCCGCGGGCAGGTTTCCCCGCGCGATCTGGGTATTTGCTGTTCCAACCCGAACCGTGAGCCCCGACGCCTTGTCGCCGAGTGTATCCGCAAGATGGGCCGCTACCGCGTAGCCCTCGGCCGACCTGTCCCAGTCACCCGATCGTCTCGCTGCACCGCCAAGGGCGGTGGTAGCCTCGATGGCAAGCTCGGGTTCGTGCTCGGCGCGCGCGATGTCGGCAACGGTTCCGAACACATCCGCCGCAAGGCTCCAGCTTCCGTCGAGGTCCAGCGCGCGACCGTAGGCGAACAAGCTCCCGTTCACCGCCGGCCAGTCAAGCTCACCGCGCAGGTGATCCACAATCCGCGTGAGCGGCCGCCGTACCGGACTTCCCTCTCTGATCGAAGCGACTCTCTCGGCGACGGCCCGCACGCCGGTCCAGTCCGCATCGATTACCGATGCATCTTCCCGCGCGGCATCTATGAGCCCGAGTACGCCCAGACCGGCGAGCGTCGGAGCCCATGAGCTTGAATCCTCTTCCATCGTGGCGAGCAGTTCGAAATACGAGAGATGGCGAACCATTGAGTGGGGGCTGACTGTGAGAATCGAAAAGTGGGGCATTCGGACAATTCCCGAAATACCGGTTCTATATCACGAGCATACTGTTTCGTATCAGACTAGTGCGCGTTCTCGAACATAAATGCGAGGTTTAACCCCCAGGGACGCCATCGCGGCCGATCCGCTCCGATGGTGGTATCCACCACGATCCGATGTCCAGCCACCATGCACTGGGACGCATCGGCGTCGTGCGAATGCGGCGCTCGATGGCAATCACGGTGCGCGGCTCGTACAGCCAGACCGCTGGCGCGTCGTCGACTATCAGCTGGTTAGCCCTGCGAAAATATTCTCGCGAAGCCGCCATGCTGCGTGCATTGAGCGCACTGTCCACCGCCGCATCGAATGCCGCGTTGCGGTACTGCCCGTAATTGAGCCCACCCTTGTTCGCTGCGGCGCTTGTCCACGTCTCCCTGATTGCGCCGGGACTGGATCCGAGATGCCACGACGCGAGCGCGGCATCGAACGACCTCTCCGATTGGCGCGCAGAAAAAGCGGTGTAGTCCATCTGTTCGATGCGCATGTCGACTCCGGCCTGGCGAAGCTGCTCCTGCATCAGCACTGCGATGCGCATGCGCGACATGCTCGAGACCGGCACGATCACATCGAACCGGAGCGGGACTCCGTTCTTCAGTCGTGTGCCACCCGGGTTGGGACGCCGCCAGCGAAGGGAATCGAGCAATCGTTCGGCAGTCTTGGGATCGTACGGAATCTGAGCGACAGACGTGTCAGTCGTCGGATATGCTCGCACCGTCGGTCCGATGCTCACCATTGCGAGCGTATCGAACAGATTCTTCACCATCGACTCGCGGTCCAGCGCCAGCGTGATTGCCCGTCTGAGATCACGCGAGCCGAAAAGGGGATGCGGTCGTTGTGGCTCAGCGGGATTGCGAAGATTGAACTGCATGAACGCGTAGTCCATCCCCGGCAGCGACACCACATTGACGTTTCCTTTCGCCGCCAGCTGCGGAATCGTCTCCCTGCGAATTGTCGGGAAGACGTCGGCCTCGCCTCCGAGCAGGCGTGTCACCGCGCTTTGATACTCGGGAGTGATCGTCCACACGACACGATCCGGATTCGCGCGTCCGCGATAGTGTTTGTCCAGCGCGCGAAGCTCGAAGCGTGATCCTGCCTTCTGCAGCGCAAGGCGGAAACGTCCGCTGCCGACTGGCTGTTGGCGCGCTGCCACGGTGCGCAGGGAGTCCATGCGAACGGCGCCAAGGATGTGACTCGGCAGAATGAGCATCTGCGACGCGGCGTCGTAGAACTGGCGAGGCGTGCGCCGCGAGAACCAGAACACAGCCGTAGCAGAATCAGCCGCCGTCACCGAATCGATGTCGCTGAGGGAAGACGCGACATCCGAAGCGACCGATGGATTGGTATAGACGCGAAAGCTGAACGCCACATCGCGCGCAGTGACACGCGGGCCGTCGTGCCAGCGAGCGCCGGGGTGAATGTGAAACGCGATCGTCATCGAGTCGCGTCCCCATGACCAGCCGGACGCAAGCTGTTTGACGAATCCCGAGTCGCCGATCGTGTTCATCGCCACGCCGACATCGGCGAGATACTCGTAGATGAGCTCTGTCGCCTGGCGGCCTTCCATGCCGAGCACCGCGGGCGGAAAAAACGCGTCCGGATCTGACGTGGTGGCTATGACAATGGTTCCGCCGTGCGCGGATTTCCCGGCAGGATGAGATTCATCCCGGCATGCGACGAAAAGGATCGTCGACAGAGTAAAGAGTATGCGAACAGTCATTTACCGTGCTCGCGAATGTAAGAATGCTGCAATGATAGCAAACCCCGATGTTCTCGGCAGGTGAATCGGTCTCGATTGGCCGTACGCGGCATCAATGATAGGAAATAGCGCTTCCCTGATACGGAAGTGGCATTGTCGCTTCCCGGTGTTGATCCATATTGGCGGCACCCAACATGTCGAAAGGAATCAAGACGCCCGGGCAGGAAGGAATTCTGCCCACTCTTCGCCGGGTATTCTGGCTTGGAGCGATCGCTCTCGGAGCGGTCGCTCTTACTTTCGCTCTACTGTTCTGGCTGAATCAGCGCAGTCTCGACCTGGTCGTCGAGAACCAGCGCACCGCTCGCATCGCTCGTGAGACCCGCGAGTTTGTCGTCAACCGCGAAGCCGCCGTCCGCGGCTACCTGCTCTCTCACAAGGATATCTCGCTCGCCCGTGGTTTTGCCCGTGGTGCTACGCTCGGGCCGAAACTCGATTCGCTCGTTCTGCTGAGTCGAGGCAACACCTCGCAGCATGACCGCGCCAGAACAATCCGCAGCGCAGTCGATCGCTGGGAAAGAGCGTGGGCGCGACCGGCACTCGATCCACGCACCGCTGCCGCTGGTGTCAGCGCAAGATATGATCTCGCCGGCAAGGAGCTCTTCGATTCCATCAAGAGCGCCTTCGACTCCTTTCTCGCCGGGGAGCAGCGCATGTTCTCGATGCGCGTGACGGTGCTCACCGCTCTTCAACGATTCACGTTCGCTCTCATCATCGCCGAGATGGCGTTGCTGCTGGGTGTCCTGATCTGGCTCAGACGCCGCTCGCTGCAGCAGGCGCGCCAGGTCATCGACCAGCAGGAGCACCTGCAGACGCAGGCATTCGATCTTCAACAACAGACGTCGGAGCTCGGAAAGCAGGCCGTCGAGCTGAGGGACCGGGCGAGCGGTGCAAGCCGGAATGCACAGAAGCTCGCCGCGACGAACGAAAACCTCGAGGCCATGGTCAGGCGCATGCAGGCCGCTGAATCCAAGGCCAGCAGCGCAGTGTCGCTGCACAAGGATGCCCAGTCGCTGCTGGATTTCGTGCTCAACAGCTCTCCGGTTGGCGTCGCGCTCTTCGACGACAAGCTGCGTATCGTGCGCGTCAACGCGGCGATCGAGGCCATCACCGGCCTTTCGGCCTCGGAACATCACGGACAGCGGATAGCTGACATAGTCTCCGACAACCTCGCCGTGGCAGTCGAGCCTGTGCTCGAGCGTGTGCTGTCAACCGGAGCGCCAGCCGCCAATCTCCCGCTGAACGGCGCAAGCAGAAAGGAACCGCTCAGAGAGCGGTATTTCCTCTGCAGTTTCTTCCCCGTCACCCTTCCAGGCGGAAGTGCCGGCGTCGGAGCAATAGTGCTCGAGACGACGCGTTACAGGCAGCTCGAGGAACAGCTCCTTCAGGCGCAGAAGATGGAAGCTGTGGGCAGGCTCGCCGGCGGTGTCGCGCATGATTTCAACAACATGCTCACCGCGATCAAGAGTTACAGCGAGCTGCTTCGCTCGGAGATGGCACCGGGCAGCTCTCAGAGCGCGGATCTTCTGGAGATCACGAAGGCCGCTGATCGTGCAACTGCTCTCACGCGCCAGTTGCTTGCCTTCAGCAGACAGCAGGTCCTTCGTCCGAGCCGCGTGGATCTCAACGGCACAGTTGACGGACTGACGAAGATGCTGAAGCGGCTTGCGACACGAAACATCGAGCTGTCCTGCGTGCTGACGCCGAACCTCTGGCCGGTGACAGCGGACGCCACAGAGCTGGAACGCGTCATCACCAATCTCGTTCTCAACGCGCGTGATGCCATGCCCGGCGGCGGCAAGCTGATCATCGAAACCTCCAACGTCGAGATCGGGTCTGAGTATGTCGCCGGTCACGCAGACATCGTTGCGGGGCCGTACGTATTGCTCGCAGTCACCGATACAGGGGTTGGCATGAGCCGCGAAGTGCGTGAGCGGCTGTTCGAGCCATTCTTCACGACCAAGGAAAAAGGCAAGGGCACCGGACTCGGCCTCTCGAGCGTCTACGGAATTGTGAAACAGAGCGGCGGCTTCGTATGGGTTTACAGCGAGCCGGGAATCGGCACGACATTCAAGATCTATCTGCCGCGAGGTGACGAACAACCTCCGAGGGCAGTCTCGACTCCGGCTCGCAACCGCACCGTTGGCGCGGAGACGATTCTGCTCGTCGAGGATACGGAAGAGGTTCGTCGGGTCGCTGCTCGCATCCTCCGGCGCAACGGCTACCGCGTGCTCGAGGCGGCGAACGGTGCCGAGGCCCTCAGTCTCTGCGATTCGGAGCCGGTGCCTGTGGACCTCATCGTAACGGACATCGTCATGCCGACGATGGGCGGGGCCGAGCTCGCAGAGCGAATCCGCAAGACGCAGCCGGACGCGCGGATTCTTTTCACATCGGGTTTCACGGAGAACGCCGCCGTGCGCCAGAGCTTCATGCAACCCGGAGAAGCCTTCATCGAAAAGCCGTTTACACCCGCGTCACTTGCACAGAAGGCGCGAGAGCTTCTCGACTCCTCCGGAGGAGAGGAGGCCACGTAACAAGTGGCCTTAATCAAGGACAGGCGTCTTTAGATGGACCAGTCTCGACGGTAAATGAACACACCCCCTCAGGAAACAAACAGAGAAAAACTGATCCCGGGCCTTCGTCGCGGTTTCTGGCTCGGCGCTGCGGGGCTCGCGTGCATCGGTCTGACCGTGATCGGGCTTCACGCGCTCGACCGCCGGCTGCTTGGCTCCATTTTCGAATCGCGCGAGCTGATCCGGATGGCTCGCCAGTCGCGAGTGCTGGCGGTGGATCGTGAGACCGCGGTGCGCGGCTTTCTTCTGTCGGGGAACCTGGTGTCACTCGCACCGGAATTTTCGGCGCGCCAGGCGCTGAGGCCCACCCTCGACTCACTCGTTCTCCTGTCGGGCCGGAGCGCATCACGCCGCGATCGCGCGCTGAGCGTTCGACGCGCCCTCATACGATGGGAACGCGGGTACGTCTTCCCAGCCCTCGCCGACGCCACCGCCGCGCGGACTGAATCCGCCCGCGACCTGGCCGGGAAGGAGCTGTTCGATTCCGTGCGCGGAGCGATCGCCTCCTTCGTGGGATACGAGGAACACCTCTACTCACGACGGGTCGCGTTCGAATCGCTTGTGCAGCGCGTCTCGCTCGGAGCCATTCTGCTGATGATCACTCTGGTGATCGCCTTCCTGGCCCGCTTCAACCTGCGCGCCGTCAGGCACGCGCAGCAGGTGATCGAACAGCAGGAGCAGCTCGAAGATCAGGCAATCGAGCTCGAGCACCAGGCCGCGACACTCGAGGAGCAGGCGATCACGCTCGAAGAGCAGAACGAAGAAGCACGCAGCGCTGCGGAATCTGTTGCCAGTACGAACATCGAGCTGACCCGGGCCATCGGCGAGCTGCAGAAGGCCCGCACCGCCAGCACCGAGGCCGATGGCGAGCGCAAGGTGCTCGAAGAACAGCTCCATGAGGCAAAGAAGATGGAAGCCGTGGGACGTCTCGCCGGCGGTGTCGCGCACGACTTCAACAACATGCTCACCGCGATCAAGAGCTACAGCGAGTTGCTTCTCGCGGAGATGGACACGGCGAACCCGCAGCGATCCGATGTCGCCGAAATCAACAAGGCCGCCGACCGCGCCGCGGTTCTCACCCGGCAGCTTCTCGCCTTCAGTCGCCAGCAGATACTGCGGCCGGAAGTGATGAACCTGAACGCCGTCGTCGGGGAGATGCAGAACATGCTTCGCCGTCTCGCCGGGCCAGGCATCCAGGTGGTCACGCGGCTTCAGCCTGACGAGTGCATCGTCAAGGCCGATCCGGCGGAGATCGAGCGCGTGATCGTCAACCTCGTGTTGAATGCGCGCGACGCGATGCCCAAGGGCGGCACTGTCACGATCGAAACGTCGAGCGCGGACCTCGACGAGGATTACACGAGCCACCATGCCGGAATGACCGCGGGCTCGTACGTGATGCTGGCGGTGAGCGATACCGGTCCTGGCATGCCGAAGGAAGTGAGGGACAAGCTCTTCGAGCCCTTCTTTACCACCAAGGAAAGAGGAAAAGGCACAGGTCTCGGCCTTTCCAGTATCTATGGGATAGTGAAGCAATCGGAGGGACACATATGGGTGTACAGCGAGCCCGGACACGGAACCACCTTCAAGGTCTATCTGCCTTGCATCGACGCTCCCGCCTGCGCCGTGAGCGAGATCCCGGAGTCCACCGCACCACGTGGAGGTGAGACGATCCTTCTCGTGGAAGACGACGACGTGGTCCGCGGAGTGGCCGGCCGCATCCTGAGACGTGAAGGGTACACCGTCGTCGAAGCAGAAAATGGAAAAGTGGCGCTGGCGCTCTACAGCGCCGCGGGGTTCGTCACCGATCTCATCGTCACGGACATCGTGATGCCTGTGATGGGCGGATCCGAGCTCGCTCATCGCATTCGCGAGGTCAGGCCCGAAGCGAGAATTCTGTTCACGTCGGGTTACACCGAAGACCGCGGAACTCGTCAGAACCTGCTCTTCCCCGGCACAACATTCCTGGAAAAGCCGTTCACTCCAGACGCTCTCGCTCAGAAGACACGGGAGCTTCTCGACGCCGTCCCCGCGAACGGAGCAACGCATTGAGCCCTGGTACGATGCGGCCGAACGCCTCCGCCCGAATACTCGTTGTGGACGACTCTTCGACGAACCTCCGGCTCATGCGCAGGATTCTCCACGGTGCCGGTTACGAGCACATCCTCACTGTTGCCGACCCTCGCCAGGTTCCGCAGATCTTCCGGGAGTTTCACCCCGATCTCATCCTGCTCGATCTGCACATGCCGGAGAAGGACGGCTTCGAGGTACTCAAGGATCTCGAGCCGCAAATCGCTGCCGGATACCTTCCCGTCCTGATGTTGACCGGCGATCTAAGCCCCGAAGCGAAGCGGCTGGCCCTCTCGCTCGGCGCAAAGGATTTTCTGTGGAAGCCATTCGACACAGCCGAGGTCGTGCTCCGAATACAGAATCTGCTGGAGACGAGGTTTCTATATCTCTCCATGGAATCGCGCGTCCACCAGCGGACGATCGATCTGCAGCAGTCACAGATAGAGATACTGGAGCGCCTCGCGCGCGCGGCGGAGATGCGCGATGATGAGACCGGACGTCATACACAACGAGTCGGGGATCTGTCGGCACGTCTCGCGACGGCCGTCGGTCTCGCGGCGGACGAGGTCGAGCTGATGTTCATGGCGGCGCCACTGCACGACGTTGGAAAAATCGGCATTCCGGACAGCATCCTGAGGAAACCGGGGAGGCTGAGTGACGATGAGATGGTGGTGATGCGCACACACACGACCGTCGGCGCCGAGATCCTGTCAGGCGGTCATTCGGAGCTGACCTTGATGGCGGAGCGGATTGCTCTGAGCCATCACGAATGGTGGAACGGACAGGGGTACCCGGAGCGCCTTGCCGGCGCGGCGATCCCGATCGAGGCACGCATCGTGGGACTCGCCGATTTCATCGACGCGCTCTCGCATCGCCGGCCCTATCGTGAGGCATGGCCGATGGAGCGAGTGCTCGATGAGGTGAAGCGCCGAAGCGGCACACACTTCGATGCCGAGATTGTCGATGCACTTTTCGCGAGTGAGTCCTTCCCGACTGTAGTGGCCATGGCGCTGCACTAGCAGGGCCACTTTCGTCACGACTGCGTCCCGGTCATCTTGAAGGGACATGAAAGCCATTCTTCTCGTCTGAATGACGACGCAAACGGACGCGCGCCCCGCGCTCACGATCCTCTCCGAAGAAGAGGAGATGTTCCGCGACGCTGTCGCGGCCTTTGCCGAAGAAGAGGTGCGTCCGCGTGTCACGGAGATGGAAAAGGCAGCGAGCATCGCGCCCGATCTCATCCCGAAATACTTCGAGCTCGGGCTGATGGGCATCGAGGTCTCCGAGCAATACGGCGGAGCAGGCGGATCGCTCTTCATGGTGACACTGGCGGTGGAAGAGATAAGCAAGGTCGATGCGTCGGCGGCGATTCTCTGCGACGTGCAGAACACGCTCGTCAACTACCCGATCGGCCGCTACGGCACCGACGACCAGAGGTCGCGCTACCTCAACCGCCTCACCTCCGACACGGTGGGTGCCTACGCACTCTCCGAATCCGGGTCGGGCTCGGACGCCTTCGGACTCGCCACAAAGGCGGAGCAGAAAGGGGATAAGTGGATCCTCAACGGCCGCAAGCTCTGGATCACGAACGGATTCGAGGCGGGCATCTTCGTCATCTTTGCCAACGCGAACCCGTCCGCGGGCTACAAGGGGATAACCGCGTTCATCGTCGAGCGTGATTTCCCCGGATTCGGCGTCGGCAAGAAGGAGGACAAGCTCGGAATTCGCGCGTCGAGCACCGTCGAGCTGCTGCTCGACAACTGCGAGGTTCCACAGGAGAACGTGCTCGGCCCGGTCGGACAGGGTTACAAGATCGCCATCGAGACGCTGAACGAGGGACGCATCGGCATCGGCGCGCAGATGATCGGAGTTGCGCAGGGTGCGCTGAGCGCCGCCATTCAATATCTCGACGAGCGCAAGCAGTTCGGCAAGGCGCTTTCCGAGTTCCAGGGAATCCAGTTCCAGGTCGCGCAGGCCGCGACCGACCTCGAGGCCGCCCGTCTCATGGTCTACAACGCATCGCGTCTCAAGGACGCCGGCCGCGACATCGCCCGCGAAGGCGCGATGGCGAAGCTGTTCGCGTCGCAGGTGTGCGACCGCGTGACGTCACTCTGCGTGGAGCTTTTTGGCGGCTACGGGTATACCAAGGACTACCCTGTCGAGAAATTCTACAGGGACGCAAAGATCGGCACGATCTACGAAGGCACTTCCAACATGCAGCTCCAGACGATCGCCAAGGCGGTACTCAAAGGATGAAAAAGATTCTGCTGTTTTCCGCGCTCTTCGCGTTCTCGGCGGTTCAAGGCGACCTGAACGCTCAAATACCGGCATCTGAGTATGCTGCTCGCAGAACGGCCCTCGCTGAGCGGCTTCAGAACGGAATACTCGTCGCGCTCGGCTCGCCCGAGCCGGATGAGGATTACATCTCCTTCAACCAGAACTCGCAGTTCAAGTATCTGACGGGCTTCAGCGAGCCAGACGCGGCGCTTGTGATGGTGGTCAGAAACGGCGCGATTGTCGGCCTTCCGATCCTGTTCGTCCTGCCGAGTGATCCATCGCGGGAGGTTTGGACCGGGCATCGCATGGGACTCGAGGGTGTGAGAAGCACGCTCGGATTCGACGCCCGCAACTCTGCTACGCTGGCGAGCGTCGTGGACTCGCTCATCTCGCTCGACACCACCGTCGTTCTTCGCACCGTCGGAAGCTTCAATCCCAACGGACCAATCGTCACGCGGGACGATCAGGTAGTCAAAGGTCTGATCGGCAAACACAGCAAAACGACGGTCAAGCCTGCGAACAACGAAGTCGGAAACCTGCGTCGCGTGCGAAGTGCAGCCGAGCTCGATTTCATTCGCCGCGCGGTGAACATCACGGTTGGGGCACAGCGCGATGCGATGCGGTTCATCGAGCCGGGTATGAACGAGTTCGAGGTCCAGGCGCTGATCGAGTACGACTTCCGCCGCAATGGCGCCGATCGTCCGTCATTCTCGACAATCGTGGGATCGGGACCAAACTCCACGACCCTCCACTACAACGCCGACGACCGGTACATCGACCGCAACGACGTGATCGTGATGGACATCGGCGCGTCGTTCCGCGGATACTCCGCCGACGTGACGCGCACCGTCCCTGCGAGCGGCACGTTCTCTCCTGTTCAGCGCGACATCTACTCTGCCGTGCGTGCCGCGCAGGCAGCGGCCGAGGCAGCGGCGAAAGTGAATGGTCCGGCACGTGCGCTCAGCGACGCTGCCAACGCATCATTGGACGCATCGCTCGCCAGGCTCGGCCTGATCGAAGCCCCTGGCGCTACCTTCGACTGCGATGCAGCCGCGACACGCCAGTGCAGCCAGCGCGGTCTCTATTACATGCACGGGCTGGGACATGGCATTGGCCTCGACGTGCACGATCCCGGAGCGGCAACAGGGGCTGGGAATCTCGTGCCGGGGAGTGCATTTACGATCGAGCCCGGCATCTACGTGCGCGGAAACCTGCTCGAGATCATTCCCAACACACCGAAGAACCAGGCGGTGATCGCGAAGATACGTCCGGCCGTTCAGAAGTACGCCAACATCGGCGTGCGCATCGAGGATGACTACATCGCCACGCCGACTGCAATCGAGTGGATCTCACGCGCGCCACGCGAGATCTCGGAGATCGAGGCGATAATGAAGGAGAAGTGGAACGGACCGTCCGCCCGGGACGCTGCTACTGTTGAAGCGTACCGGTCAACAGGCCGTCGCGTACCCTGATCGCTTTCGGCGTCGCGTTCGTCATCTCGACGAGCCGCCGCGATTCCGTGGTGTTGAATCGCACCGGGGCATTCAGCGTGATACGCTGAGTGCCCCTTCTTATTTCTATGGGAATCGTGCCGCCCGGCGGCGTTCCCGCAAACTTTGCGTTGAACTTCTCCTGAAAGGCGGGGTCCGCGGCGTCGAGACCTCCAACGGCGAGCAGGTAGTCGCCCAGCTTCACACCCGCAGTCGCGCCCGGTCCTGACACCACCACCTGCATCACGCGCAGTCCGCCTTCGTCGGTGGAAACCGAGACTCCGAGCGACGGTGTCACGGTACGCTCCACCATCAGGCGCAGCCCCGCGAGCGGAAGCACGCTGTCGTAAGGAAAGGCTTCGCGTCCATCCACATATCGTTTGTTGAAGTCGGCGAACGATCTGCCGCTCGCAGCCCGCGTCACCGCTGCCCACCATTCTTCATTCGTGAATCCGCGGCCCTTTCGGTACGTCGCGTCGTAGAGCTCCCGCATCACGGTGTCGAGTGAGCGCCGGTTGTCGCTTGCGTCCCGAATCATCACGTCCAGCAGGAATCCCGCGACCGAGCCCTTGTCGTAATACAGATCCTTGGTGCCGTCGACAGGACTGATCCATGCCGAGAGCGACGCATCCTCCAGTGACGTCGGAATCGACTCGGCGACACCGTCGATTTTCCCGGTGGTCGTCGTGTAGAAGCCGCGAGTCGTGATGGTCTTTCCCCGCACCTGACTCAGGTCGGCGTAGTAGTCGGTGACTCCTTCACTGATCCAGAGAAGCGTCGTGGGCTGCTCGCGGTCGTAGCGGTACGGCACCATCTCCGCCGGCCTCAGCCGTTTCACGTTCCACGCGTGAAAGACCTCATGTGCGTACAGCGATGCGAGCACCGGGTTGCCGAGCACTACCGTTGAGACGATGTCCAGATGCGAGTTCTGATGCTCGAGACCAGCAGCGCCACCAAGCGAGAATTCAGGATCCGCGACCTGGAGGACCGTATACGAATCCCACGGGACTTCGCCGAACACCGCCGCCTGCCAGGGAATGATCTTCGCAAGCTGCTGAAAGATGCCCGCTCGCGCGGTGGCCGATACGCTTCCGGCGGGATAGCTCGCGAATCGAAGTGTCTTGCCGGCTACCTGTGTGCTGTCGATGTCGAACCTGCCCACGAAAAAAGGCATGTCGACGAGATCGTGATAGTTCGGTGCAGCAAAAGTGTTGGCGCCGGTAGTCTTCATTCCCGTTGCGATTCGCCACCCGCGCGACGTCTGGATGGTGACCGTCGACGTGAAATCGGTTCCCTTTCCTTCGGGATAGAAAAACAGGTTCGTCCCGTTGAAGAACGCGAAGTCCGGTTTCGACCATGACATCGCGTTGTCGAGCGAGTCGGCCTTGTACTCGAATCCAACCTCGACCTTGCCTGCGCCCGGGACACGCACTCGCCAGGTGTCGGGATCGTACTTGTCCCAGTCGAGCTGCTTGTCACCCAGGGACGCGGCGAACTCGATCACGAACCGCGCGTAGTTGCCGATTTCGTACGCTCCGGGCGTCCACTCCGGCAGCGAGAGCAGAACATCTCCAGGTCCGGAGGCGGTGAATGTCATTCCCACTTCGATCGTCCGCGACTGCGCGGTCGCCGTGTCGAAGGTGACGTCGTACCGGATGTCGGAGACCGGAATCGAGCGAGGCGCCTGAGCGCGCGCTACGACCGATGTGAGCGTGATTGAAGCGGCGATGACCGTGGCGATGAGTTTCACGTGCATATGTTACAGTCATGCAAATTACGGTGCTATATTCGCCCCGAACTCAACACCGCCGATGATCGACGACAAAGCACTCTCATTTCTGAAAAAGCTGCTCGATACTCCGGGTCCATCCGGATTTGAATCGGCGCCGGCGAAAGTCTGGCGTGACGAGGCGTCCAGGTTCGCGAAGGTGCGCGGCGATGTCGCCGGCAACAGCATCGCCGAGGTGAAACCGAAGGGCTCGCCGACGATAATGCTGGCGGGGCACATAGATGAGATCGGCGTCATCGTTACCTATATGGATGACGAGGGCTACGCCTACATCTCTCCCATAGGCGGTTGGGACCCGCAGGTCCTGGTGGCCCAGCGGATCCGCTTCATCGGCCGGAGCGGCGACGTGTTCGGCGTGGTGGGAAAGAAGCCAATCCACCTGATCAAGAGCGAGGAACGCGAGAAGGCGTCGAAGATCACCGACCTCTGGGTGGACATCGGCGCGAAGGCCAAGGCGGAGGCCGAAGAGCGTCTCTCGATCGGTGACCCCGGTGTGATCGACTCGCGAACGATGGAGTTTCCGAACAACCTCATCGTGTCGCGCTCGGTGGACGACAGGATCGGCGCGTTTGTGGTGCTCGAGGCGCTAAGGCGGTATGCGAAATCTCCCGGATCCGCACACGTTGTCGCCGTCGCCACGACGCAGGAAGAGATCGGCTATCGCGGAGGCGGCGCTGGAGTCTGCGCCACGTGCATCAATCCGCAGATGGCACTCGTGGTGGACGTCACATTCGCCACTGACCATCCGCAGGTCGAGAAGAAGGAGATCGGCGAGGCGAAGCTGGGCGGCGGCCCGGTTCTGACCCGCGGATCGATAATCTCCCCTGTGGTGTTCAATCTTCTGAGAAAGACCGCCGAGGACAAGAAAATCCCGTACGCCATTCACGCAGCGGGCCGCGATACGAGCACCGATGCAGATGCGATCCACATCGCTCGCGAGGGAATCGCCACGGGCCTGGTGTCGGTGCCGAACAGGTACATGCACTCGCCGAACGAGATGGTGTCGCTGGAGGATCTCGATCGCACGGCGGATCTTCTCGCGGAGACATGCCGTGCCGTAACTAACAAGACGGATTTCACGGCGAGGTGACCTCGTACCTGATACCTGTGCTACTCGCGCCTCGCACCTCTGATTTTCTCCGTTGATCTTATTTATGACATCATGAACAAGAGATTCCCGCTGGTTTCGCTGTTCCTGGCGTTGTCATTGTCCGCCTGCGGCCCCCTCCGTACTTCAGCGCCGAAACTCGGCGCAGCAGTCGCCGACTCCGCAGCGATCCGGTCCGACATCGCCTACCTCGCAAGCGACCGGCTCGAGGGCCGTCTCACCGGAACTCCCGGCAACGACTCCGCAGCCGCTTACATCGCTCGACGATACAAGTCCCTGAGACTCCGCGCGCCGTATCCCGGCTACATGCAGAAATTCGTGGCGCGACCTGCGGCCGCGGCGCATACGGGTGACACCGCGGGGCTCGCGACGCAAAACGTCGTCGCGATTCTGCCGGGCAGTGATCCCGCCTACGCCGGCAAGTACATCGTCCTCGGCGCGCACTTCGACCACCTCGGCCGCAGCACCCAGTACGCGCTCGATCCCGACGCGAAGGATGCGATCCGCAACGGCGCCGACGACAATGCGTCGGGTACCGCGGCTCTCCTTCAGCTCGCCCGCATGCTCTCCGTGAGCCGCACGCGCCATTCGGTGATGTTCGTGAACTTCAGCGGCGAGGAGGAAGGACTCCTCGGCTCGCAGTATTTCGTGGACCATTCACCGGTTCCGCTCGACAGCATCGCGCTGATGCTCAACTTCGACATGGTCGGACGTCTCAAGGACCAGAAGCTGTTCGTCTACGGCACCGGCACCGCGACCGAGCTGCCCGCTCTCGTCGACAGCGCCAATGCGAAGAGCATCGAGACATTCAGAATCCAGGGCGGGGGTGACGGGTTCGGCTCTTCCGATCACTCGTCATTCTACGCGAAAGGGATTCCGGTCCTGCATTTCTTCACCGACAGCCACGCCGATTACCATCGAGCGACTGACGATGTGGAGAAGATCGATGCCGGTGGCGAAGCACGAGTCGTGGATCTCGCCTGGCGAATGGTCGAGTCAATCGATAATCGTCCGGCGCGTCTCACCTTCGTCCGCAGCACAGCACCATCCCGCATGGGAGGCAGAAGCCAGGGCTCGCAGGTTTATCTTGGCTCAGTCCCGGATATGGCAGCAGGAACGGTTCCCGGACTTCGGCTCACCGGAGTCCGCGCCGGCAGCCCCGCGGAAAAGGGCGGGCTCGTCGCCGATGACATCATCGTCGAATTCGGCGGAGCCGCGGTCAGCGATCTTCAGAGCTACAGCGACGCGCTCTATTCCCACAAACCCGGCGAAGTCGTGAAGGTCGTCTTCCTGCGCGGAGGCAAGCGCATGGAGACGACGGTGACGCTCGGTACCCGCGGCGGCTGATCACCTCCGTGCCCGAGCCGATTCCCGCACCGCGAACCTCGGGCTACACCGAAACCACCACCTCCCCGCTCTACTGGTGCGCCTACGGGCCACCCGCGGCACAGCGCCTCCTCGTTCTGCACGGCGGGCCCGGTGCGCACCACGATTACCTCCTTCCGCAGATGCTGCATCTGGCGAAGCGGTACAACTTGATCTTCTACGATCAGCGAGGAGGAGGCAGGTCGAAGTCGGACGAGCGCGAGCACGTCACATGGAAGACCCATGTGATGGATCTGCATGCGATAATCCGTGAGCTCGCGATCCCTTCCCCGTCTATCGTCGGGTACTCGTTCGGCGGAATGCTCGCGCTTCTCTATTGTATCGAGGCCAGGAAGCACGAAAGCATGCGAATGCCATCGCGACTCGCTCTGATCGATACCGCGCCGGTGAAGATGGAGTACCGCAGGCAGTTCGAGGAGGAGTTCACCCGCCGGCAGAACAGCATGGAGATTCGCCGCCTGCGCGAGGAGCTCGCTGCGTCAGGCTTGCGAGAGCGGGATCCCGAAGAGTACAAGCAGCGAACGTTCGAGCTTGCCGTTGCGCCCTACTTCGCGCACCCCGAAAAGGCGCGAAATCTGACCCCGTTTCGCGTGACGGCGCGCGTCCAGAAATCCGTCTGGGACAGCCTGGGCGCGGACTACAATATTCTCCCAAACCTTGAATCGATGGGCTTTCCGGCACTATTCGTCCATGGCCGTGACGATCCCATCCCGACCGCGTCCTCAATCGATGGGGCAAAGGCGATGGCGGCCGAGCTCGTCCTTCTGGACGAGTGCGGCCATGTGCCATACGTTGAACAGCCCGGCCAGCTTTTCTCGGCGATGGACAGATTCCTAGCCGCTACTGATCCCCAGTGACCAGGCGTTAGCATGTCCGATTTCGGAATAATTCAACAGCATCTTTCGACGATCGAGATCGACGGCAAGCCGTGCGCCGTTTCGGTCCGCATCGCGTACGACGGAATAGAGTACATAGGCCGCCTTTTCTTCGCCGATCCCGAAACCGGCGAAGGCCTTCCCGACCACGGCGCGATTCCCGGCCGCACGATCGAGGAAGCGATGGATTTCGCCCGCCGCCTGAACGCCGAGGATTTCACTCGCCGCTACCACCGCGCGAAGGCCGACAAGCGCCGCTACACATCGCTCCGCGCCGCGACCGACGAGATGCTGATGAAGATCAAGTACATGAATCGCGTCTCGATCAACATGCGGAACGGCCTGCTCGACAGAGAGGGAGCGAAGCAGGAGATCGAGCTCATCCAGAGGCAGCTGCACGACATGATAGACAGGCTTCCGGGACATGCCGGAATGGAAGGGTAAAACTCGGTCCCAGTATATTCGAGGAATGGATAGCCGCACCGCCGCCCATATCCTCAACCAGATCGGCGCCCTCCTCGAGCTCAGCGGCGCACCACGATTCAACTCCCGCGCCTACCAGAGAGCGGCTCGCGCTCTCCTCGCACTCGGTGAAGACGACCTCGCGCCTCTCCTCGAGTCCGGCGAGCTCAGGAAAACACCCGGCGTAGGCCCGGCCACCATTTCGGTGATCAGGGAGCTCATGGAGACCGGAGAATCGAGCTACCTCGAGCGGCTCACCGAGAGCACGCCGCGCGGGCTGCTCCAGATGGTGCGCATACCGGGACTCGGCGTAGCGAAAGTCAGTCTCATCCACCGCGAGCTCGGCGTCGAATCACTGGAAGAGCTCGAGCAGGCCGCGCGGGACGGCCGCCTCGCGAAGCTGCCGCGCTTCGGATCCAAGACTGCCGAGCGCATCCTCGCGGGAATCGCATTCGCGCGTGACTCGGGGCGGCGGTCGCTCTATCATCGCGCGCTCATGCAGGCGGTGATTCTGCGCGATAGCGTCTCGCGCCATCCTGGCGTGTCGGAGGCGATCATCACCGGCGCGGTGAGACGCCACAACGAGACCGTCGGCGACATCGACATCGTCGCAATCTGCACCGCCGACCCTGCGGAAGTGGCGCGGTCATTCGCTGATGCGTCCGCGGTGAAAGAGGTCATCGAAAACGGATACGGAGTCTCGATTCGCTACATCGACGATACGAGAATGGACCTCTGGTGCACAACTCCAGCGGATGCGGCAATCACTCTCTGGCGCGCGACGGGAAGCGAAGAGCACATCCTCGAGCTGACCACATTCGCCGAGTCGCGCGGCTTCACCCTGAGCGAGACGCGACTCTGCAATTCGAAGGGGCGTGCCATCCATCTCAAGACGGAGCATGACTTCTTCGCCTCACTTGGGCTTCGTGAGATCGTTCCCGAGCTTCGCGAGGGAATGGGCGAGATCGAAGCGGCAGCGACCGACTCTCTGCCCGATCTGATCGTGAGCGAGGACATTCAGGGAGCGCTCCACTGCCATTCCACCTGGTCCGACGGCGGAGCCACAATCGCCGAGATGGCGGAGGCGGCGAAGGCACACGGGTGGAAATACATCGGGATCACCGACCATTCGGAGGCAGCTTTCTACGCCGGCGGGATGAAGCCCGAGCATGTTCTGAGACAGCACGACGAGATCGATGAGCTCAACGCGGGGATGAAGGGATTTCGGATTCTCAAGGGAATCGAGTGCGACATCCTTCCCGGCGGACGGCTCGACTATGACGACAGGATTCTCGATCGCTTCGAGTACGTCGTCGGCTCGGTGCACTCGCAGTTCAGGATGGAAAGCAAGGCGATGACCCAACGCATCCTCTCCGCCATGGACGACCCCCGCCTGACGATACTCGGCCATGCAACAGGACGGTTACTCCTGTCGCGAGAGGGCTATTCGGTGGACGTCGACGCTGTCATAGCGAAGGCCCTCGAGACCGGAACTGTGCTCGAGCTCAACTGCGACCCGCACCGCATGGATCTCGACTGGCGCCACTGCCGAAAGGCCAGAGATCACGGGGTCATGATCGAGATCGGTCCCGACGCGCATTCCGAGGAGTCGCTCGACAACGTCGAGATGGGAGTCGGCATGGGGCGAAAAGCCTGGCTCACGAAGGACGACGTCCTGAACGCGAAGCCCGTGAAGGAGGTACTCGCAATCTCGAGGAAAAAAAAACGAGTTGGCCTGACTCTGAGAGTATGAAGAAGCCCTCTCCTCGGCTCAAATCACGTAATCCCGCCGCGAAACACCCTGGCAAGCGACGAAAAAAACGCGGGGCCGAGCTCAAGGCTCACGCTCTGGAGATCCTCGCCCGACTCAGGAAGGAGTATCCCGACGCGCACTGCGAGCTCGACTTCGAGACTCCGCTTCAGCTCCTCATCGCGACCATTCTGAGCGCGCAGTGCACCGACAAGCGCGTCAACATGGTGACGCCCGAGCTTTTTCGCGTCTTCCCTGATGCGCGCGCACTCGCCGCGGCTGATGTCGCTGTCCTCGAGGAGCTTATCAGGAGCACGGGCTTCTTCCGCAACAAGACAAAGAGCCTTCTTGGAATGTCCGCCGCTGTCGTCGAGCGCCACGGCGGCGACGTGCCTTCGACCATGGAAGAGCTCGTTGATCTGACCGGCGTCGGCCGCAAGACTGCCAACGTCGTGCTCGGCAATGCGTTCAGCATCAACGAAGGCATCGTGGTCGACACGCACGTCGGGCGTCTGAGTGTGAGGCTCGGATTCACCAATCAGACGGATCCTGTCAAGGTCGAGCAGGCGTTGATGCCATTGTTTCCCCGCGATGACTGGGCGCTGATCTCGCATCTCCTGATCTTTCATGGACGCCGAGTGTGCATCGCCCGCGCGCCACGGTGCGCGTCATGCGTACTCTCCGATGTCTGCCCGTCAGCGCGGGTTTGATGTATTTTCACCGTTCCACCCTCTGAAACACGATGACCCGATACGCAACGATCGAGACAAACCGCGGGACCATGACCGCTGAGCTGTACGACAAGGAAGCGCCTAACACCGTCGCCAACTTCGAGAAGCTCGCCAACGACGGCTATTACGATGGGATCAAGTTCCATCGCGTGATTCCGGACTTCGTCGTCCAGGGCGGCGATCCTCTTTCCCGCGACCTTCCCGAGGGTGACCGGCGCATCGGCACAGGGGGTCCCGGCTACAAAATCGACTGCGAGACCGCGGGAAATCCCCATCGCCACGAGCTCGGATCGCTCTCGATGGCACATGCCGGGAAGAACACCGGCGGCAGTCAGTTCTTCATCGTTCTCAACGAGGGCAACACCCGCCACCTGAACGGTGTCCATACGGTGTTCGGCAAGGTTACCGGAGGCGTGGACGTGGTGAAGACCATCAAGCAGAACGACAGCATGTCGAAGGTCCGCGTCTCCGACACTCCGCCTTCATCGAAGGAGTAGAGCGCCATGGCTGACCCCAAGCCCAGAAGCAGAGACCTGGGCGCCGGCCTGGCCGGCCTCGTACTCGGTGGCTCGGTGATGTTTCTGATCATCCTGACCATCGTCTGGCTCACCAACACGCATTTCGCGAACAAGAAAGCCGAAGAGAAGGCGCATGCCACCCCTGCCGCCCCTGCGGCGCAGGTAGCGACGCCCGCTCCTCCTCCTCCCGCGGAGCAGTAGCGCTCCACAGAGAGCCCGGCTTCGGGCGGCACGGAGGCGTATGCCCGGAACCGACGTGAACCGCCCGTTTTTCGACCCCAGCTCAACAACAAGCCCGGCCGGTGCGTATCCCTGATGAGGAACGCGCGCTGGCTGAAGCTGCCCGCGCCGGCGATCAAAACGCCTTCGCGGGCTTGGTGCGGTTGCACCAGAGGCGCGCGTACCTTGTTGCAAGAGCGATAGTAACGGTTCACGAGGACGCGGAAGACGCTGTCCAGGACGGCTTTGTGCGGGCCTGGCAGGCGCTGGACCGTTTCGACCCGTCGCAGGGTTTCGCGGCATGGTTGAACAGGATCGTCGCCAACTCCGCCCTCGACATTGCGCGTCGCAGGAAGGTGAGAACGACCGAGGAGCTGAGCGACGTTCTGCAGTCACCGTTCCGGGATCCGGCGCAGGACGCGGAGCTGAAGAGCCGTCTTGGCGCGGCCCTGGCAGAGCTGCCGGAGCGAGCGAGGTCAGTGATCGTGCTTCACGATGTCGAAGGATTCACGCACGCTGAGATTGGAGAGATGCTCGGAATTCCGGGCGGCACGGCAAGATCCGATCTCCACCATGCGCGGCAGAAGCTGCGCGGATTGTTGAAGGACCTGAAGGAGTAGCGAATGACTGATGAGCTGAAGTTTCCTGGACCCAATGGACGACCCGACCGCGATTCGCTGAGCGAGCCGCTGGTTGCGCTCATCCGCGACGCATACGCGCCGCCCGGAGGCAACGAGTACTGGTCGGGACTGGAGCAGCGCATCATGGCTCGCGTCGCGAGCGAAGGTGCTGGGGACGGCCGGTGGTGGAACGTGCTCGCGCCATGGGCGCGCACGGGTCTCGTTGCAGCCGCGGCGATTTTCGCTCTCGCCGGTGTGATCAACCAGCAGCTCGTCGATTCCGACTCGCAGCTGGCGTACGACTCGGTGATTCAGGATGCGACGCCGGACGTGGTCTCCACGTCGGAGGAGCTGCTGTCGCTGCAGCGCGGCACTGACGGCGCGACGCTCAACTATTTCCTCTCCCACTAGAAGGATTTCTGAATGCAGCGCTCAAAGAGCTTTGCACTGCTGTTTCTTGTCGTCGCGTTCGTCGCAGGCGTCGCGTTCGGTTTCACAGCCGATCGTTTGCTGTCGCACGGCGGGCACAGCCGCGGCCAGCGTCCCTCGCGGGACCGCATATCGAAGGAATTGAACCTCACCGCAACACAGCGGGCACAGTTCGACTCGATCATGAACGTGCGTCGCACCCAGATGCGCGACGTGTTCAAGCCGATCCGTCCGCAGATGGACTCGCTGCAGAAGATCGCCAAGCAGTTGGGCGACAGCACTCACGAGCAGCTCAAGCGGGTGCTCACCCCCGAGCAGGCGAAAAAGCTGGACGAGATGAGGGAGCGCGGACGCAAGCGCGCAGCGGAAGGGCGCTCGCGCGGACCAGGCGATAAAGACAGATCACCACGACCATAGACTGATGAGAAACATTGCATTCATGGGGGCAGCTCTGCTGCTCGGCGTTCCGGCGGCGTTTCACGCGCAGACCGTGGACACCACGGCGACTCCGATCTCGCTCGGCGAGGCGATTCGCCTTGCGCAGCAGAACTCGCTTTCCACGGTTCAGGCGCGCGGCTCGATCCGCACGTCGGACGCCTCGGTCAAGCAGTCGTACGCTGCCTTCCTGCCGAGCTTTTCGGTTTCGGCGAACACTCAGCGCCAGAGTGGCGACCGGTTCGACACACAGGGCAACCTCGTGCCGTTCACTGGCAACCCCACCAACTATTCGACGGGTCTCTCCAGCAGTCTCCAGCTGTTCGACGGCGGGCGGCGTTTCTTTGACGTGAAGCGGGCGAAGGCGGACGTGAATGCCGCGGAAGCAGGTGAGGTCGTGTCACGCTACCAGGTCGCGCTCCAGGTCAAGCAGCAGTACTACAACATTCTCGCTGCGCGCGAGTCGCAAAGTGCGGCCGAGGCGCAGATCGGGCAGACGACGCAGCAGCTTCGAGCCTCGTCGCTTCGTCTTCGCGCGGGCGCAGCGACCGTATCCGACTCACTGCGCTCCGTCGTGCAGCTTGGGAATGCGCGACTGGCTCTTCTCACCGCGCAGAACAACCTTCAGATCGCGAACGCCACTCTCACGCGACTCGTCGCGTCACCGCGCACTGTCACCGCGACCGCTTCCGACACCACCGACCAGATTGTCAGGATTCCTGACATTTCCGAGCTCGAGCCGCTCATCGAGCGCGCACCTGCGATCGAGCAGGCGGATGCGCAGCTCGCGTCGGCGCACGCCAGTCTCCGCTCCGCGAAAACCGCCTTCCTGCCCACCGTCAACATGAACTTCAATCGCGGCGGCAGCGGGATCGATCCGCAGTTCGGATTCGGTGACAAGCGCTACGCATACAACCAGAGCCTGAGCTTCAGTCTCAACTTTCCGCTGTTCAACAACCTGAGCCGCGAGGTGAATGTGGCGCGGTCAATCGTCGCCGAGGATGTCGCGGAGGTTTCCCTTCGCGATGCAAAGCTTCTCGCCCGGCAGACGCTCGCCCAGTCGCTTGGCCAGATGCGCATCGCACAGGAGCAGGTGACGATCCAGACGGTGTCAGTTGCCGCCGCCACTGAAGACCTCCGGGTGCAGCAGCGCCGCTACGAGCTTGGCGCGACGACGCTGCTCGACCTGCTTACATCGCAGACTCAGCTCGACAACGCACGCACCGCGCTCATCAGGGCGCGTTACGATTATCGCGTGGCCAAGGCGCAGCTCGAAGCGCTCATCGGCCGCGACCTCCAGGAGTAAGACCTTGTACAGAAAGACGATTCTGACACTGGCCGCGCTGACAGCGCTGGCATGCTCGAAGAAGAAGGAACAGGCGCTCACCATTCCGGTCGAGCCCGTGACGCGGCAGACGATCGTCGTCGGGGCTGAAGCGACGGGCGTGGTCGAGCCCATCAACGTCATCGAGGTGAAAGCCAAATCCTCCGGGCAGATCGTGGCGATGCCCGTCGAGACGGGCACCTACGTGAAGGCCGGCGATCTCATCGTGCAGCTCGATACGCGTGACACGCGCAACTCGTACGCGCAGGCAAAGGCCGACCTCGACGCTGCATTGATCAAGCTTCGCGTGTCGAAGCAGTCGCACGACCGCGCATCGCAGCTGTTCAAGGAGCGGATCATCACCGCGACGGAATACGAAGCGGCTCAGGTGGACTACGCCAACTCGCAGGCCACCGTGCTACGCAATCGCGCGGCACTCGACCTGAGAGCGCAGGGCCTCGAAGAGGCGACAGTGCGGGCACCAGTCGCCGGCACCGTGATCGAGAAGAGCGTGGCTCTTGGCCAGGTGATCGCCTCTGGCACCGGCACGTTCGGCGGCGGCACGACGATTCTCAAGATGGCTGACTTGACCAAGGTGCGCGTGCGCACGCTCGTCAACGAAACTGACATCGGCAAGGTGCGAGCTGGTCTGTCGGCTACGGTAACCGTGGACGCTTTTCCCGACCGTCCGTTCACAGGTGTGGTCGAGAAGATCGAGCCGCAGGCCACCATTCAGCAGGCGGTGACGATGTTCCCGGTGCTCGTGAGCATCGACAATGTCAGCGGCCTTCTCATGCCGGGAATGAACGGAGAGGTTTCCATCGAAGTCGAGCGGCGCGACAACGCGCTCGCTGTTTCGAACGATGCTGTGCGCAGTCCGAACGAGATCGCGTCCGTTGCGACGCTGCTCGGCCTGAACGCTGATTCAGTCCGCGCGCAGCTCGCGTCGCAGGGTGGAGGACGCAGCGGAGCCCAGCGCGGCAACGGAACGGACAACACTGGCGCTGCCGGCGCACAGCAGGGCACTGGCGCAACAGCGACACCCGCAAGCCAGCAGTCCGGCCAGGCAGGCGGACAGGGACGACAGGGCGGATTCAATCTTCCGGAGGTGACTGACGCACAGTGCCAGAAGGTGACCGCTACGCTCGCGAAGCATCCCGAAGTGCAGACGAAGATCACGGATCTTCGCACGAAGATGATGAACGGAGAGATCGACCGTCAGGCAATGCAGGCCGAGACGCAGAAGATCTATTCGGCCGCGGGTGTGGACGGACAGATCGCGCGTGCCTGTAGTTTCAAGGAGAGATCGCAGAGTGGAGCACAGAAAGCGCAGAGCGGGAACGCGCAGAGTGCAACGGCGCAGAATGGAACGGCGCAACAGGGTGGCGGCCAGGGTGCTGGTCAAGGGGCCGGCGCTGCGCGTGGACGTCGCGGCATGGTTTTCGTCGTGAAGAACGGCAAGTACACACCGAAAGTCGTGCGGCTCGGCATCAGCAACTACGACGTGTCCGAAGTTTTGTCCGGTCTCGCCGAAGGTGACTCTGTGGCGATCCTCAATGTCGCCGCGATGCAGGCGAGACAGCAGGCAGAGCTCGACCAGGTCAGAAACCGCGGCGGAGTGCCGGGCCTGCAGCGGCAACAGCCAACCGGCCAGGGTGGCGCTGCCGGCGCGGGTGGAGGCGC
>JBDTRZ010000026.1:0-34413 GCA_039931395.1 Gemmatimonadales bacterium
TGTCGATTCCGCCAAGCATTCGCCGGTCGAATTCGATCTCTTGTGAAAGAGGGCCGCACCCTTCGCGTACCCGCTGTCGAAAGTGACGAGTCGGGACGATACCATCCGCGACAGCTTCGGCAGAAATCCCTCGTACGACACAAACACGTTGTCGCGATCGCGTGGAATGGGAGCCCAGTCACCGCCGGGCTCGAGGCGCGCCCATTTCCATTGACCCGCATGACGGTCGTTGTCGCCCAGGAGCATGTCCACCATGCGGACGGCCAGAAGCCCGTGCGTGCCGACGCGCTGGCCGGGACTCCGGTCGATCCGCTCCAGCAGCTCATCGCTGTCGATGATCGTGTCGGCACCGGCGAAAGGGCCGCCATGACTGGGCGCATTCGGAACCTCTTCGAGCGTGCCAAGCGCTCCCGCAAAATCCTTCCGGAAATTGCCGAGGAGCGTGTCGTCCGGCATCACGAAGAGCTGCGGCCGAGGGTGCAACGCGCCGATAGCGGAGAGCACCGGCGGAACGACAAGAGGTGCCAGAGGATGAAGCCCGCTGCGCGCGTCCAGCACGATATTCCAGATGATCGTTCCCTTGAACGGATCGGGAAAATTGGCGAGTGGCTTGTACACGGGGCGGAAAACGAACTCCGTGCTGTCGGCGGACTCGAACCGCAGGTTGATGGTCTGCCTGCCTCCTCCGGTTTTAGTCGGGCGAATGCCACCTGCGTACGAGCGAAGGTCGAGCAGCGGAACCTTGATCGGCGTGGTCCACAGGTCGCGGTAGTTGTCACCGAGCAGGAATCTGTGGAGCGAGCCCGCGGCGTACTCTGCATGCGCCCGGATGAGGACGCTGTCCGGGGTGGCGTTTACGGCTTGGGCCTGTCCCTCGACGTCGCCGGCCGAGACCGCGGTGAGCTTGAGGGTGAGTCCGACCACAGTGCTGCGCGCACGGAAAGCATTCATGTTGGCCTCCGGAAATCACTTTGCCAGAGGCGTGCCGCCGCGGAAAATCCTGGTTCGACTCGACGGTTTCAGCTACTCACGCGACCGGGATGCCAACGACGGCGAGGTCACGCACCATCAGCCGGTCGGTCTGGACATCCTCGCCGAGCAGAAATGGCTGGGTGCCGGCGTCTCTGAACCCTGTCTTCTCATAGAAGCGAATGGCGCGCGGATTGTGCTCCCAGACGCTCAGGCAGATCGTGCGACCGCCGCGCGATCGCGCCTCGTCCTCGCATGCGACCATCAGAGCCTGGGCGATGCCCGCTCCGTGCCAGGCCTTGTCGAGATAAAACCTGAACAGCTCGATGGGCGCCGCGAAGTCGAGGCACGAGCGTGACTCGGCCTTTCCCAGAAAGGCGAACCCCACTGGGACGCCGTCGGCCTCGACGATCAGATATGTCTTCTCCGGCTGCTCCAGCTCGCGGCGCTGTATCTCGGCTGCGTATCTCCGCTTCACGTGCAGCTCGATATCCTCCCGCTTGTTCTGTGCGGCGAAGGTATCGAGGAAAATTCTCTCCGCGAGCTCGGCGAGAACCTCTGCGTCGTCCGGCGTCGCGCGGCGGATCCGGACGGCCGGTGTCACGAGTGCCACACCAGCTCGGCCTGTTGTAGGTGCCGCTCCTGGTGTCGGGGCACGATGAGGAAAGTGGAGTAACAGTTGTAATGGATGCGCTCACCGAAAGGAGATGTGATCGACACCTTGTCGATCTGCTTTCCGTCGCTCTCGCGCGCCATACCGATGAGCTCGAGCTGATGTCGCTTGAACTCGGCGAGAAGCTGCTGCTCCGGGAGGTTGCCTGACGGCACGAACGCGGGTGTCGTCTTCACGCGACCGATTCGGAATCCGGCAATCAAAGGCAGTGGCCCCACCATCACCGAGAAGAGCAATCCGATCTTGTCGCGCCTGTATTCCCGCTTCGTCATCGGCGGGAGCTGCCGCGCTTCAGCAATCGCCTTGCGAACGCGCGGGACGTACGCTTCACTCGTCAGATTGAGATGCGCGACGCACTCCGCCAGCGACCAGCGGTCTGGATCATTGCGCACGTTCCAGCGCTCCGCCGGGATGGTCTCGGCAAGTTTCTCCAGCCGGCGCTCTGCGTGCTCCAGGGCATCGACCACCTCGGCGATTTGTTTATGCATCTGCCGTTGTCAGGTTCTTCTTCTCAATACTCGATCGCACTTTCGAGCTCGAAGATCCTCGCCTGCGGGCTGTTCATGACCGAGCCTTCGACACGGCTCCATAGACCCTTCAGCTTCCCCAGAAACGAGTCGGCCTCGGCGCGGCTTTCGAACTCGAGATCGACTATCGCGAACTTCGAATCGTCGACCGGACGAATCACGCGATAGCGTCGAACCCCGGACGCCTGGCGACGGGCTGGATCGCTGTCGAAGGCTTTCTTCCAGCCACCGAAATCGGGGACCGGATGCTCGATACGCAGAATGTGCGTCATTCCTGCGGTCTCTGGGTTCCAGGTGCAATCGGCCTTCCCTCTGCGTCGAGGAAGGTGACAGTCGTACCGATCCCCTCCAGTGAGCGGAGACCGGGCTCGATCACGTTGCGGTCGCCGACGACGAGGATCGCGAGCTTCGACGGGTCGATCGCCCGATTCGCGACCCTCGCGACATCGGCCGCGGTCACCTTCTGAATTCCCGCGATGTAGCTGTCGAAGTAGTTGTCGGGCAGTCCGTAGAGGACGACGTCGGTCAGTCGGGCCGCGATCTGCGCCGGAGTCTCGAACGTCCGCGGGAATCCGCGCACTATCGACTGCTTGGCCTGATCGAGCTCCAGTTGCGTCACTGGAATCTCACCGCGAATTCCACGGAGCTCCTTCAGAAACTCGCTCACCGATTCCTTCGTCACCGCGGTCTGAACACCGGCACTCGCGGTGAACGGTCCCGCGCCGCGCCGATAGTCGAACGCCGTCCGGGCACCGTACGTGTAGCCCTTCGCTTCGCGGAGATTCAGGTTGACCCTCGAGACGAACGCGCCGCCAAGCATCTGGTTCAGCACGAGACGCGTGAAATAGTCGGGCGTCGAGCGCGGTGCGCCGACCCCTCCAATGTTGATCACTGACTGCGCCGCTCCTGGGCGGTCCACGACGTAGATCGTTGTGCGAGCGCGTGCAACTGGCGCAGCGTCCAGTGCCACCGCGGGGACAATCGCTGACTTCCACTCGGTGAGCGCTTTCTCCAGAAGGGCCACGATCATGTCGGGCTTGACGTCGCCCACGACGATCAATGACGAGTTGTTCGGCCGGTAGTAGCTCGAGTAAAAGTTGCGCAGCTCATCGGCGGTGAGGCCGCGCAGCGATGCTTCGTTGCCAAGCTGCGGGTGTCCATACGGATGCGACGCTCCGTAGAGAATCGATGCGTACACCTCTGAGGCAATCGCGTTGGCGTCATCCCGCCGCTGCACGACTGACTGGAGCCGCGACTGCCTGACGCGGTTGACATCTGTCTCGCGGAAGGCGGGATGGAGCAGGACGTCGGAATAAATCCCTAACGCAGCGTCGAGATGTCGTGTCAGCGTTGTGAGCGTGAGTCGATTCGCGTCCCAGTCTGCCGTCGTGCCGAGGTTTGCGCCGATCGATGCAAGCTGACGCGATATCTCGAGCGCATCACGCGAAGTCGTCCCTTCGTCCATCAGGTCTGCCGCGACCGCCGCGAGACCAGCGCGCTGGTCCGGATCTGCGGCCGACCCGCCTTTCACCACGAGATTCATCGTGACGACCGGCAGCTCGTGATGCTCGACGATCAGAACATCGAGCCCGTTGGAGAGTTTGCGGCGCTGAAGCTGCGGCAGTCTGAACACCGGATCGGGGCCGCCGGCTGGAAGCGATGCGTTGAGATTCCCTCCGCCCGTCCCCGAAGCTGCCACTTCGGTATTTGCTGCGGCTGCGGCCGCGGGCGCTGATGACGATGCAGCGCGGGGCCCTTGCTGATCGGCCGACCTTGGGGTCACGGTGAAAACGAGCCGGTTGTCGGTCAGGTAGGTCTTCGCGACGCGCTGAACGTCGGCGGGAGTCACCGCGCGGTAGCGGGCCAGATCCTGCTCGAAGAAGCCGGGATTGCCGGTGAAGATCGCGTACTGATTCAGCTGGTCGCTCTTGCCACCGAATCCTCCGACAGTCTGCAATCCGTAAATGAAGCTGGCCTCGTTGGCATTGTACGAGCGCTGCAGCTCATCCGCGTTGGGCGGCCTGGCGATGATTGCGGCGATCTCGCGGTTGATCGCCGCTTCGAGAGAATCCACTGGAGTTCCCCGTCGTGGCGTGGCCGATATCTGGAACGTGCCGGCGAGCTCTCTCGCGTTGTCGAATGCGGAGACGTCCTGCGCGATCTGGCGATCGTAGACCAGCGTCCGGTACAGGCGCGAGCTTTTGCCCTGGCCGAGCACGGCGGCGAGAACATCGAGCGAAGCCTCGTCCTTGGTGAGAGCCGGAACCGTGTGCCACACGATGTTGATGCGTGGAGACGAGACCCGATCCTCCATGCCCTGCCGGACAGTGCCGGTCAGTGTGGGGTGCGTGACTGCCGGAAGCGTGACGTCCGGGCCGCGCTTGATGCCGCCAAAGTGCTTCTCGACAAGTCGGCGAGCTTCCGCAGGGTTGAAATCGCCGGCGATGACGAGCGAGGCGTTGTTAGACGTGTAGTAGCGGCGGAAGAAATCCTTGATGTCGTCCATCGACGCCGCTGTCAGATCCTCGAGCGATCCGATCGTCAGCCAATGGTAGGGGTGCGAAGGAGGATAGAGAATCTCTGAGATGCGCGCGCCTGAAAGACCGTATGGCCTGTTGTCGTAATTCTGGCGCTTTTCGTTCTTCACCACGTCTCGCTGGTTGACGAGCTTCGCCTCGGTTAGAGCGTCGAGGAGGGTTCCCATCCGATCGGCTTCGAGGTAGAGGGCACGCTCGAGAAAGTTGGAGGGAACGACCTCCCAGTAATTCGTGCGATCGGTGGTGGTCGATCCGTTGAGCGTTCCGCCAGCTTCCTGGAGAGCCTTGAAGTAGTCGTCGTCATACCCTTTCGCGCCCTGAAACATCATGTGCTCGAAGAGGTGAGCGTACCCCGTCTTGCCGGTGCGCTCGTTCTTGGAGCCGACGTGATACCAGACGTTGACCGCGACGATGGGCGTCGAGTGATCCTCGTGCAGGATCACCCTGAGTCCGTTGGGCAGCGCGAACTCCGAATATGGAATCGGAGGGAGCGTACGCTGTGCCGAGGCGGAACCACCGACGTTGACGGGTGCGGCGGGACGGTTCTGGGCGAAAGAAGCCGTCGCGAGAGTCAATGACGCGATCGCGCACAAGAGCGCGCGGGGGCGAAAGGACATGGTTTCTCCGTGCATCGTTGATTTCAATCCTCAGCGTAAGCGAGCTTGTCCATCAGCTCGGCGAACCGTGACCAGGGAAGCCGTTTCCGAGTGTGTCTCTTGCCGCCTTTCCAGTAGAGCGAGCCGCGGCCGATCTCCAGCTCTCCGATTTTTTCCCCGAGAGCGCTGATCTCGAGGAACAGGCTCGTCCCGGCCTTTGTCAGCTCATGAACCGTAAGCTGAGCGCGAACAGCGTGCCTCCGCGACAACGTCGTTCGCCGTTTGGACTTTTTTTTCCGCGCTGCCATTTGCGCTCCTTTGGATTGCACTCCGGGGTCTCCGCATCAAAGCTTCACAGACGAACGGGCGCTAGCAACCTCGCCAGCGACGTGGCCTCGTCATCCCAGTCGTCGCGGGGCTCGGCGGCAAGTCGCGCGAAGGTCCACAACTGGACGCGATCACGATCGACATCGAGGAGATCCGCAAAGCGATTGATGGTGTCCATTCCCCGCGACCGGAGACGCACGCGGCAGTTCAGAAGATGCTGCGTCGCATCGTAAGCAGGGTCACCCATGAACGGCTTCGGATCGATCGCCACCCACGGACCACGCTCATCTCGAAGTACGTTCCCCGCATGCAGATCGGTCGCCAACAGCATGTTCGACTGTGCGGTTTCGGCCAGGTCCTCGAAAAGGTCGAGACCCTCTTCGACGAGTGAGCGATCCGGCCATTTGTCCGCGTCGAGCCTCGTCACCGCGGTCCAGTGATCCAACATCACCGAAAGCTGGCGAAAAGGATGTCCTGGCGGCGGTGTTCGCCAGAAGAGGCGCAGAAGCTCTGCGATCACCACGTCCTGCTCCTCTTCCGGAAGCTCCCGCAGGGATGTGCCGGGCTCACACCGCTCGAGAAGCATGGCTCCGTATTTGTCGTCCGCGTCGAGAAGGCACACGGTCGGATCGCCATCAAGCAGCCTCAAACCATCGATTTCGTGCTCGCCTTCCATGTGCGGCATGCCGATCTTGAGCACGACTCGCGTGTCTCCCAGGCCGACGGCTGGCGCAACCCACGAGCAGCTCACATCCTCGCCCTCGAACGGCGCACCGAGTGTGAGAGACCAGCGTCTTGCCAGCTCCAGAATCACGCCCGGCAGGTGCTCGAGCCATTCGGCTCGCGCGGGAGTCTTCGCGCACGATGCAACTAGGGATGCGGGGATTATCTGCGTCAATCTCGGAGTCCTCTCGCTCGATGAAAGTTAACTTCCACTCATGTCAAAGCTCTCGCCATACCGGTCGCTGCCCCCCGAGCGGCGAATTGCGCTCCTCACTCATGCGATCAAGTCCAGCCGAGAGGCGCGCGCGCTTTACATAAGCCGTATCGTGTCGCGCGGGGGCGGCTTCAGAACCGTCACGTTTCAGAGCTGGGCACCCGACCGTCTCGCTCGCGAGGTGATCCGGATGAAGGCTGAGAGCGCGCAGGATGAGTTCGATCTGCTGCAGATGCTGTATGTGGATCTCGAGCCCGCGATTCAAATCACGTTCCTCGATGCTGCCGGGGTGAAGCACGCCGAGGGCAAGATGGAGGAGTCGCTCGAGGCGCCATATGCAGATGCTGAATCTGTCATGCGCGCCGCGGTGGTCGTCATCGAGAAGCACGGTCCGGATGGGCTGCATTATCTGCGGACAATCGCGCGTTACAGTCAGGACGGCTGGCCAGGGATAGCCGCACTGGTCTCCGGACTCGAGATCGCGACCTAGAAAAAAAGAACCATTCTCAACGATCGGGTCCCGGCCGGCATCACAGAGCGAGGGAAAAAAATCGCGTCATTCCCTGACCCCACCAGAGCATGTGGACGGCGCTAATCCGAATAGGGATAGTCTGGATCAGCGAGTCTCGCGGCGCGTGACGTGGCCTCGGGACCTGCGATCTCGGCGGCAAGCTTGATCAGCATTCCGCTCAGGTGGTCGCCATAGCGCAGAACCGAAGCTGCTCGTGATTTGCGAGCGAGAAGGAAGGCGAGAAACGGCTTGTCGGCCTTGTCGATGTTGCAGGCAGGACAGGCGAGCACGAGGTTGTCGCGACGGTCATAGGCCGTCTTTCCCTTTCGCGGCGTGACATGGTCGAGCGTGATGAGACTCGGCTTGATCTTCCTTTCGCAGTATGCGCAGACGGGCCCGTGCTTCTTGAGGAGCCACTCGCGTGTCTCCATGTAGGCGTTGCGCGAAGTGGGCAGCGATGTGTGCTGCTGCTCCTTTCGGCCAGTGCGGGCCCGGCGACGACGCCTCGGGGCTGGTGATGGCATGATGAAACATAGGGCGCCGCCGGTCGTTGCCAAACCCATTTGATCATTCCCATCTGAACACCCGGGACGAAAGCGCAGTGCAAAGGACGAAGACGAGTGTCAGGGCGGCGATGTCCCCGAAGTGCATCGACCATGAATCGCCCTGCCAGATGCCGCGCAACAGGGACACCGAGTAGGTGAGAGGCAGCGCCTTCGCGGCGAGGCGAAGCCCAGGCGGCATCGCGGTGAGCGGCACGAAGAGTCCCGACAGCGCAAGCATCGGATACAGAATCACCGCGCCGATCGGCTGTGCGAACCGCGCGGTCGGAACGATGCTCGCAATGAGGAAGCCGACAGAAAGAATGCTCCAGGTGGCTATCAACAGCGCGATTCCGAAGGCGAACAGGTGAATGTCGGCGCCCACAGGGTAGTAGCGCTTTCCCGCGATCAGCGTCAGCGCGAGTGTCACCGCCGTGAGCATGAGCTTGACCAGAACCTGTGCCGTGAGAATCGTTGCCGGCCGGAGGGGCGTCGCCCGCAATCGCTTGAGAATTCCGCCTTCGCGGTAGATAGCGATGATCGCGACCAGTGACAGCACAGCATTGAGGGCTATCAACACCGCAGCGAAAACCGGCACGTCGATGCGGAACGCGTTGCTCGCAGCCAGCTCACTCTTCGGTCCCATCTGACTGCCCAGCTTACCCAGTATGACGAAGGCGAGGACGGGAACGAGGACGGTGCCTATCGCGCCAAGGGGCTCGCGGAAAAATATCTTGACCTCTATCCAGGTCAGTCTGGCGAGTCCGTGAAGCATCGGCTAGTCGCGGATGGAATGGCCGGTGACCTTGAGGAACACGTCCTCGAGATTCGGCAGCACCGTTCGGAAGTCGGTCACCTGCATCCCGCTCTCCGAGATGCATCGGATCACCTCGGTGACGAGCTCCACATGGCCGCCGCGAATCGTTATGCGGCCATCGCGCGAGGTCACATCTTCGACGCCGGGGATCGATCGAAACTGTTCTTCGGCTCGAGGATCGTTCGTCGCCAGGACGACCGCTCGCTCGGGACAATGCCTGCGGATGAGCTCCTCGGGCGTATCCATGTCTATGATCCGGCCGCGCTCCATGATCGCCACACGATCGCACAGCCGCTCGGCTTCCTCCATCAGATGCGTCGTGAGAAAGACCGTCTTCCCTCGCTCGCGAATTCCGCGCACCAGCTCCCAGATCGCGCGCCTCGACTGCGGATCGAGCCCAGTCGTCAGCTCGTCGAGAAAAACAACCTCCGGATCGTTGATCAGCGCGAGCACGATGAAGAGCCGCTGCTTCTGTCCGCCCGAAAGAGTCATGAACCAGGCGTTGCGCTTCTCGGCGAGACCCAGCTGGTCCAGCAGCTTGTCGCCATCGGATGCCTTTCTATTGTATAGCTTGGCCCACAGGTGCACTGCCTCCTTCACCTTGATTCGCTTCTGGAGCTGCGCCGCCTGGAGCTGAACGCCGATCCGGTTCTGCAGCATGTAGATGTCGCGAAATGGATCCAGCCCTAACACCGATATCCTTCCGCGGTCGGGGGTGCGCAGTCCTTCGACGGCTTCCATCGTCGTCGTCTTCCCCGCCCCGTTCGGACCGATAAGGCCAAAAATCTCGCCGTCATAGACCTCGAACGAGACGTCGTCTACCGCGACGAACGACTTGTATGTCTTGCGAAAGCCCGTGACCTGGATGATGGGGCGCTGATTGGTCCGCAAATCGTCGCGCTGCTAACTGGCTGGGACAGGCGGCGGCAGCTCGGTGGCAAACTTCCACGGAGCAGGCCCGTCACGCGTGAGGGCGGATCCGGCGAGCCGAGCGCGCACCATGGTGATCGGCATTGGCCCACCCTGAAGAACTGCGTCGTGGAACGCGCGATCCGTCATCTTTTGGGAATCGACCAGCTCCCTGTGGAGAGCGCGCAGCTGGAGCCCGCCGATCATGTAGCCGATCTGATACAGCGGTGGATAGTCGCCGCTGAACGATCGGCGGACTTCTCCTTCGGCATTCGCCCGCTCGAAGTTGACAGTGTCAACCAGGAACTGGATCGCCTGGTCTGGCGTCATCTTTCCAAGGTGGAAGTTCAGCGAGAAGATGATTCTCGCGCTTCGGTGCATCCGCCAGAACAGCGCGCCTATGCGATCCTCTGGCGACACCTGAAAGCCGTGATCCCACAGAAACATCTCCCAGTACAGAGACTGACCCTCGCTCCAGAACGGCGTGCCGAAGAGCTGCCTGTGGGAGTTGTACCGCGCCGACATGAAGCCCTGCAGATGATGACCGGGATTGAGCTCGTGAAACACTGTCGCGTGAGCGAAATGCGGATTGTTTCCGCGCAGACTCATGAGCTTCTCTTCTTCCGTCATGTCGACCGTGGGATACGATACGATGATCGATTCGCCGCCGAGGAAGAAAGGAGCTACGCGCTGCCGCTCCGGGCTCATCATCTCCATTCGCCAGTCTTCGCGCGCGAGCTGCGGAATCGTCACCCAGTCGTGCTGGTCGAAGAACGCTTCGGCCTGACGCGCGAGATCGCGGATCAGGTCAGGCTGCTTGCCGGGCTCGACGTAGGTGTTCTTCACCTTCTCCATCGCACCCTTCCAGTTGTCGCCAAACCCCATTGCGCGCGACGCCTTTTTCATCTCGCTCAGGCTGAAGGCATACTCGCGTTGGGCGATGGCAATGAGCTCTTCCGGCGTGTACGGAATCATCTCGTACGCGAGGTCCTCGTCGAGCCCTTTCCTGCCGATGGGATCACCGACGATCGGGCCGCTGTTCGCCGCGGATTGGCCCTCTCCGGGCTTGAAGCCGACCACGCGCTCTCGCAGCGTACGCGCGTAACGCGTCAGCGATTCGTCGAGGCGCTTGTATGGATCCTTCATCCACCAGGTGAACAGCGGGTCGTAGCCGTCGTAGTACTGGTACCAGCTCTTGATGACCGAGCGAATCTCGTCGATGTCCCTCGCTCCCCGGTTCGCGACGGTCCTCGAGACCTTCGGTGCGGAGGGCTTGCTCGATGCCTTCTTTCCTGCGGAAGCGTCAGTCGCACCGGCCGACGACTCGAACAGGGCGCGTAGACTGTCCACCTGTCTGGCTACCGCCGCAAGCGTGCTCGAAGCAGCACGCGGATTCACCGTGCTCAGATTTCGTCTCGAATCCTGCAGGACGAGGAGCCGGTCGGCGAAGGGCAGGAGAACAGCCGTCTCCGATCTCAGCTTGTCCTTTCTGTCCACGATCGCGAGCGAATGCTTCAGCTCATTGGCGAGCAAGACGTAGTCGATCTTTCCTTCCTGGCTCAGCTTGTCGAAATCGATCTCGCGCAGCCTGTTGCTCCACGCGGAGTAGAAATCACGCATCCGTCGCCGCTGGCCAGGCGAATCCGTCGCGTCGTAACGCTGAGAGATCGATGACAGATCCCAGCTGAAGCGGTCTACGACATCCGCAAGCTCACTCGCTGGACGTCCGACCAGCGCGACGAGGTTGGGAACCGAATCTCGCGACGCAGGCTTGAGCGATATCGAAGGCGTCTGAGCAGCCAGACTGGCGGTGCACGTCAGAATCGCGATGGACGCCGGGAGAGATTGCCAATGCACTACTCTTCTCGCCTCCCCTGATTGCGGTGCGTCATGATTCCTCCCGCGGTGAGGACTGCGCCAATGAGGAGGGCTCCGAGCGCCAGGGCTCCAGCGCCGCCCAGCGCATGACGGGTTCCGAATCGCAAACCCAGAAGCCCGAGGGTCATCATCACCGAGCCGAATCCAAGGAAAACGATTCCGAAGCCGGCGAGTGTCATTGAGAGGGTTGAACGCATCGATCCGCCTGGTGGTTTGTTGCGCACCCGTGTTGGGGCAACGAATAGTGCGCGCGAATCGGAACAGCAGCAAGCGGACGGCCGTCACACGGACGGGGCAGGTCAGCTACTCGTGTGCGCCGATGCCAAAAGGCGATCTACCAGTACACGCACGACCGGTCCGTCGGCTCCATCCATTTCAATTCATGACCACCGCGGTACGTTTGCTCTGAAGTGGCGTGCGGCCAGCACTCCTCCGATAAATCCTCCAGCGTGAGCCTGCCAGCTGATGCCCGCGTTTCCCGGCATCATGCCGAGGATCAGGCCGCCCCAGACTACGGTGACGAGGATGCTCAACAGGATGCTCGGGACGCTGCGCGCGTACCAGCCCGCGAGCATCAGAAAACCGAGATATCCGAAGATCACGCCGCTTGCGCCGATGTGAACGGAGCCCGGCGCGCCAAGCAGCCACGCAGTCAGGCCAGACCCGACCATCGCGGCGACTGTCACCGGAAAAAGGTGCCTCGAGTCCCGCAGCATGACCAGCCAGCCGAGCAGCACGAAAGGGATGCTGTTGGTGAGGAGATGTGCGAGGCTCGCGTGAAGAAAGGGCGCGAAAACGATGCCTCGAAGGCCGAGGAGCGTGCGCGGAATGATGCCGAGGCTGAGCAGCGCGCCACCGGTGAGCCAGGTCGCGATGAACACGATCCACATCGCCCCGAGTGCACCCCCGAGCACGGTCGCCTGCGCCTTTAGAGCGCTCCTTACAGCAGTGCTCACGCTACCGGCTCACGATTCCATCCACGTCTTCGGCCGGTATAGCGCAGCGTCGAGAATCGACCAGAGGTGGATTATCCATCCGAGCAGGAAGAACCAGAGAAAACCGGCGAGCAGGAACATGATCACGGCCTTGAGGAATCTGCCCTGCAGCAGCTGTCCCAGGCCCGGCACGAAGAAGCTCGCGAGAGCCGCAATGACATTCCCTGCCGATCCCCGACCCGACATTTGCGTCCTCCGAAGATTTGCGCGGAGCACCGGCGAGAATGATCAGTCGCCATACCCGCTCGTGACACTACTTCAATTCGAGTGCGTAGGATTCAAAAAAGGGGTCCTGCGCTCACTGCGGCTCAAAGACCGCCATGACAAAACTGGCCCTATGCTGGATGAATCGGATGGCTACCGAACCAGACACATCCATTCATTTTCGTCCGATTGATCCGGTTCGTCCGATTAGTCGGGGTCAAGGGTCATAGACGCGCGTCAACGTCATAGATGCTGCGGAGCGGGAGCGCAGGCGAGATGACGGGTCTATCGGCCGCCCCCTCCCCCGCCGCCCCCGCCGCCGCCCGACGATCCGCCTCCGCCACCGCCCGAGCTGCTACCCGGAGGATTCGAAGCGGACGAGATCGATGAGCTGAGGCTCGAGCCGATGGCGCTCGAGAAGTCCCCGAGGTTCGAGAACGATCCGCGGCCGCTGTACCATGTCATGTTGCTCGCCGCAGCCGCCGCGGCGGCAGCGCCCGCTGCGACCGTGAACTTCTCGGTCCACGCGTCCTCGACATCCAGCGCGACCGCGTATGGCAGCATCGCCTCATAGCGCTTCGCGTCCAGCACCGGCTCGTCCGGTCCCCGCATGCTCGCTAGCTCCTGACGCTCCGCGACACTCATGTACAGCTTCAGTCCCTCGATCTCGTCGAGCAGTGCGCGCCCCTCGAGCGTGGGCGCGCGTATGAGCCTCGTGAAGACGATGAGTGTCACGAGCATCAGAAACGACACCGCGATTATCGCTGGAATCCCGAATCCACCTGATGTGATGAACGCGACGACGCCCGTTGCAATCGCGATCAGCCAGGCGATCGCGACTTTCCTGGCGTTCCGCTTGAAGTATCGCGGCTGGAATTCGCCATCGAGCGCCTTTCTGTGCGCCTCGCGCGCGCTCGAGATGCGCGCTGCATTCGTGTTCTTGAGTACCAGGCTCTCCTTTCCTCCGCCGAATATCAGGTCGAGCAGGCGCTCCTGCGCGGGCGACGGTGTCGTCGACGAGGGCGACGAAGTTCGGTCGAGCCGCCATTCGTCCTTGAGGAATTTGTCCTCGTGATTGATGCCGACGTGCCCGCCGACCGCGAGCGCTAGGATGTCGGCAGTGAAGCAGCGCATGTCGTAACCCATCCGCTGGAGAAACCGGAGCCCGGCGGGAGTCTGCCCGTCTCGCGGTTCGTAACGCGCGATGACGACTCCCTTCTGCGGGTCGCGGCCGACCCGCCGCCATTGTGTCACCGTGTAAAAGAGGAGCAGAATGAGCCCGGCAAGCGCCACCAGCACCCCGCGATTGTCCTTGAGGAACCACTGCAGGCGCTCGCTCTGAGTCGGCTCGTGAACCAGTCCCTTCGGAAAGCTGAGTACGATGGTGAATCCTTCCTGCGGACCGAGCGGTCTCGTCAGGCGATACCGCGCGACGCCAGGCGCCGGAAACTCCGCGACATAATCCGCTCCCTTCGCTCCCTGAGGACCGGTGTACGCCTCCGCATGCATCTTGTCGATTGGCACCGGCGCGGACAGACGGACTTCGACGCTTCCCCGCTCGATCGGGAAGATCCAGCCGGTCCCGATCGCGTTCCAGTAGAGCTCGTCGTGATCCGCGAAGAACCCCAGTTGTCTCGTAGTGCGATAGCGAATGGTATACGTGTACTCGGCCGGCACGGTCAGGAAGCTGTCGTCGCCGGTGTTGATCCGGATTCCGTTGCTCATTCGTTCCGTGAACCACGGCTCGGTGTTTCCGTTGCGCTCGACGCCGAGCACCTGGAGATCGACTCTGACGCGGTTCCCGAACCGATCGCGATACCGTGTCGGGAAGTCGCGATAGATGCCGCGACGTATCTGCTGCCCTTCGGCGCGCACGGTTATCCGCTCGGTGACATCGATGCTCGCGTCCTTTCGGACGTCGATCTCGCTGTCGTAGGAAAGAATCCGCTCCTGCGCGGCGAGCGGTGTCGCGGCGAGAAGAATCGTCAGGAGAAAGGCGAACCGTCTCACGAAGACAGCTCCACATTCACTGCGGGCCGGTCTTCCTCTTCCGCATGGAAGAACTCGCTCTCGGTGAAGCCTGACGCCTGCGCGATGAGCATGCCTGGAAAGCGCTGAATTCCCGTGTTGTAGTCGCGCACAGCACCGTTGTAGAAGCGCCGCGCATACTGAAGGTTGTCCTCGACCGCGACAAGATCGCGCTGCAGCTGGAGAAAACTCTCGTTCGCCTTGAGATCCGGATACGCTTCCTTGAGCGCGAAGAGCTGGGTGAGCGCCTGCTCGAGCGCCGCTTCGGTTGCGCCAAGCTTTGCCGGACTTGTCTGTGCGACCGCCGTCGCACGAAGCTCGGTGACAGCGGTGAGCACACCGCGCTCGTGTCCAGCGTAGCCCTTCACCGCGCCGACGAGCTGCGGAACGAGGTCGTGCCTGCGTCGAAGCTGGACGTCGATATCAGCCCAGGCGTTGCGCACCTGATTGCGCAAATGGATGAGGCTATTGAATGAAAGCAACGCCCAGCCGAGTATACCGATGCCGAACAGCAGCGGAATCATCAGGATCATCTTCCCTCTTCGTCATTTGTCGTGAGAGCCGCAGGCATGACGCTGCCGCGACCGAACCGTTCCCTGACTCTGTCAACTGTCCTCGCCAGGAGTCTGTCCCGGTCCGTTTCAGCAAGCGGATCGGAGGCCTTCGAGAAGAGCGCGAGCTGATCGGCCTCCGGATCCTGTGCCAGCGACGACAGCGCGACGCCCAGCAGCCGCGCCGGCACTCGCCTCGCAGTGCGCAGTTTTGCAAGCAGCTCCCGCGCAACCCGAAGCAGCACACGATCGGACACAACCGGTTCGTCCAGAGTCCGTTGCGCGGAACGCGTGCGGAAATCCATGTCGCGTACGCGGACGGTGATCGTGCGCGCGGAGAGTCCGTCGCTGCGCAGATCGAACGCCGCGCGCGTGACCAGCGCCAGCAGCTCGTGCTCGAGGTCCTTGTCGTCCCTCAGATCCTCGGCGAACGTTTCATCGCGGCTTATGCTCTTTGCTTCGCCGCCCTGATCGACCTCCGACTCATTGATCCCTCGTACGCGGTCCCACAGCCACTCGGCCTCTCTCCGGCCGAGCCAGCTTCGAAGAGTCGTCAGGTCGTATTGAAGCACGTCGGGGACAGTCGTCATCCCGAGCGCCGCGAGACGCTCCTGGAACTTCGGCCCGACCAGTGGAAGCTCAGCCAGGGTGAACGTGCTCAGGAATTCAGCCTCATTCCCCGGCTCGACGATGTGCACGCCGTTCGCGCCTGTTCCTGGCTTGGGTTTGGCGCGCTCGACGGCAAGCTTGGCGACGAGCTTGTTCGTCCCGCCGCCGACGGAGATCGTGAGACCGGTCTCGCGGTGCACCTCGTCGCGCATGCGATGGGCAGTGCGCGCGATGTGCTCGTGACGATAGACCCCCTCGGTTCCGCCAAGGTCGAGGTACCATTCATCGATGCTGGCGCCTTCGATCATCGGCGCGAATCTCTCGAGCACGCGGCGGATCTCCCCACTTTTGGTCGAGCACGCCTTGCGCGGAACAGGCACGCACATCGCGTCGGGACAAAGTCTCAGCGCGCGGGAGATCGGCATCGCCGATCGCACACCAAACTTGCGCGTCTCGTATGACGCGGAGCACACGACACCGCGGCTTTGCGCCGACCCTCCGACGATGAGCAGGGGTGCCTTTCCCGCGCCGTCGGGATCGATCATCCGCGCCACCGCTACGTAGAACGCGTCCGCGTCGGCGAGAAGGATTCGTCGGGGTGTGTAAGTGCGATCCACAGTGCTTATAGTATACTGCACCCGATGATCGTTCATCTCGTCGATGGCACCTACGAGCTGTTTCGTCACTTCTACGGACAGCGCCGATTCAACAAGGGCGAGGACCGGCCATACGGCGCGGTGATCGGCGTCCTGAATACGATGTTGCAGATGATCGAGACGGGAGCGACCCACGTCGGAGTGGCGACCGATCATGTCATCGAGTCGTTCCGCAACGATCTCTGGCCCGGCTACAAGACAGGAGAGGGCATGGAACCCGCGCTTCTTGCGCAATTCCACCCGCTCGAGGAGGCTCTCACCGCAATGGGTGTGGTCACGTGGCCGATGGTCGAGCTCGAAGCCGACGATGCGCTCGCCTCAGCCGCTCACATCGCGGCGGCCGATGATGAAGTCGAGAAAGTCTCGATTTGGACACCCGACAAGGACCTCGCGCAGTGCGTTCGCGGCGATCGCGTCGTGCAGGTCGATCGCAAATCGCAAAAGATCCGTGACGCCTCTGGAGTGCGCGAGAAGTTTGGCGTCGAGCCCGAATTGATCCCTGATTTTCTCGCGCTCGTCGGCGATGCGGCCGAGGGCTTTCCCGGAATCCCGGGAATAGGCAAGACCGGTGCAGCGCGACTGATCAACAAACACGGCAGCATCGAAGACTTCCCGCCTTCCGTGCTCGGCGAAAACCGCGAGCTCGCGCTCCTCTTCAAGAATCTCGCGACGCTCAGAACCGACGCGCCCCTTTTCGCCGATGTGGACGAGCTCAGGTGGCGAGGACCCACCGCCACCTTCGCTTCGTACACCGAACGCTTCGAAGACGAGCGCCTCCTCCGGCGTTCCCGTGAGGCGCCGGCCGGCTAGCCCTTCGCGGTCGCGGCGTTCGCGGCCATCTGCTCGCCGATTCGCTTCTCCTGCTCCCGCAGCTCTGGAGTGAACTCGTCGCCGAAGTCCTCTGCCTCGAACACCTGGCGGATCTCGATCTCGGATTCCGTACCCGGCATCGGATTGGGGCAGCGCTTGACCCACTCGATCGCCTCTTCCTTCGACCTCACCTGCCACAGCCAGAATCCCGCGACGAGCTCTTTCGTTTCGGCGAACGGTCCGTCGGTCACTGTGCGCTTATCGCCCGAGAACCTGACCCTCGCGCCCCTGGAGCTCGGCTGCAGCCCCTCGCCCGCGAGCATGATTCCCGCCTTCACGAGCTCTTCGTTGTACTTCCCCATGTCGGCGAGGAGCTGCTCGGTGGGCATCACGCCCGCTTCGCTGTCCTTCGTCGCCTTGACCATCACCATGAACCGCATTGTCGTATCTCCGTGAAATTTTGAAGTTGGTCGTTACGATCTTCGCTACTTCTGCTGCGCGGCCATCCGCGCCCGCTGCAGCTCTTCCTGCTCACACAGCTCGGGAGTGAACTCGGGGCCGAAATCGTCGGCTTCATAGATCTGGCGGATTTCGCTCTCGCCGTCGCCGGCCACGGTGAGGAACCGCTTGGTCAGCTCGATCGCCTCCTCCTTCGAGCTCGCCTCGATCAGCGCAAAGCCGGCGATGAGCTCCTTCGATTCCGTGAACGGACCGTCGGTCACAGTCAGCTTTCCATTGGAAAGCCGCACGCGCGCGCCTTTCGAGCTCGGCAGGCACCCCTCGGTCGATAACAAAGTGCCCGCGTTCGTCATCTCTTCGATGAGCTGCCCCATCCTCGCGATCTCGTCAGTGGAGGGGCCTGTCCCCTTCTCCTCGGTTTTGTAGATGGTAAGGAACCGCATTGTCGTGTCTCCGTTTGATTCCGGGTTGAAGCCGGGCTCGGACCTGGCCGAGGCGGCTGAATGCTCTCTGCATATACGTCGAACGAGGAGCCGCGGAATCGACAGCCACCGCAAGATATTTTCCAGACACTGAGTCGCAGCCGTCGAACCCGCAAAAACAAACGGAGGCCCGAAGGCCTCCGCTTGTCCCAGTGCAACTCTGCTTACGTCAGCCGCATCCTGTCGGAGCAGGGTCCCTGACCAGGCATTCGGCTTCGGTGAACGGGAACTTGGTGTGGATATTGTGAGTTGGAAGCGCCTTCGGAAGCGTGCTCAGTCTCCCGAATCGGCGGGCGTCGATCCAACGGTGTCCTCCCTCGAACATCAGGGGATATCGCCGCTGCATCAGCAGCTCCGTAGTGAAATCGGTCGCGTTGGCGAAAGCGCCGCGCGGTGCCAGTCCTCCCGACGTCGTTCTGATGAAGTTGATGTCGTCGAGCGCTCCACCAGTATTGCCTGTGAAGAAACGCGCTTCGGCCCGAAGAAGTATCAGCTCCTCGTTCCTGATGATCGGGACAGGCGCTGTGTTCGACTCGTAGATGGTGAAGACGAGATCCGACGTCACCCCCTGCACCGTGCGCGCGGTGATCGTAGCGGTCTTGTTGAGCGCTCGCGCGTCGAGCGTCCCATTGGGCTTTCTCTCCGCATCAGTTCTGATCGACGGATGCGCGACTATTGCCCTTCCAGTGGGGTCGAACAGCAGGTTCGGAAGATCTCCCGACCCCGTGCTGTAGGAGTGATACACTCCGAGTGTGAGCGGCGCACCCGTGTCGATGAACGAGCCGTTCACCGCCGTGAGAGAAGCGGCATAGTTGCCGCGATACGCCTCGACACGAGCCTTGAGCGCGCGGTTGAACTTCGCGAACTCGGCCGGCGTAGCCGCCGGCCCGAAGCCTGGACTCAGCGAAAACGGAAATGCGCCGCCACCGGTCTGCAGCTCGGCTAAGCCGTCATCGAGCAGCTTGGAAATGTGCGCGAATATGTCGGCCTTCGAAACGATCGGTGCCGGCGGTCCTGTCGGCTCCACGCCCACGTCGCGAGGTCCTCCGTTGTCGTCACGCGTGTTGATCACGTAGAGGAAGTCGAGGGCCTGGATCGTCCTCGCGAATCCACGTGTCGCCGACTTCTGAGCGTCCGTCATTCCCGCGACGCCGTCGAGCGCGGCGAGGAGGATATTTGCATTCCGGATGTTGGCATATGGGAGGGCAAACAGATTGCCCCCGAACGCAGGGCTGCCGCCATCCAGCGGGCCGATCAGCATCTCGACCATGAAACGCGGATCGGCGGGATCGAAGTTGTACGACTCGCGCCCTATGATGCCCAGCAACGACACGTACCCGTTCTGAGTTCCCTGCTGCACCCGCGTTCCCACCAGCAGTCCCTGCGCCGCCTGCGCGATCTTTGTCGGCGTTGGACTGTTCTGAAGATCTTCGAGGCTGGGGTTATTGTAGTCTGGTACGGTCAGGTCGCTGCATGCGCCAGAAACGAGGAGCACGGCGGCCACGGTGATTGCGTTCATGGCGTTCATGGCTTTCATGGGTCGATTTCTCGTGATTGGCATGTCAGAATCCCAGGTTCACCGAGAGCCAGTAGCTCCGGCTCGGTGGGAAAGGAGCGACGTCGATGTTTCTGGCGATCGGCTGGTTTCCGAAGTTGCTGACTTCGGGATCGAGTCCCGTGTAATTGGTGAACGTCAGCAGATTGCGGCCGCTCAAACCAATCTGCATCGACCGTATGCCGCGCCCGAAGCGCGCCACCATCTCCGGCGGGACATCGTATGAAAGGGATACCTCTCTCAGCTTTGCGAACGATGCGTCCTCGACGTAGGTCGCCGTCTGATTGGGCCAGACGGCCAGGCGGCGGGCGCCGACTGTCGTCGCCTCGCCGTCGAGCGTGGCCGGCTCGGCGTAATCAGCAGTGTTGGTCCGAGATCGTACAGGAATTTGGAGAGGTTGATGATCTTGGCGCCGCTGTGCCAGTCGAGCAGCCCGTACAGATGCAAACGTCCGAACTTCACGTCATTCACGAATGACGACGTGGGGGCAGTCTCTCCAGAGATGCTACGTTGGAGAGGGGCTCATCCCGTTCGCAGCGATATTCTATTATGTCCGAGTGGGCGGGCTGTCAATGCGGAAAGTCGGCTCGGAGCCGTTCCGCACAAACGCTTACATCGGTGTCAGTCGCCTTTCCACGGCTTCAGGCGCGGTATCCACCGGGGCACAGCGGCCTTGTATCGCCGATAGTCATCCCCGAATCGCCGCTCGAGACCCGGCTCTTCGAGCGCAATGAAGTAGATGCAATTGATCATGAAGAACGTGGCAACCCATCCGGCGAGGCGCAGCGAGCCGTGAAAAAGCGCTTCGCCTGTGATCATCGCCAGCACACCGGAGATCATCGGATTGCGTACATACCGATAGGGCCCAACCGCCACCATCCGTTTCGTTGGATCCCATGGTGCCAGTGTTCCCTTTCCTTCCCGGGCGAAGAGACTGACGCACCACGCGAACAACGAAAAGCCCGCCACGAACACCACCGCGCCGGCCACACGTGCAATCCATTCCCCCGCGCTGCCCGACGCCCAGATCGCGTCTGTCGCCGGGACTTCCCGAAGCAGCCAGCGCGGGACGAGAATCACCATCGTGAACGGCAGGATGAGAATCGAGATCAGGTGTCGCAGAATCATCATCATCCCACAATGCGACCGTCCTTCGGCGAAGTCTAGATCGCCGCGTCGTCCAGTGCCTTTCTCACGATAAGCAGCAGATCCTCGGCGCTGAACGGCTTGGCGAGAAAGGGCACGATCAGTCCGGCTCCGCCATCCGCGTACGGTTCGTGATCGGTGTACCCTGACACGATCACCACCGGAAGAGCTGGCTGCTTCAGGCGGAGCACTCGCAGGAGCTCGGGACCGCTCATCTGTGGCATTATGGCATCGGTGAGCACCAGGTCGACTCCCAGATCGATTCCGTAGAGTATTCCGAGGGCATCCACTCCATTCCGCGCCTCGATCACCCGATAACCGTGCATGGTGAGAATTCGCCGCGCCAACGCGCGCACTTCGTCCTGGTCCTCGACCACCAGGATCAGCTCGTCGCCGAGAATCGAGGCGGCAGTCGGCGCTCTGGCCGGACCAGCGGCGCCTGGCGGCGCGGCCGGAAGGTAGAGGGTGAATGTCGATCCGATGCCCGGAGTGCTCACCACGTCGATGAAGCCCTCCGACTGCTTCGCGATTCCATACACTGTCGCGAGCCCGAGGCCGGTGCCTTTCCCGGCTGCTTTCGTAGTGAAGAAAGGCTCGAATATCTGGACCAGCAGCTCAGGCGCGATGCCCGATCCCGTATCGCTCACGGCGATCGCGACATAGTTGCCCGGGCGTGCGTCCGGACGGACGGCCGTGTCTTCCGGCGTGAGCACCACCGCCCGCGTTGACACGCGGAGATTGCCGCCGCTCGCCATCGCATCGCGCGCATTGACGACCAGATTCATGACCGCCTGTTCTATCTGACCCGAGTCGGCGAGAATACTGGGAACGTCGGGAGAGAGTCGATAAGCGCCGGGCGGTGGTAGTCGAATGCAGGTTCTTCGGCGGCTTGGACATCGATGAGACCGCCGCCGCTCTCAACCTTTCCACCGCAACGGTCAAACGTGACTGGCGGGTCGCGCGCGCCTGGCTCGCGCAGGCGATGAGGTAAGCAGGCGTCGTCAGGATTCTCTTTTGACGTGGACTTCGATAGTCCGCCACTTGCCCTGGTTGAATCGCGCGACACTCAGAATGCACCGCGTCGCGTGCCCTGCGAGAATCGCAAGCCAGATATCGATCGGATCGAGCGTGCTCACCCTCTTGATCACGAAGCATGCGCCGAGCGGGACCACGATCTGCGAGATTATCGAAATGTAGAACGGGCTCTTCGTGTCGCCGGTGCCTTGCAGTCCTCCCGTATACGTGAGAGCGACCGCGACGAACAGTCCTGACACGCTCAACACTCGAAGCAGCTGCGCGCCGATCGCGACAGCGACGGGCTGGTTCATCCCGAATATTCCAAGCAGCTCCTCGGGAAAGAACAGGAAGAAGAATCCGACGACCGCTGCTCCAGCGAGTGCGATGCGCGCTGCGACATGAACGGCCTCGTTGGCGCGCTCAGGATTTCCAGCGCCGAGATTCTGTCCAGCCGTCGCGGCCGCTGCTCCCATCAGGCCCATAGAGGTCCAGGTGATGAACGAAAAGAGCTGTGAGTACGAGACCGCGAACGCCGCCTGCGCCGGCGCGCTTTGCGCGAGCGAGCCGATGAACGACAGCATCAGCACGCCGCCGATGTTCATGGCGATTCCCTGAAGCCCCGTCGGCAGTCCGAACTTGAAGAGCGACTTGATGATCGACCAGTCGGGCCCGAAACCGTGCTTGCGCGGGAACGAGACGACCCATCCGCCGTGCCAGAGCTTCCACAACGCGTACACCGCGAGCAGACCCGACGCGATCACCGTTCCCATCGCCGAGCCGGCCGTGCCGAACGCGGGTATCGGTCCGAGTCCGCGAATCAGGACGACGTTCAATCCGATGTTCATTGCCGTCATCAGGATTCCAAGCACCATCGGAGTTCGTGCGTCGCCGGCCGATCGCAGAGCGCCGCTCAGCATGAAAAACACGAGCATTCCGCTCGAGAACACGAACATGATTCGGAGAAAGGGCAGCGCCTGCTCCTGAACAGCAGGTGCCGCATTGACGAGCTTGAGCAGCGTCGGAGCTCCGAAGTAACCGATCGGCGCAAGGATGAAAATCGAGATCGCCGCCGCGGTCAGAAAGGCCTGGTACACGGTACGATCTGCCATCTCCTCGTCACCGGCTCCGACGAACCGCGCCACGAGCACGCTCATGCCGGTGAACACCGACATGATGAAGACGATGACGACAATCCAGATCTGTGTCGCTACGCCGATGCCGGCGTTCGCGGCGAAGCCGACGTAGTGGCCGACCATCACGTGGTCGATTATTCCCTGCAGGCCGCCGATCATGTTGGTCAGCATCGTCGGCCAGGCGAGCTTCCACACGGCGGGGATGAGCGGCCCTTCGATGATCGACCGATCGTACCTCTTGCCGAGCGGCAGGACGGGTGGCGCGGCCGGCACCGCCTCGGGCGGTGTAGTCACGACTTGCGTGCTCACGTGATCCATTCTCCGACCTTCACGAACGCTTGCCGGACTGGCGAATACTGCCAGCAGATCGAATGCGTGTCGTCCACAAATCCGCAGACGACTGTGGTGCTCCAGCGCAGAGTCACGGTGCCGTGAACGCCTTCCGAGTCACGGATCGAGCGGTCGAGCTCTCGTGCCTGAGCAGGAGTGTAGCACGAGAGGTCCGCGGTACCCGCGAAGGCAGCGAGCTTCACAACGCTCGCGTCGCGTTTGATTATCACGTATCGCCCGCCCCCGCTCTCATCGCTGATCGCAACAGCATAGGCCGGGGTCTTTCCCCGAAACTCGCCGCGACACCACGCACTCACATTTCCATCGAGTCGCGCCTTGCCGGCGAGAGCAATGAGCTCCGGAGGAGCTGATTGAGACCTTGCCACCGCCGAGATCGCCGCAATTGCGAGTGCTGCCGAAAGAATTCGTGTCGTTGCCATTTGACGCAGCAAAAATGAGGCATCGGCATGGGTTTCGTAATCTTTGGCGCAACCTGCGTCCAGTGATGCGACGTCCCCTCTAGATTTGCGAGATGGATGAAACCGTGATCATGACTGAGTCCAGAGCAGGTCGGCGCGAGTGGATGGGACTCGCGGTGCTGGCATTTCCCTGTCTGCTGCTGTCGATGGACTTCACGGTCCTGCATCTCGCTGTGCCCGCTCTCACCGCGAGCCTCGCTCCCAGCAGCACGCAGCTCCTGTGGATCGTGGACATCTACGGCTTCATGATCGGAAGCTCCCTCATCACAATGGGCACGCTCGGCGATCGGATCGGCCGGCGCCGGCTGCTGCTGATCGGTGGAGCGGTATTCGGCATCGCGTCCGTTGGCGCGGCGTTCTCGGGAAGCGCCGCGATGCTGATCACAACTCGCGCGCTTCTTGGTGTCGCCGGCGCGACGCTCATGCCATCGACCCTCGCCCTGATTCGCAACATGTTCCATGATGCGCATCAGCGCAGAATTGCGATCGCGATATGGATCAACAGCTTCGTCGTCGGGAGCGCCATCGGCCCGCTGCTCGGCGGAGTGATGCTCGAGCATTTCTGGTGGGGCTCTGTGTTTCTGTTGAATGTCCCGGTGATGGCGCTGCTTCTCGTACTCGGTCCGATTCTTCTGCCGGAGTTTCGGGATCCCGATGCCGGCCGCCTGGATCTGTTCAGTGCGGCTCTCTCGCTCGTCGCGATACTTGCGATCATCTATGGGATCAAGCGGATCGCGCAAGACGGGGCTGGATCAGTCTCTTTCGTAGCCATTGCAGCGGGACTTGTCGTGGCCGTCGGTTTCGTGATGCGGCAGCGACAGCTGAGCGATCCTCTCATCGACGTCGGGCTCTTCCAGGTACCGGCGTTCAGCGCGTCCGTCGCCACACAGCTCGTCGCATCCGTCTCGATGGGCGGGATCTACCTGTTCGTTGCGCAGTACCTTCAGCTGGTGCTTGGGCTTTCGCCCTTTCAAGCGGGCAAGTGGCTGCTTCCCTCGACTTTCGCCGGAATACTGGGGACGATGCTGGCGCCCTTTTTTGCGCGCCGGATTCGCACGGTGCACGTGATGGGCGCGGGGATGATCGTCGCGGCAGTCGGAATGTCCGTGCTCACTCTCGTCGGTGATCGATCCGCGCTTGCCGCGATCGTCGTCTCATTCATGATGATCTCGCTCGGCTTCAGCGCCGCGATGACACTGACCACCGACATGATCATGACAGTCGCGCCCCCAGAGCGTGCGGGAGCCGCATCCGGCATCTCTGAAACGAGCGCCGAGCTCGGAATGGCGCTCGGTGTTGCCGTGCTCGGCAGCATCGGCACTGCATCCTACCGGCGGATCATGGCGAGTTCGTTGCCGAGCGGAATACCGGCGGAGGCCGCGGCAAATGCCAGGGCGACGCTTGGCGGTGCAGTCGCAGCTGCGAGAGAGATAGGAGGTGAGCGTGGGTCGCAGCTTGCGGGCGCCGCGCGTGAAGCGTTCGCGCAGTCGCTCGAGCTCGTGGCAACCATCGGTGCCATTCTCGTGGTTGCAACGTCGATCGTCACGTATTTTCTCCTGCGTCGGGCGGCGACAGCGTCAGAAGCAAGAGACCAATCGCAGGTTCCGGCGACTGCCTGAGGAGGCCAACGCTCATGAGACTGCTCGTGATAAGACACGCGATCGCAATGGACCGGGAAAAATTCGCGCGTGATGAAGAGCCTGACGACCAGCGGCCGCTTACCGCTGGAGGTGCAAAGAAAATGAAGCGGGTAGTCAAGGGACTCCGTGCCGAAGTGCGCGCACTCGACCACCTTGCCACAAGCCCGTTGACGCGCGCGGTGCAGACTGCCGACATCGTCGCTGATGCCTACGGCATCGATGAACCGGAGGTCACCCCCGCGTTGACGCCGGACGCGCGATTCGAGGATTTCGAGGCGTGGTGTGCCACGCATGAAGACAAGGACGTCGTGGCGGTCGTGGGACACGAGCCACACCTGAGCTCGCTTGTCACGTGGCTGTTGACGAGCCATAGCCAGTCGCGCATCGAGCTCGGGAAAGGCGGTGCGTGTCTGGTCGACTTCGAGTCGGCTCCGTGCCGGGACTCCGGGACGTTGAGCTGGCTGCTCACGCCAAAGCAGCTGAGACGGCTCGCACGATAGGCAAGCTCTGCCAGCACTCTTCGCCTTAACCGCACTCGCCAGCGCTCTTCTTCTCTTCTGGGTCGAGCCGCTCTTCACCCGCATGGTCCTTCCGCTCCTCGGCGGGTCGCCCGCGGTGTGGAACACATGCCTTATGTATTTCCAGGCGCTCCTGTTGCTGGGCTATCTCTATGCCCATGTGAGCACCCGCTATCTCTCGGTGAGAATTCAGGTGATGGTGCAGGTGGGATTCCTGGCGCTCTGTCTCCTCGTGCTGCCTGTCGCGCTGCCGAAGGGGTGGATTCCTCCGCCATCGGGGAATGTGATTCCATGGTTGATGGTGGTGCTCACTGTCACTGTTGGCGCGCCATTCGTCGCGTTGGCTGCGACGGCTCCACTTCTTCAGCGCTGGCTCGCTGGACTCGACAAGCCCGTCCGCAATCCTTACGTGCTGTACGCGGCGAGCAATGCCGGAAGTTTTATCGGATTGCTGGCTTTCCCGATCCTGCTCGAGCCGAATCTGCGGCTCGGAGATCAGTCCAGACTGTGGACCGCGGTATTCGCGATTGCCGTGATCCTTACCGCCGCATGCGGATCGATCGTCGTCAGACGCACACGTGAGCGTTCGACAACTGATCCGATTTCCACGCCGTCCGATGTGGCCGCGCCAACCTGGCGGGACCGGCTCAAGTGGACTGCACTGGCATTCGTTCCATCCAGCCTTCTGCTCGGTGTCACCACATTCCTCAGCACCGACGTCGCGGCCACACCGCTCCTGTGGGTGATACCGCTTGCTCTCTACCTGCTGACTTTCGTAATCGTATTCGGCCGCGGCTCGAGAAATGTCAGCGTATCCGCGGCGTTCCTGCATGCTGCTCTCGTCACGGGGTTCGCGCTCGTCTTCTTCTGGCAGGCGAACATTGGTTTCCGCTGGGCGTATGCGCTCCATCTCGCTCTCTTCACATTGACTGCGCTCGTTCTTCACGGCGAGCTCGCGGCCTCGCGCCCTGCGCCGGTCCGTCTCACCGAGTTCTACCTGTGGATGGCCTTCGGCGGTGCACTCGGGGGTGCATTCACCGCGCTCATTGTTCCGCTCGTTTTCCGGTCAACGCTCGATTACACGATGATGCTGGTGATCGCGTGCTTCCTGCGACCTTCGGTGCGTCGAGCGCTGTCATTCAGGAAGATCGCGATCGCCGTCGTGCCGGCGCTGATTCTCGCGATTGGAGCGACACCCGACGTGGACGGCACGCCGTTTTTCGGAGGATCCAGTCCGTGGGTTATCTCCATTGTCGCGGCGGTGATCGCGCTGATGCTGCAGCGGGATTCGATCAGGTTCGGAGTGGCCGTCGCGAGCATTTCGGTAGCCGGGTTCCTCTTTCAGGAATCGACCGGCACTCTCTTCAGCGATCGGTCGTTCTTCGGCGTCTATCGTGTCACGCGCAGGGCAGGGCCGGCAACCGTGCTCTATCACGGAACGACAATTCACGGCGCGCAATTCGCGGATTCGGCGCGACGGCTCAGGCCGGTCACGTACTATCATCCCAACGGGCCAGTTGGTCAGGTTTTCCAGTCCCTGCAGACCGATCAGGCGAGCCGAAGCGTCGGGGTAGTCGGCCTCGGCACCGGGTCGCTGCTTTGCTACTCCAGACCATCGGAGCATTGGACATTCTTCGAGATCGACCCTCACGTCGAGGCGATCGCGCTCAACCCGCGGCTCTTCACCTTCCTGCTCGAATGTGCTGTGAGACCGAGGATCGTGATCGGAGACGCGAGGCTCACGCTCGGACGGGAGCCGTCAGCGCGTTACTCGCTTCTGCTGCTCGACGCCTTCAGCTCCGACGCAATTCCGGTTCACCTGCTTACACTTGAGGCATTCGCACTATATCGGCGAGTGCTCACCGATCACGGGTTGCTGATGGTCCACATCAGCAACCGTCGCCTGAATCTCGAGCCAGTCGTCGGCGCGCTCGCCGCGAGCGCAGGACTCGCGGCGCTGATCCGAAATCATGAAGCGTCGAGCGCGAGCGAGAGCAAGGAGCTCGAGTACGGAAGCGACTGGGTCGTGCTGGCCAGGCACAGCGAAGATCTCGCGCCGCTCGCCAGCGATCCCAGATGGCGCCGATTGAAGTTCGCCGCCGGCTCCAGGCCGTGGACCGATGACTACTCGAACCTGTTCAGTGTGATCAAGTGGTGAGGAAAATGAGATAGCTACGGCGCGGCGCTCGGCCTCGCGAATCTCGCGGCCGATCGCGCCTTGTGCTTCGTCGCCTCGACTTCGCGATCTCGAGGAGGCGCATTCGTCACCAGCGACTCGAGCAGGTGATGCGCGGCGTGAGCGACCTCGTCGACGGCGCGATTGAAGGCGGCTTCGTTCGCCTTGGACGGCTTTGTGAAGCCGCTCAGCTTCCGCACGAATTGAATGGAGGACGCGCGAATCTCATCGTCCGTCGCGGGTGGGCTGAAGTTGTGAAGCGTTCTGATGTTTCGGCACATATGTCAAGCTCCTGAAACGAGAGCTGCGATGAGCACTCTATTGAAGTCGGGAATGTCCTCGACGATTCGTCCCCACACAAGGTTGCCGTCTCGAAACGCTGGCTCATCCACCCACACCCCGCCTGCGTTGACGATGTCATCCTTGATGCCGAGCGAGCCGGTTGCGCGGCGCCCTCGAACAATCCCCGCCGATATCGCGACCAGTCCGCCGTGGCAGATGATGCCGATGATCTTGCCGGCGGAATCCATCTCGCGAACGAGATTCGTCACGGCGGAGTGGCGTCGCAATTTGTCCGGTGCCCACCCTCCGGGGACGACGAGACCGAACAGGTCGCGACCCTTAAGTGAGTCGATTCGCGCGGCCGGCTTGATCTCGAGTCCATGCTTGCCGCGAATCGGCTCCAGGTTGAGCGCCGCGGCAACGACCTCGGCGCCTTCCTCCTGAAGGCGTATGAGGGGGACGTAGAACTCCAGGTCCTCAACGCCTTCAGCGAGGAGCATCGCGATCCGTTTGCCTTTCAGTCGCACTGATGCCAAATGCTTTTGCGCATTTCTGAAAGTCAATCAGTGCGGTGCCCGGCGCAATGGTGACCGGGCTTCGGAACCGGACATCCGTGGATGCCCGGCCTTGCCAAACGAAGGCGCTCCGCACTATCTGGACGCATGCAGCAGGACCTCACGACCGGACCTGTCACCCGCCATCTCCTGAAGACCACGAGCTTCATGCTCGTCATGATGGTTTTTCAGACGCTGTATTTCCTGATCGATCTGTACTGGGTTGGTCGCCTCGGGACGGATGCGGTCGCCGCTGTCGGCATCGCCGGGAACCTGACCTTCATAGTCCTCGCTCTGACCCAGATGCTGGGTGTCGGCACGACGACCGTGGTATCTCACGCGGTCGGACGAAAGGATCACGAGCAGGCCCTCCTGCTTTTCAATCAGGCACAGGTCCTTGCAATGATCACGGGCCTTCTGTTCCTGATACTCGGGCTGGCTATACGAGGCAGCTACTCGAGAGCTCTCGGTGCCGACGCGAACACGGCGGTGCTCGCCGGCAGGTATCTGCTCTGGTTCATCCCCGCGATGGCGCTGCAGTTCGGACTGGTCGCGATGGGCTCGGCGCTCCGCGGGATAGGGAACTTCAAGACCGGCATGATCATCTCGACGGCGACCGTGATCGTGAACATGATCCTGGCACCCATCCTGATCTTCGGGTGGGGCACGGGCCACGCGTTCGGCGTCGCCGGTGCGGCGATGTCGTCGTTGATCGCGATCGTCGTCGGCCTGGTATGGTTCGCGATCTACTTTCTGCCCAGTGATGCGTATCTGAGATTCGTCGTCGCTGACTGGAAGCCTCGGCCGGATCTATGGAAGAGGATGCTCGCGATCGGCCTTCCCACCGGATTCGAGTTCGCGATCACGGCAGTGTATCTGTTTCTCGTCTACTCGATCACGCGCCCATTCGGTGCTGCCGCGCAGGCCGGGTTTGGAATCGGTGGACGCGTCGTTCAGGCGGGCTTCATGCCGGTTGTCGCTCTGGGATTTGCTGTCGCGCCCGTCGCCGGGCAGAACTTTGGCGCGAGACAGTCGGAGCGCGTGAAGCGCACGTTCAAGGACGCGGCGATCATGGCCGCAGCGGTGATGTTTCTGTTCGGGATCCTGTGTCACATCGCGCCTGCCGCGATGGTGGGAGTCTTCTCGAAGGACCCCGCGGTGATCGCGGTCGGCGAAGAGTATCTCCGGATCGTGTCGTACACTTTCATCCCGTCCGGCTTGATCTTCGTGGCCTCGAGCATGTTTCAGGCGATGGGGAACACCGTCCCTTCACTGATCTCGTCCGGCGTTCGCATCACACTGGTTGCGATACCCGTTCTGTATCTGTCGCACAGGGTGGGATTCAAGCTGAGCTGGATCTGGTATCTCTCCGCCGCGTCGGTATTCGTGCAGCTGACGCTGAGCATGCTGCTGCTGCGGCGAGAGTTCGGGAGAAGGCTGGGGACCTTCGAGCCGATCCCCTTGCCCGCTGGCGCCCAGGCCGCGCTGATCAGTAAAGCCTGACTAGATTCACCGATATGGCTCTACCTCGATCGCAGGCGGTGCTGTTGATCATGCTAGCCGTGCCAGCATGCATCGGTGCTGCGCAGGGAGTGTCTCCTGCCTCGCCGCCATCCGTGGCCGCCAATCAAAAGGACAGCGCGGCCATCGCCAAAGCGAGGGCCGACAGCGCGCGATATCCGTATACGGCGGCGGACGTTCATTTCATGTCCGCAATGATCGGGCACCATGCACAGGCGGTCGTGATGTCAGGCTGGGCCCCCACGCATGGTGCCAGCCCCTCCGTGCGCACTCTGGCCGAGCGGATCATCAACGGCCAGCAGGACGAGATGGCCAGCATGAAGCAGTGGCTTCGCGATCGTGGTCAAACCGTGCCCGACTCAGGCACCGGGGCGATGAGCATGCCGATGCACGGAGCGGGACATGAGATGCTGATGCCCGGCATGCTGACCGAGGTTCAGATGAAGCAGCTGGACCAGGCGAGAGGGCCGGAGTTCGACCGACTCTTTCTAACCTTCATGATTCAGCACCACCGCGGTGCCGTAACAATGGTGCGGGATTTGTTCTCGTCCCGCGGCGCTGGCCAGGACCAGACGGTATTCAAGTTCGCGTCCGATGTCAGCGTTGATCAGTCCACCGAAATCGAGCGAATGGAAAGGATGCTTGCCGCCCTCACACCCGGAAAACCCGCACAATGAGCCCTCTCTCACTGAACACACGCGCATTCCATTCGGTTCCATTTGTCATGGGGCTCCTGCTCGCGGCAGCGTGCGCGCCTGCGAATTACTCGCCTGGTGCATACGGGGCGTCGCCCGCCGGCAGCACGTCCGCAGCAGCGCCGGGGCAAGATCCGCGCATCGGTCTCAAGGGTGGGAAGTGGGATGCCGCCGAAGCCGTATGGAATCTCCGCGTTCTCTCGAAGACTCCACCCTCGGAAAAGTTCGTCGATGGAGTGAACTCGGACCTCGCATTCATTGGGCACTACGCCATTCAGGGCAGTTTCAACGGCTATCAGATTTGGGACATCTCAGATCCGCGCCGGCCCGCTCTGAAGACGGCGTACTACTGCCCCGCGTCGCAGAGTGACGTCTCTGTGTACAGGAATCTTCTCTTTGTTTCCGGAGAGAGCCTCACCGGCCGTATCGACTGCGGTGGACAAGGCGTTCCTGACATCGTCAGCGCCGACAGGTTGCGCGGCATCCGCATCTTCGACATCACTGATATCGAGCACCCGAAAAACGTCGGAAACGTGCAGACTTGCCGCGGCTCGCATACGCACTCGGTGCTCGTCGATCCGAGAGACACGTCCAACGTGTATGTCTACATCTCGGGCTCGTCCAACGTGCGCTCGCCGAACGAGCTCCCCGGCTGCGTGAACCTGACGCCCGAGAAGGACTCGAGCTCGGCCCTGTTCCGGATCGAAGTCATCAAGGTACCACTGGCTCATCCCGAACAGGCAGCCATCGTCAGCTCGCCGAGGATCTTCGGTGACCTCATTGCTCCCGCCAAACACGGCGAAACACCAGAGGACAGCGCTGTCGCCGCCAAGGAGCTGGCCGATTCGACCGCCGCCGGCGCATTCATCGCGACGGTGAACGGAAGCAAGAGAGTCTTGTCAACAGAGTTTCTTGCGCCACTCCTGGAAAGCATCATCAAAGCCCGCAAGGGTGCCGGCGCGCCGACAAGCGCAGACAGTCTCGAGCTCCGCAAGCAGCTGCCGGCCATCATTGCGCAGGTTTACGGTCCGACAGTCGATCCACGTCGCGGGCCCACGCAGTGTCATGACATCACGTTGTATCCGGCAATCGGTCTCGCCGGCGGCGCCTGCGCGGGTTATGGACTGCTCCTCGACATCCGCGATCCCGCTCATCCTCGTCGAATAGCAGCGGCTGCCGACTCGAATTTCTCCTATTGGCACTCGGCGACTTTCAACAATGATGGAACGAAGGTCCTCTTTTCCGATGAATGGGGAGGTGGCACGCAGGCGAAGTGCCGCGTGACGGATAGAAAGGAGTGGGGAGCGGACGCGATCTTCACGCTCGTGAATGGACAGATGCAATTCCAGAGCTATTACAAGCTGCCGGTGCCACAGACTCCGCAGGAGGATTGCGTCGCACACAATGGATCGCTGGTTCCGATTCCAGGACGCGACGTGATGGCGCAGGCGTGGTATCAAGGTGGCATCTCACTGTTCGACTGGACCGATGCCGCGCACCCCACAGAGATCGCGTACTTCGATCGCGGGCCGATAGATTCGACGAGGTTGACGCTGGGCGGATCATGGTCGATCTACTGGTACAATGGCGTCATGGTCAGCTCCGAGATCGTCCGCGGTCTCGACATTTTCGAGCTGACCCCAAGCGCCTTCATCTCTCAGAATGAGATCGACGCGGCGAAGTCGGTGCATTTCGACTACTTGAATACTCAGGGACAGCGCAAGCTGGTCTGGCCGCCGACTTTCGCCCTTGCGCGCGCGTACATCGACCAGCTGGAGCGGTCGAACAGCTTGAATGCACTGAGCATCGCCAGAATACGCAAGGCTCTGAATGACGCGGAGTCCGCCCCGACCCCGGTACGGAAAGGCCGGCTATCGCAGCTCGCTGCTCAGTTGAACAGTGATGCGACCGGAGCGCGCGATGCGCACAAGGTCAGAATGCTCGCGGGCGCCGTGAAGGATTTGGCGGCCGCGGGTCTCTAGGCAGGTACTACGGCGCCTCCGGCGAGTCTGGCCATGACTCGGCGGAGGTACCGTCGTGGAGCTCAGTTCGACCCATGGATCGGGCGAAGGGCGTGTCGCGCAACGTACTCCCCCACTTCACGGCCCTGGCTCAGCCCCACCTCGACTGCATATCGGAAATGAAATCCGACGTAGATGCGTGACAGCCCATTTTGCTTTGCAGCCTCGTCTACAGTTGCAAATGTCCGCGTCACACCGGAAGCGATTCGCTCGTGGTCGCGATCCGCCGGCCGAAATTCAGCAACGTCCGCTGGGCAGAGCTGGCCAGGCGTTGAGCTCAGAGGGGCGCGACGGCCTTCCGATAGGCCGCCGCGCATAGAGGACCGGGTCAGTCGTTGAAGTCCCCGCACGAGACGATTGTACCCATGTTGGTTGGCGAGGCGTGGACGTTCACGATGTAGTTCCGTGCTTCGTTCAGCTTCACCGCGACATGCGCAGTAGCCGAGGCGCGACCGTCTGAACCCACCACAAGTGGCGGGTATGCGCTGCCGGGCCCTGCGACCGGCGCGCTCGCGTCACCGCATTTTCCGTCGTGGACATGCCATGGCAGCGTGGAGCCGGGCTGCCCGCCCGTGATGTTCAGGGTGACGTGCGTCGAGTCGTTCGCGGTCGTGCCCGTCGCCGCCCCGGCGATGCCCGAACCTCCCACCGGACTCAGGGTACCGGTCCAGACCTCGGGAACGTTCACTTTCTGGAAGTCTACATCTGTTCGTCCCGTGTTCGGGTCGGTGACCACCTTCACCTGCTTGGAGCAGCCTGCGCCAAGCAGGATGGCGGCGACTGCAAGGGTGGCGATACGCATATGGTTATCCCTCCGGTGGGGAGTCGAATCGTGTCGTCACCGATTCTGCACATCCCGCACCGCTGGCCACCAGGCGGCCGGGGTAGCTACGGGAGATGAAGCAGCACCAGCGCGATTATTCCGGGCAGAGCCTGCACGTAGAGGATCTTGCGGCTCGCGGTGGCCGCTCCGAACAGGCCGGCGACGATGACGCACGAGAGAAAGAAAACCGCGACAATCCAGCCCATCGATCCGAGCGTAAGGCTCCAGAACAGTCCCGCTGCGAGGAAGCCGTTGTAGAGTCCCTGGTTTGCGGCGAGCACCTTCGACGCCTCGGCTCTATCGCGCGTGAGACCGAATGCTCTCAGTCCCGCCGGCTTCGTCCAGAGAAACATCTCGAGCACGAGGAAGTACACGTGCAGCAGTCCGACAATGCCGATTGCGATCATGGCGATGTTGCTCATGCGATCAGCTCCTGTTGAGTCTCAAGGTTGACTAGTGGGCCGTAACTAAAGTTACATTGACAAGGGACAGGAGAGGTGATATCT
>JBDTRZ010000027.1:0-32737 GCA_039931395.1 Gemmatimonadales bacterium
GCGCGCGCCATCGAGAACCAGATGTATGTGATCCATTCATGTACGGTCGGCTCGCTGCCGATGGTGCCGGCGGTCTCCCTCAATTACGGCCAGGCCTCAATTCTGACGCCGAGCGACTTTCCGTTCAGCCGGGATGGAATCCTAGCCGAGGGAATTCCGAATCAGGAGACGATGGTTGTTGGCGAGCTCAATCTCTCCACGATCCTGGCATCGAGGGATTCGGGAACAGTGCTGCCGTTGAACGACAGCAGAAACACCGCGGACCTGCTATTAGAGCAGGAGGTTCTTCGCCTCTGATGAAAGCGCTGCAAAAGAGAATTCGCACACGTCGCACTCGCCGCTCTGATTTCGGCGGGATAATCGATCTTACGAAAGTGGTTTATCCGGGCTCGAAGCCCTGGTCGGAGACCCAGCTGTCAAGCCACCTTGATGTGTTCCCGGAGGGACAGCTCGTTGCCGAGGACGCTGAGACCGGGGAGGTCGTCGGAATGGCGTCGAGCCTGATCGTCTTCTGGGAAGATTATGACATGCGGACGTCTTGGCGCGATTTCACTGCATCAGGATTGTTCCTGAATCACGATCCCGCACTTGGAAAGACTCTGTACGGGGCCGAAGTGATGGTCGCACCGAACCGTCAGGGTCAGGGAATCGGAAAGCTGCTTTATGCCGCACGCAGAAGAATCGCCGAGCGCTACGGGCTCGCGCGCATTCGGGCAGGTGCGCGACTTCGCGGTTACGGACAATACGCTGACCGCCTGAGCCCCGACGAATACGTGAGGCGTGTGATCCACGGCGAGCTTCTCGATCCAACGCTGACGTTTCAGCTTCGCCGCGGCTTTCGCGTGCTGGACGTCGTGCACAGCTATCTTCGCGATGATCCCGAGAGTATGGGATACGCCGCAGTTATCGAGTGGCTCAACGAGAAGGCCGCGGCGCCCGGTTCTTATCCGCTATCGCTGCGAGAATGATCAGGAAGGCGAGCAGGCGCAACCCGTAGAGCCAGATTGCGTTCGCCGCCACATCGGTGACGAGCTCGAGCGCCAGGCGTTGAACCGCGAGAAGAACGAACACAACGGAAAACAACGCGAAGAGCCTGTCTGCCGGTCTCCGCCAGAAGCGAAGGAAGAAAGTTGCCGCTACGAGGTAGCCCATCACCAGGGCACCCGAGACGATGCTCGATGCTCCAGCCATGTCCCCCCTCATGCTTGCGAGTCCGCGATCAATCCGTAAAGCAGAAACGATATTCCCGCGAGCGACGGAAGCGATCGGAGAATCGACAGGTTCTGATCCGGGAGCACGCGTGTGTCAACTATCAGCAGGACGTTGTTGAGGAAGAACCCGACAAAACAAAGCGAGCTCCACAGGAGAAGGCGTGCGCCCGATTGGCGAAATCCGCGGTAGAGCAGAACCGCGGCGGCCAGACTGGTGATTGCACAGGGCGCATAGATGAAGAGCGCCATCGTTGCCCCCGCGCAGGCGAAACGCTTCCGCAAAGGAACTTACGGGCTCTGCAGGCCGGTCGTAGATCGCCCTGATGAGAGTTACCGGACGCTCCTTGTACATTGTCATGAGCTCCTCCACCGCATTGCGAAGTGACTGAGACCTCGGATCGTACTTGAATTCGTCGACTCCGGAAGTCGACGTGACACTGGCTGCAAGGCCGCCTTCCACGAGGTCGCCGAGCGCGGTCTCGACAAGTTCCGGCGGACGCATCAGCCGCTGGCTGACCTCGGTTACAGCAATCGCTTCTGGCGCACTTCGATACAGCTGAACAAGCACCTCCATGTGATCCATGGATGCCAGGTGCGTGGTCACGATCCGCCGGACTTCCGGCCCGAGCAGATACTCAGCCATTACGTAAGGCTATTTGCATTTACATTTTCATTCTTCGATGGAAGCGCTCGGTTGATATCGGTCATTATTCGCCAGTCCGTGGAAGATGGACTGTGAAAGTCGTTCCTGCCGCATCCGACGATTCAACGTCGATCCTTCCCTTGTGGGCATTGACGATTCGGTCCGCGATGTAAAGTCCCAGTCCGAGATTCGCGGAAGACTTCGTCGAACGTTTCGGCGAGTCAGGAAACGACGTTTTCATCGGGTTGAAAAGTCCGCTAACCTGATCTGGCGGGATCGAAATGCCCCGATTGTGAATCGCAACCGTCGCTTCTTCGGCGTCGCCACCGACTACAACAGTAATCGGCTGACTCGAGCCGTGCTCCAGCGCATTTGCGATCAGGTTGCTGAAAACCTGGCTGACTCGCGCGCAATCCCAATTGCCCTCGTCAGCGCCGCGCGCGTCGACAGTCACGTCACGGTCGGGATAGGCTGCCTTCAACTCGTCGACGACTTCGTGGACCGCTTTCCCCAGGTTCATTTCTCCCCGCTCAATGGGAATGCCTCCCCCGAGTCGGCTGCGTGTGAAGTCGAGCAGCGCACCGATCATTTGATTCATTCTTCTGGCGCTGCTCGCAATCCTGGCGGCCAGCGCGATGTGGGGTTCCTTCAGGTCCGCCGTGTCGAGCATGAATTCGGACGACATGAGTATTGCGCCAAGCGGTGTCCTGAGATCGTGGCCGAGTATTGCGAGAAACATGTCCTTGGAGTTGTTGAGCTCCCCGGTATATCGCGCAATCGACTCGGCAAGTGACTGGTCAATTGCTTCATTGAACCGGATGAGGTCTTCGAGATCGGTGGACTCGGCTCTCCCTTCACTCTTACTCCACAGCCGGATTACGCTCGCCCGCAGGGCTCGATACTCCGCCACCATCTGGTCGATCGAAAATCCGCTCTCTGCTCGATCGGTGCCATGCTTTTCCGCGGCTGTTTCCTCGGTGCTCCCGGTCGGCTTTGCGTTTCCCATCGATTTTTCCGCCTGCTCATGACCTCCCTGAGGCGTATCCAGATCCCTCGCGATCACGGACAGCATTTCGCTCGCATGGTCCCGAAGCGCTTCGAAGTTCATCGATCCGCTCGCTGGATGACAGGTCTCAGCGAACGCCTGCCACTCCGACATTATTTCCTCACGGTTCTTCCGGATGAAGTCTGAAAGACGCATTCAGGTGCTCCTCTTTATCGGGCTCCGCCGCCACGTGACTATAGTTTTAGAGGCGACTAATTAACCTAGCTGATTGATCTGCCGGTTGAATACGGCAGAAACGGCAATGAGACGACATGACTGACAACGATGCGCGATACCGGAGTCTCTCGAGACGACCACGACAAGCCCTGCATATCTGCGCGGCGCATGGTTCCGACCAGCTGTGCACGGGCGCAAATTAAGCGACCGTCGACCAAGGCCATATGTGAAAACTGTCTCTGTCCGTAAGCTCAGATTCGTTCCGACACTACTGCTCCTCGCTCACACAAGCTGCAAGGAAGGAAAAACAGAACCTTCCGTCGCGGCGACGATCGAGGCCAATTCCGCAACCGACGTGTCCGCTGTCGCTGGAACGGCAGTGTCCGCAGCGCCGTCGGTAATCGTCCGCGACCAGAACGGAAATCCGTTCGCCGGTGCGACGGTCACGTTCAACGTTCTCGCCGGCGCCGGAACAATCACTGGCGCCTCCGCGGTCACCGATGCGTCCGGTGTTGCCACGGTTGGAGAATGGACACTCGGCAAAACCGCTGGACCGAACGCGCTTAGCGCGAGCTCCGGAAGTCTCTCGGTCAGTTTCAACGCGACTGGCATTGCCGGGCCGACGGCGTTCCTCACCGTCTCGGCCGGCGACAACCAGATCGCCGTTGCGGGATCCGTTTTACCAATATCTCCGGCAGTCCTCGTTCAGGACGCCAATCGCAACATCAAAGCAGGCGTCACGGTGACATTCGCAGTCGGAGCGGGCGGCGGATCAGTGACGGGTGCAGCCGCGATCTCGAACGCAACTGGCATGGCAGCAGTTGGAAGCTGGACACTCGGAGTCGCACCGGCAACCAACACTCTTGTCGCGTCGGCAGCAGGAGCTCCTTCAGTGACCTTCAGCGCGACTGCTGCCGACGCAAAGTGCGGCGGGCGTACCACGCACACGCTCGGCTCGACAACAGGCGGAACACTCGATGCGAATGATTGTCAGCTCTCGGACGGGTCATTCATCGACTTCTTCTCGACCGTACTGCCGGAAGCGAACGCGTATCTCTTCAAACAGTCCGCGGGCTTTGACACATATCTCGATCTGTCACTCGCTGACGGGACCGTCATTGCCGAAAACGATGACGAGACTGAGACAAATCCGAATTCGGCCATCAAGGCGCTGCTTCCAGCGGGCACGTACCTTCTCGGAGCCAGCTCGTTCAATCCCGTCATCACCGGCAACTACAACGTGTCGTCGCAAGTCACTTCCGCTGATAACGCGAACTGTGAGGTCGTGTTCGTCGTCAGGAATGTTTCGACGACTCAGAGCATCTCGGCGACCGATTGCTTGTGGAATGCTGCACCCAGTTACGCCGACGCATTTTACATTCTTATGAGAGCGGGACAGTCGATCACAATCAACATGTCATCCTCCGATGTCGATTCTTACCTCCAGCTTGTACGTGTTAGTGGAGCAACCGTCGCGCAGAACGACAATCGGGATGCGACAACGAAGGATGCACGGATCACGTTCACCGCTACTGTGACGGATTACTACGCGATCTTCGCGCGGACTGCGATCGCTTCGCAGACGGGCGCGTACACTCTTACGATTCAATAGGCAACGTTGCACAGGCTGATGCCGCCGCGTTCGTGGTGCATCTGCGCAGAGAATCTTCCTGGTGGGATACTTAGATAGCGGCTAATTGCAGGGCTGGCTCTGGATTCGTCTCGACAAAAAGCAAAGCAAGGGACCCTTCCGGGAGCTCGGCTTTTTGTTCACTGCGACCTGGTCTGATTCCATCAGGACAGCGTCACTGAAGGACGACCAGGCGGCCTGACCGTAGACGTTGTAGTAACGGACTCGTCCTTTTACGTTGTCGCCGATGTTGAAGACGGTCAAAGGGGTTTGCGCAGCGCCAGGACCGGCTACCCGCTCCGAAGCTTTGTGGACGAAGGAATTCGACCCGGGAGCTTGCACCCAGAACTCCGCCTCAGCTGGCCAGGCCGAGGTCGTGTTACTCCATTGAAGCTTTGCGTGTCCGTTCGCCGCGTCTGCAATCGCCACGCCAGTCGGGATGTCCGTCAGTGGGTTCGCGTACGTTTGTCCTTCTGGCGTCAGACTCCCATCCTCATTCGTCAGATAGTGATGTTCGCCGGCCCAGCTTTCGTATGCCCAATAAACAGCTTCATTGATTCTCGGGTCGTTAATAAGGCGACCTATCGCCTGCTTCAGGTGTTCTTGGTGAGCTGGCTCGGGTTCATTCCAACCGAGTAATCCCCAAGCGCCGAGTACCATGTTCGCGCCGTGGGAGACGGACCATGCGGCTTCCTTGTCTATCCTCGCCCACCAGCCGTCCAGATCTCCAACAGGGGACGCCAGCCCGAAATCGTGGAACCGCCATTCGTCAACGGGTGGTGCCACTCCGTAACGCTGTACATACGCGTTGTAAAACTGCTCGGCATAGCCGATCGAGTGCCTGCTTTGCCGGCACGGCTCGTCTCCAGGCCGGCAACAGCGGTCATTTGGCTCCGCAAAGCCCGCGGGAGAGACCCGTGCTGTTGGATCCGCACCGCGCACTGCCGTAACGAAGTTGCGATAGATACCCGCGTACTCGTGCGGGTCGATGCAATACTGGTCAGGCTCATCGCCGTTGATGTAGAGCCGGCCAGGGTTGGCACTGGCGAAGGACAGGAGGCTTTGATCTGGCCATAGTCCACCGTATTGCCGGTTTTGTCGAGTGTCGAGTGAGAACGTTTGCGTCTGGATCGGACTGGAGCTGTGGTTCCGCGACCACGCGATAAAGAACCTGTTGAATGGGACGTTCAAATCCCGCGCAACACGCGGGAGCTTGGGGGCTGTGGGCTGTTGATCGGCGCACCCGGACACTATTGCGCACAGCAGTGCTGCTGGGATCATCGCGGATCGAACGCATTTCGACCGCAACAATTTCGGGTGATGCATCGCTATCCTTCTGAGTGTGCTGGAGAAAACCGCCGACCGTTACTGTAGTTGCTTAACGTTTGAGTTGAGCGCGCGCAACATAACAGGGGATTGCGATCTTTCAAAGGCTGGATTTCGGCAGGTATTTGTGGATCCGGTCGAAGGTCTGGCGAGCAACCCTCCGAACGCGCCGCCCAGACGAACCCGGAAAGGCCGAACCAGGCGTTCTTCGCTACCGGTTGAGCCAGTAGGACACTTTCACAAGAAAGGTATTTGCCGGATGGAGGTGGAAGAGATCACCCACGTTCCCCCTGAAATTCTCTGTCCCTTCACCCGGCAGGAATTGCTGCCTGCCAGAGTTCCATACGGCGAAGAATGTCGAGCCCGGCTTGTACTCCCACCGAAATACGACGTTGGACTGCAGCTGCATGAAGTTGAAGCCGCCCGGATCGCTCGTCACCGCCGAATTGTCGAACACCGCATACCGGTCGTCATACTCGTCTGCCCTCGGCGTCGAAGACAGCTGCCGAACGTTGGCATAAGTCCCCTTCGAAACGAACGGCTGCAGATACGTCTGCAGGGATACGTCGGGAGTGAAGGTGTAGTTGAGGCGCGCCGTTACCGATGTCGTGTGCTGATCGAGGCGCGCGAAGGTGTAGTGCTGGCCTTGAGCGTCAGCGAATCTCCCGTAAAACTGATTGTCGGTGACGTTGTGGCTCCAACCTAGACTGAAGGATGAGCTGAATCGGCCCAGGACCTTGTAGCTGATCTCGGGACTCAGGTTCCACGAATAATTCCGTCCTCCCTCGCCCCTGAAATAGTTGACAGACATGAAGGGCACAATCGCCTTGCGATCGTCGCCCGCTATGAACATCCACGGGGCGATGTACCGATCCTGGCGAAAGGCCGGCCCGCCTCGCGCTGCGCGATCGTCGTAGGTCTTCCCGAGCTGGCCGACCGTGCCGCCGGTGTGAAAACCCCAGTTATTCTTGAGAGTCACATGCATGTTCGTGTTGTACGCCGCCTCCAGCGGCAAGCCGTCTGTAGTCCAGTATTGCCACCAGTTGTTGTTCAGCTGAAAGCTGTTGTAATACTTCCGCTGCTTTCGGTCGAACAATCCGGCCCACGTGCTCCACGACACCTGGTCCGCCCTGCGCAGGAATCCGATATCATTGATCTCGAATCCTGGGGACCGGCGCTGATACGCGGTCTCGAAATTCAGGTGCGATCCGCTGATCTTGCCGAACTTGAGCTCCTCGGCGTCACCTCGCAAAGTCGTGCGGGTCGAATCGAGCGGCAGGGCGACATCGGGCCGCTGGTAATTGTGCACGCCGTTTCGCTGGATGCCGAGTAGCGTAGAGCGACTGCCCTGCACACGGCTCTGGTCGAAGGATCCGGACACTTCGTAGCTGTTCTTGAACAATCGATGACGGAAGTCCACCGCTCCGGCGTACGCGCTCGAAGCGAGGTATGGCGATGACCATTTATCGAGTCTTCGATTCACGCCAGTGAGCATTACTCCGATCGTGCTGTTTCCCTTCCGGAAATCCTGTGTCGCGCGCACGACGGCGAAGTTTGTCGCGGGATCGTACGTCGTGTCTCCCGGACTTGCTTCTCTTTGTGTGACGGCATCCAGAACGCCAACCGTCAGCCCGCTCGGAAGTCGGCCAATCAGTTTCGAGGCGCCAATGATGGTTATCGGCTGCAGCGGATCCGTCTCACCATAGATGCCGGCAAGCTGTGGCGTTCGCCCGATGCGACGACTGTAGTAGAGTCCCTCGCCGCTGCAGTTGACGGCGCTGCAGTTGACGTCGAGCCGGAACAGTCCGCGACCCGCCACGAAGAATGGGCGGCGCTCGTCGAAGAATGACTCATAGGCGGAAAGATTCAGAACCGCGGGGTCCGCCTCGACCTGCCCGAAGTCTGGGTTGATTGTCGCGTCGAGAGTGAGGTTCGGAGCGATTCGGTACTTCACGTCGCCACCCGCGGCCAGGTTCGTTTTTTGCCTGTACGCGTTGTTATCGATATTCGTCGCACTCTTGGCTACGACATACGGGATCGCCTCGAGCCGGCGAGGCGCTTCCAGATCGTTCAAGCCGTGCAGCGTTCCGAACTGTGATACGAACCCCGGCTTCGATTGCCTGAGCAGGGGCCAGCTCTCCCGCTCCGAATATCGGGAGATGTCCCGGTCGATGATGATTCCGAACGTGTGTTCGCGATCCCTCCCATAGCGCATCTGCGAGAGGGGAATCCGGTACTCTGCCGTCCAGCCAAGCGAGTCGATACGGGTAGCGACATCCCACACGCCATCCCACGCGAAGTCTTCGTTCCCGTCGTTGTAAATCGCTGCGTCGGTCTTGACGCCGGCTGCGTTTACGCCGAACTCGTAACCAGTGCGCCGGTCATGGTAGGAGTCGATGAACAGCCAGAACATGTCGGAGGACGTGAAGCTGTCACGGCGCTCGAGGAGCTTCTTGATGCTGTCGGGATGCGGATCGAACGCGCGAATGAAGACGTACAGGTTCGACTCGTCATAGGCGATCTTTGCTTCTGTCTTGAATCGCGGCGCCTTGCCTTCGGTCGGGCGCCATTGCTTGAAGGCAGTAATCGGAGGAGTCAGAGTCCAGACCCGATCGGCGTCCTTCCCATCTATCACCGGCGGCTCATCGGCACGTAAGGCGGTCGCGCTCGAGTCCGTCGGAGCCGGGACGGCAACCGAAGCGGCGCGTCGCCCATCCGGACGGACCGGTTCAACCTGGTTCGGCGCCTGAAGAGTGAGTGCAAGTCCCATCAGCGCGGAAACAATCATGGGGTGCCCGTCCGAAGCAAGAGTGTCTGAGCTGAACCGCTACCTCTTGGATGTCACTTCGGGTTAAAGGGTTCGAAAAGTTTCAACTCCCTTTGCAAGCAGTGCATTGCAGCCGTCGGCGTCGGCAGCACTGTCTCGAGAAGTGTGTACCGCATTTGCGTCGGATAGTGCTTTCCACGAAGTTGGTTGTGCTTCTCTCCGCTGGAAAGCGCGACGCGGGACCGAAAGCGCTTGCGCGACATTCAATCGCGAGGTTTCAAAATGATTCCGAAGCTTCGGCTCGTCGCCATCATCGCGGCAATCAGCGCGAGCGCCATTTCCGCGCAGACGCCATCGCCAGTCCCTGTGCCCGACACGACGATCGGTGACCCCAGCACGCGAAACGTTGTCACATACTCGGTCCGCTCCGGGAAGCTTGCGCTCTCGAGCGCGGCAGACCCGGGACCGGCATACATGCCTGACGGCACGTACACGAACGATGCCAACATGATCATCGTCATTGTCGACGGACGCATTACGAGAATTCAGGGAAGCTCGGGGGAAATCACCGAGATCAGCTCGGTTCGATTGGGTAGACAGCGGGCCATCGCGCTCACACCAGCGACAAACGCACTCATGGCGGTCAGCGATATCACGCTGCCATCGGGCACGTTCAAATCCGACGATGGACGCGCCTCGTTCAGAGTGGTTGCGGGCCGCCCGACCGCGTTCACGCTTCCGGACAGCGCCAAAGAGCATCATTAAGTGAACGATCAGGCCGTGTCCGTCCGCCGCTGATCCTCAGCCTGGCAGTCATTGAGCTTCCCGACAGCTGGCTCCATTCCCACCTCACTCCGCGACGCTCTGGCCGGGAAGTACACACTCGAGCGTGAGTTGGGACGCGGGGGAATGGCGACGGTCTACCTCGCCCACGACCAGCGCCATGACCGCCCCGTTGCCATCAAGGTGTTGCACACCAACGAGAGCATCGCGCTGGGAGTCGAAAGATTCGAGCGCGAAATCAAGGTGCTGGCACGATTGCGGCACCCGTTCATCCTTCCATTGCACGACTCGGGAGAGGCAGCAGGATCGCTCTTTTTCGTCATGTCGTACATCGACGGGGAATCGCTGCGGGCACGGCTCGATCGCGAAGAATCGCTGCAGCTCGAGCAGGCGCTGCGCATTACGCAACAGATCGCTGACGCGCTCAGCTATGCGCATGGCGAGAACGTCGTGCACCGAGATGTGAAACCAGAGAACATTCTGTTGTCTCGGCACGGACACGCCTTGCTTGCCGACTTCGGCATTGCTCGCGGAGCGCTTCTCCAGTCAGCTGCTGATGTGAATCTGACCATGGAAGGCATGACGGTCGGGACCGCCGGCTACATGAGCCCCGAGCAGGCACTCGCCGAATCGGACATCGACGGACGCGGCGATATCTACTCGTTAGGATGCATCGTTCATGAAATGCTTGCTGGAAGTCCACCCTTCGTCGGCAGGAATGCGATCTCGCTCATAGCGCAGCACGTCGGTGCCCCCGCGCCTTCACTCGAATCGTTAGTCGCAGGCCTCCCTGCTTCGGTGATCTCCGCGGTTTCTCGTACTCTGGCAAAAGAACCTGGCGAGAGATTTTCAACTGCAGCCGACTTCGTGAATGCGCTTCTGGCGGATCCTCACTCCGCCATACAGGCGATGAGCGGGTCTGCGCGGCTCGTCTCGATCGCCGTGCTTCCGATCGTCAACACACCTTCTGACGAAAGGACAGAATTCTTCAGCGATGGGATCACTGAAGAATTGATGAACACACTTTCAAAGGTAGAGGGACTGCGCGTCGTTTCCAGGACGTCAGCCTTCGCATTCAAGGGACGCGATACCTCCGTTCGAGAAATCGCCGCGAAACTGAACGTGAGCTTCGTACTCGAAGCCAGCGTCCGCCGCGCTGGTTCACGGCTGCGGATGACGTCCCGCCTCGTAGACGTCAAGGAGGACTCGACCGTCTGGTCGGAGACTTATGAGCGCCAACTCGAAGACGTTTTTGCGGTGCAGGACGAGATCACTCGCTCGATAGTCAGCACCATCACCGGAATACTGGAGCTCGGGCACCTGCGGGGTGAAACTCCCGTCCAACAACCGCGAAGTCTCGAAGCCTACGACCTCTATCTGCTGGGCCGTCATCACTGGTACAAGCGGTCCGAGCAAGAGATGAAACGGGCTCTGGATTTCTTCCAGCGCGCAGCAGACGCCGATCCATCTTACGCACCCGCCTATTCCGGAATCGCAGACGCTTCATCGCTGCTCGCATCATGGCAGTTCGACTCACCGGAAGCGATGTACCCGAAAGCGGCGGCGGCGGCGCGCCGTGCCCTCGAGCTCGACAGCTCCTCTGCGGATGCACATGCATCTCTCGGCTTCGTGAAACAAAACTGGGAGTGGGACTGGAATGGTGCGGTCAACGAATATCACCAATCGATCGCTCTCAATCCCAGTCATGAGACGGCGCATCGATGGCTCTCTGCGTTCCTGGCGGGACTTGGGCGACACGACGAAGCGCTACCCGTCGCGCTGCACGCCCAGGAGCTGAACCCTATCTCGGTGCTGCCCCAGATGAATCTCGGCATCGTCAAATTACTGGCCGGGCGCTACGAAGAGGCTGCCGCTGACTTTGCAAGCGTGATGGAGCGGGATCCAGACTTTGTACGCGCATATCCTTTCCGCTCTACAGCATTGTCGTTTCTGGCCCGCCATGATGAGGCTATAAAATTCGCGCGCGAAGGAGTCGAGCGGTCAAATGGCCTGCCTGTTCTTCTGATGGCTCTCGGTTCGGCGTTGGCTTACGCTGGTCTGTCCGAAGAGGCACGCGAGACACTCGCTAAAGCATCCCGCAGCGGCCTGCCCCCGATTTACCAGGCGATGGGAAGCGCCGCGCTCGAAGATTATTCGGCGGCGCTCGATGCGCTCGATCGCGGCTATGAGACCCATTCAGACTGGATGTATTCGATGCCGTCCCAGCCGTGGTTTCGCCCGATGCATTCGGATCCGCGATTCACGCAGCTGCTCGAGCGGATGGGGCTCGAGCCTGAGCAAGCTCCCTCGGTGCCGGTCTGAATCGCGGAGATCAGAGCCCTTACAATAATGCCTTGCCTTGTAAGGGCTTTTTCCCTATTCATGAGTCGACTTTCCAGTTCCTGTGGAGTGAATCTTATGAGCTCCCATTTCCGCGGACCCGGTTTCGTCGTTCCGGCCCTGGCGTTGCTTTCCGTTTCGATCACCGCCTGCGGTGACGGATCCAGGCTCTTCGGGCCGGATACGCGCCCATCGCCTCCCGTGTCGACACCGGGCCCGACGCCGGTTACTCACCAGCGCGAGTGGTTCATCTGGACAGAGAAGGACGGACTCACGGTGGAGCCGTATCCTCTCGGAGTCACGCTCGTCAGCCCGGAAGCCATCAACGAGAAAGGCGAAGTCGCAGGGACCCTGTTGATGGACAACGGGATCTCGCCACGCGCATTCTTCTGGTCGCCATCGCGGGGTTTCATCCACCCTCTCGGCGAAGGAATGGAGGCTTCGCAGGGTGCAGGACTGGACGATGATGGAAATGTCGTCGGGTACTTCGGGAATCAGAGAGAGGCGTTTATCTGGAACGAGGCGCGAGGCCTCCGGTCGCTCGTCCTCCGACTGCCATACCTGTACACGCTCGGCGCCAGTGCGGGCCAGGTCTTCGGTAACGCATTGGGTGCCAGGGAGGGCTTGACAGTCGTTTTCCCCTATCGGCTCGATCTGGCCTCGTCGCGCGTCGAAGAATTGCCGGTTGCCAGTGGCGCCGGGGGTGGCGTGTACGACGTCAATCGCCTCAACGAAGCCGTCGGCTACGATGGTTACATCGACCACGGTTTCGGCGGAACGTCGGACGCTGTGATATGGGATCGGTCCGGGACACGGACGATCGTGCTTCCATGCGGCGGTGAATGGGGCTGCTTCGCCTACCTGTATGCGATCAACGCCGACGGTTTGGCCGTCGGATCGCTTACGAAGGAGGAAGGGCAGATCCGCCGAGTGTTCCGATGGTCGCGCGCGACAGGACTCGAGTTTCTCGGCGTGCCCGGGGGCGGCTATGACGTCGGAGTAGTCGACGTAAGCGATGACGGCAGCATCCTCGCGAAGAACGGCACGCAGGGTTTCATCTTCAAGCCAACCGGCGCGGTAACTGTCATCAAGCCGCCGGCAGATCGTACGATTGTGCAACCGAGGGCGATGAATCGGCACGGGCAGGTCGTGGGTATGCTGTTTTGACCTCCCTCGCCGGGAGCAGGAGGTCGCTGGTCTAAATCCAGTCGCCCCGACTATGGAATGAAGCCCCTTCGATGCTTTGCATTGTGGGGGCTTTCCTCATATCTCCCCCGATCAATCAAGCGCGCAGAGCTGACCGGGCGGGTTGCAATAGTCACCGGTGGTGCCGGTGGAGTTGGCAGCGCGGAAGACTTGCCCGAATTCCATCTGGAGCGTTGCACAAAGAAAGCTTGAAGCCTTACGGTTCAAGCAAACAACTCTCCTGGAATTATCTTGCGAGGACGTTGCAGCATAAACAGCGGAACGCATTGGAGCATCGGAGCGTGCTCGACAAACCAGCGAGGGGCTTTGTTGGGGTGTGTTTGGGGGTGAGTTTCTTCCGGCAAAGTACCGCATTGATGTCGGGAAACTCCGGCACCGACGCCCGGTTTCCCTCTAGAGTCCGGCAGAATGTAGTAGTTGGTTAGTGTATTGCCCTGCTTCGGGAGCAGGAGGACATCACTTCGAGAAGAGTATCGTGATCCGCTTGCTGATAGCACTTAGACATCACCTGCAATAGTGGAAGGCCGCGATTGCTCGTCGTTTTGCAGCGCGCCTGAAACCTTGAGCCATCCCTCGCTCAGTAACGCCGGAACGTCCGGAAGGAGCGCATCCTGCGTGGCCTTGACCACTTGATCTTCCTGCCACGTCGTCACGTTTACCTTACGTACCCAGCTCCACCCGCCCTTGATCTCCGCCGGGACGGGCATCCGGATCGTGTCGGGATCCACCAGTACGGGTCCTACGCGAAAGGTTAAAGCCATGGCGTCGAGCGCCGGCGCGATGTGCTCCCGCATCAACTCGATTTTCTTCCGCGGCACGATGCCGCTCGTCGCGTGAATTGCGCCGCGTGGATCGACGAGCAAGGTTAGCATCACCCGGCTCCCCGGGCGAACTCGAACGACGGGATCGCGAGCGATGTACGGATGCTGAACCGCCACGGGCGTCATGTCCGGTTCATCGGCGGCGGACCCGAGGAACCCCTTGCTCGGCCCAGATGGCCGCGCTTCCGGCGCAAGAGACTCGTGCACCGGGTAAAAGCGCGAATAATCGTCGTTGATGAAGTAGCCGATGAGACCATCATCGAGCGCGAGGAGCTCGCCGAGCCGCACGGGCATGGGGGTTCGCTCGAGCTCTTTCCGTGCTTCCACGTAAATGGAGCGTGCGTCGGTTTCGCTTTGCACTTCGAGACGCAGCTCCGAGCGCACGATTGCCATCGGATGCCCGATGATGACAGAAAGATGCTCATTGCCGGCGCGGCCGACTGGATCGTTGGTCCAGAGCGTTGCGTCTATCATCCTTAGCAGCGCGGCCAGCGCGCTCTCGCTCGTGGGCTCGACACCCGTGCCGCGATCGCGGTCGCGCAGTCCCCATTGAAGCAGGCCGTTAACCAGGCCGGCAACCTGCACCTGACCAATGTCCGGAGGCGCGCCGAGGGGAGCTTGCTGCCCCGGAACTCCCTGCCACTCGAGGGTTCTGCCATCATCGGCCGGCTGAAGCTGCCCGACCGCTGATCCGCGCTCATCGAAAATCTCGAGCGCCTCATCGAGGTGATCGGGTACTACCCATCCGCATACCGGCGAGCGGTCGCGCGTCGCTTCGCGGCCGTTGTCGTTCGGGTCGAGCAGACGGAACATGAGTCGGGCCGGCTCCTGAAGTCGCGGGGGCATCAACAACATCGCCGGGCCCGCACGCGTCTTCATGTCTTCAGCGACAATGGGCCGGTCGAGGGTGGCGGCTGCGACGTCGCAGAACTGGCCGAACGTATCGATGATCCGCACACGCTGTAGTCGCAGGTGGCCGGCGCGCAGCAGCCAGAGCACTGACTGCGCGCTAATCGGCTCCCACGCATTGGGATCAGGCGAGCCCTCGACGCCGGGCACCGGTCTTCTCGCCATGAGACTGAGATGCGTGCCGCCGAGCGCCGTCGACAGCACGTCGAGCGTGCTGAACTGCCTGGCGACGCGCGCAAGGTCCTGCTCCTGTGTTGGCGTGGCATCATCGGCGACGCCGGCCGCCTCCTCAGCGAGAAACTTGCGCAACCGCATTTCCATGGTGTGCGCGACTCCCGGCGTCAACAGGGTGCGTCCCTGAATCACCAGTGCAGGCGAACCTTCGGTCCCGGTAGGCAACGAGTTATCGCGCACATGATCTTCGGGATCGAATTCCAGCAGCTCGAAGTCGGTCTCACCCAGTATCCAGTCGCGTTCGCCGCGCGGCGATGGATACCACGCTACCTCCCAGCTGAGCTCGATCGGATTCCATGGCCGGCGCCACAGCTGCAAGGCCAGCTTGCTCGGCGTGGTGCCCGTGATCTTCGACATCGCGGCGAGCGCCTGCACGTCGATGTTCTGCGTGAGATAGGCCCAGTACGGCAGCGTCTGCTCTACGATGAAGCGCGAACCCGCTTCGGACGCGGTGATCATTCGCGCACCGCTGGGCGCGGACGCTCGCTGGCGTCCCGCCTTGTCCAGGATGACGCCACGCGCGACCGGCACTACGGTCGGATCGAGCAGGAGTGTCTCGTAAAACAGTGCGCCACATTCGGCGGGAATCTGTCCAGTTCGGAACGATGAGGTGGTGAGCTCCGAGCCGCGGATGTCTATCAGGGGCGCCTGGTTCATCGTGATGCCAGACTCATTTATCCACGGGTTGACGCCTACTCGACTCACCGTCTCACCCGCCACGCGGCAGACGAGCTTGCCGTTCGGGTCGAGCCAGCCGTCTTCTCCATGCTTGTAGCTTCGGCGGGCTTCGTTGACGAGCACGACGGGATCGCGCGGCTGATACCAACGCGGCATCGATCGGCGGACGGTCTCGGTGCGACGAGGGCTCCCGGCAGGAGCTTCGCCGACCGGCTCGGTGGACGAAGGTGCGGCGCCGCTGACTGTGTCGAGAAGGTCCGCCAGGCCGATGTTCGCCTTGAAAAAATTGCGCGAGACCTTCAGCGAGCCGACGGCGTCGAACATCGACGACTTCGAGCCTTCGGTTGCACTTCGATTCGATGGCCGCGCTGCGCTCTCCACACCACTCGCCGGCGGAAAGATGTCTCCCTGCTCGATCTCCGCGAGCACAAACCCGCCTGGCGTGGAGATAAAATCGTCGGAGTGCATACCGCTCTCCAGCCGGGCGATGCCGCTCTCAAGCGAGAGATCGGCAAGGGCTCCGGAATGAAAAGCGGCCATCGCGCGCTCGAGACCGGGATCTCCCGACGTCGCCGCGATCAGCGCGCCGAGAGCCTGTGCCCCGGAGTTGCCGACCACTACGGTCACACGCTCCGCTGCTGGCACACCGGCATCAGCGGTGTCGAACGCACCGCCACGACCGTTCCACGCAACGTCGAACACGGCGCCGTGACACAGGATCTGGCGTGGCCAGTGCTGCTCGAAGTAGGCTTGGCCGGACAAAAAGACATCTGCGCCGCTGACCTTGCTGATACGAGATGCAGCCGAGCCGATGCGCATCGTGCCTTCGTCGGTGCCCGCCGATGATGCGGAGTGAAATAAGGGTCCGGCGTCCCTCCTGCGCGTCTTGATACCGAGCTGCTCCTGCTTCCGCTTGAACTCACGTGCAGCGGCGTTGAGGCGATCGAGCGATGTCTGGGGAAGCGACCACCCGAGCTGCTGCAGCGCCGAATACCAAGCGCTTTCAGTGTCGGGAATATGAAGCGGGTCGCGCGATGGCTCGCTGAACCAGCCCGTGACGAGATACGTAAGAGGACCCCTGACTACGCCGTCGAGTGAATCATGGAAGCCGAAAATATTCTGTGTGTTCTCGTAATAGACTGCGAAGATCGGCTCACCCGGACCCATTGCCGTGAGCGGAGCTGCCGGCTCGTCGGCGCGATCCTCCGTGAAGGAAGAAAGGAGCGTGACGCGACGGAGCGCCGGATCCAGCGCGCTCTCGATCACCCACGCAGTCGCAGTCCTCGGCGCAGTGTCTGTTGCGCCGGCAACGATGCGGACCACGAGCCATCGATCGGGAATTCCGGGGAACTTCAGCCGCTGCGTGGTCGCAGTCTCGGGCCGCTCGGTGCTGGTATCAGTTCCTGCGGGAAGCGGCGCATCGGGCGGTGGATCTTGTTGTGTTCCGCGAGTGAGACCGTCGGGAAGTGCCCAGTGGAGATGCACGCCAGCGGGCATGCCCGTGATCGTATCGAACGGAGCTGGACGAGGCGCCCCGAGGCGGATCGGATCGATTCCCACAGCGGCGCGCGTAGCGGCGCTGGGTTCCGACGCGCCGATCGGCAACGCATCGACAACGATCGGCACGAGCACGCGCGGCCCGCGCCATGAGCCCTCGTCCCACTCGATTACTTCCGCGGGATTCGCTTCTAGAGCGAACCGGAAGTTGCGCGCGGCGAGTTCGACCTGAAACAATCGATCGGGCACGGCTACCTCATTCCGACATTGGGAAACAGCACCTGGACTTCCTCGGGTGACAGCGGTTCAGCCAGCGTGCGCACCTTGAGAGTCGCGTTGACGTATTGCGATCCTACCTCCCACCGCCGCCCACCCGGCGTCACCGGGTCTCCGCCGGCTCCTTCGAATCGCTGCCGGAAGGGGAACTGAAACATCTCGAGTGCAAGCTCCCCGGACGTGAGCTCGGGACGCGGATCGGCGTCCGGGTCCCCGCTGGACACGAGGGCCGAGGTGAGTGAATCGCGAAGCGCGGCAACGTGCACGACTTGACGATTGCTGCGGCGCACCGGCACGGGAGCCGTGGGCCCCGATGCGAGCTGCTCACCCGCCTTCACGCCTTTGATTTTTCGAAGCTTGAGCCCGAAGCCGCTTGGCGTAATGGTCGAACGCTCTGCGGCGTCGACGCCGAACTGGATCCCCTCACGCGGCTCTTCGATGTCGACACGTGTAGGCACGCCTTCGAAAATGCACAAGAGAACGTCGGGCGCGAGCCGGTCCATGCGCAGAAGAACGAGACGGGTTCCACCATCGTCACGGGTTTGTGGCGTCGTGTCCCGATACGCCTTCACCTCGAGTCCAGGCCAACCGGAGACCGCGCGTGATCGAAGGAGAAGTCCGGTCAGGTCCGCTGCCTTAGTGGTGGATTCCAACTCCAGCGGTTCGCCGCGGAACTGCCTGCGGAGCCGCCACTCCTCGTCGTCGGTCTCCTTGCTCACCGTTCCGTGAACTTGCTCGTAGTGCAGAAACTCACGCGTGGTCGCTTTTCCAACGCTCACCGCGCCGTCAACCAGCCTGTCGGTGAAGTTGCGATCGATGTAAAAAAATCTGACCGACTCCACCGGGAGGAGCCGGCTGTCCGGCACCAGATAATTGAATGGAATCCCGTACAACAAGCGCAGTCGCGCGAGCCAGTTCCGCAGCGAATCGGGAACGCTCGGCTCAGCCGAATACGCGGCAACCGACGCCGCGTACAGGCTGTTCACGTATGCCTTGCTGGTCGTCCAATTGATCATGATGCCGATCCCAGAGGGTGTGAGGCGGGCGCACTCATCGGTTCGGTCCGGTCGGATTGCTCATTCGGGCATCAAACACGTCGTTCAGCTGGCCGAATTGGGCGTCGGGGTTGGTGGAGAGAACCTCGATGTCCGCTTCGACACGCAATGGTGTTCCGATTTCCAGTTTGTCGAGAAGCGTTGCGCTTCCGACTGTGACGCCGCCCAGGATGCCGCTCACCACCTGCATGTCGACTCCCAGCGCCGATGCGATCGCATCGGGTGCCAGTCCAGGAAGCTTCGCCTCGAGTCCCGCAAGCCCCGTCGGGTCCATCGCCCTGCCCATGCCGTCGCGCGAGATGACATCGCGCACCTTGGTTGCACCGACGGCGGCGAGTGCTGTCGGCAGCTTGAAGAGGATTTTCGGCTCAAAGCGGAGATCGCGCGCGAGTGACGCAGCGAACCGGTTGACGATCTCGAAAGTGATGCGAGCATCAGGTTGCATGCGGTCACCACGGCGCCAGCGGAGCAGATCGAGAGCGAAGCGCGGATCGCCAAGCGCGAGCAGCCGGCCAATCTCGAACGCAGCGGAGTAACCGAGGTTCTCGAGGCCGGTCTCGGGATCGACCCGGCGCGCCTGGTCGCTCGTGTGAAACGGACCTTCGTTGCTGCGCGTGACTCCGACCGGCGTCAACGGCCCGCGATACCACGCGATCGTTTGCTCGCCCTCTCTCGTGAGATGCTCGAGCGGCACGTGCCCGGTGTCGAGTGCGGCACGCCATTCGGACGCACCACTGCTATCCGGCGCCTGTGAAGTCTCGGGGGGCATTCCCAACATCGAGACGCCGCCCTTCGTCGGAAGCGCCTGCATGATGGCCTCGAAGTCGCCGCCGTCGAGGCACTCGAAGCTCCACTGAGCGAGCGAGAACAGGCGAAGTGTCGGGGGCGTGAACAACACGGACGTAAACCCGTCGGAGACCTTCAAATCCGTCCATCGCGTCGCGGTCGCACTCGCGACCTTCCCGCTGACGCTGCTCGAAGTCTCATCCTTGAGCGGTGCATACTTGCTGTCTGCGCGGACCATCTCTTCGACCAGCGCGCCCGTTACGTCCTCCCGTGTAATTCCGGGCGCGGCGATCACCGCGTGCTTCATGAGCTCTTCGGCATGCGCGCCGAAATCTCGAATTCCGCCCCCAAGGTCCGAGCCCGTGAGCGGTGCCGCTTCGGCAGCGGTCGGCAGGTATGCCTGCGCGCCTTCAAGGGAGACCAGACATGCAAGGTATTTCTTTCCCGGCTCGGGCAGGCGGTTTCCCACCACGACTGCAAACCAGCCGTCTTCATCCATTCCGAGGAGCTCCTTGTCCTCGGTGTTGACCTGCCGAACGTGGCAGAGGAGCGAAATCTCACTTGCCAGCGGGGCGATCTCCTTGAACAGGGGCATCGGCACGTCGATGGCGGTGCACGGCTGTGCGCGAGACACTGAATCGAGCGCTCCTATCGCAAGTGGCGCGTGCTGCACCAGGCCCGTTCCGTCGAGCACTTCGCCGACGGTGCACGGCGAGATCGTCGTCGCTTCACCATCCTCGAACAGCAGCAGCGCCATCCACGGCGTGTCTGGAGTTCCCGGCAGTACGCGCTCCCATGGCAGAGTCCGACGGCGGAGCACTATCTGCGGCAGGCGCGTGATGTATGAGCCGCGCCCATTCGTCGGCGGGAAGACTCCGTGTATGAGCGACGACTCCATGGTGAACCGCGGCCCGTCCACACGCAATCCGAAACGGCGCTCGCCAGGAAGTGGCCTGGCGCTCGTGTCCACGCCGAGGTCGTGGTCGACTCTGAGCTCGTAGTCGTCCGCGAGCAGCGCGGGCAGGCAGGCGCGATGAAAAATGACGGACCCGCGTTCGGGGATCGGAAGTGGTGACATTTCGTTACTCGGGGGCTGGATCTCGGGCCGGATTGGAATCGCGGGGCACGAAGCGCACGGCCGCCGCTCCGGTCGGAGTGAGCGGACCGTTCTCAACGAGCGCGTCGAGGTCAGCGGTCGCCAGCAGCACTGCCCAGTCACTCGCCGGCTCACTGAACCCCATTACGCCGCAGAGCGTCCATGCGGTGCTCGCGGCGACTGGTACGGAGATGGTCTCGATGCCCCTGTCGACCGCTATTACGTCATAGAGCAGCACCGTGCGAGCGCCGGCTGCGACGATTCTCGGCGCATCACTCAAGACCGCTCCCTGCGCACTGACCGCAAGCGTTTCATCGAGTGCTGCAATGCATGCATCGTCGGCTTCGTCGAGCACGATAGCTATCGAGCGCACGGCTGCGGGAAGAACTGTCGTCACACCGAGCTGGTCAGCGATGGCGGTACCTGCGGTGACTGTTGCGACATCGTCGAGCCGTGCGATGCGCGATGCGAGCATCACCAGGGCACCTCGCGCGAGGAGAGTGGTTTGGCCTGCGACGATGAGCTCGCTATGGGACTGCCAGCCGACGACTGCGACCGGGGCGGTCGCCTCGTGCATCGTCACTGCGCCTGGTCCGCGGCGAATCTCCTTTCGAGTCGAACGCCCGAGCCCTGTTACCGCAACGGTGGCCGATCCGCTCGGGATCGCGATGCGAACCTCTCCAACTGATTCCGTGTCCATCAACATGTTGCCGCCACGATCGAGTGCGGTGACACGGACCGCGGCGTCACCTCCGACGAGGAGCTCGGGCGGAAGCTCGTCGACATCCCGCGTGGGCAACGTGAATCGCAGGATGCTTCCCGGATCGACAGGCGCAGAAGTGCGGCCCGTCGAAGCCAGCATTCTCACTGCATGAAGCTCATCCGATGGGGACCTCCACGCTGCCTTCTCCAAAGTATCGAGGATTGCGACGTCTTCCGCGGTGCTTCCAAGACCGCGACGAAGTGTCTTCATCGACCTGGCGATCCCGCTTTCCCGCGATCCCTGTGCAACCGGTGCCGTCAGTACCGCCGCTCCTGCAATCGGCGAGTCACGCAGTGCGCGCATATCGGCGATCTTCACGGTTCGCGAAAACTGTGACGGACTCACAGTCGTGCGCAGGGCGCCCAGCGAAGCCCGTGTGGGCTCGGCCCGCTGACGGATGATTGCATCGAGGGTGACGTGCATCGGGACAATGGGGCGCGCTGGCGGTAGAACAGGCTCCCGTTCTTCGCGATTTGCTGCGACGATCGGCTCTGCTGCCAAACCCTCGTACAGCGACCGGACTAGTGGCGGACTGCTGCGGCGTCCGCGCCTGAACGTGCCGCGCGGCGTGACATCAGCGTTGCGCTGACTGGGTGTGATGCGCACGCCCTCCGCCTCGAGGGCTTTGAGGGTCACCGCCTTACGCGACGTCCATGCGCGATCCCCGAGGATCACATTCGCTGCTCCCAGTGCATCGGAGGCGCGCAGGGCAAATGCATCGAGACCACCAGCTCTCGAGGCGGCGGCGCTGACGATCGCGCGATCCTCGAGCTCAGGCGTGAACGGCAGCGGGTGTCGGCGGCCCGTCTCGAACAGCTTCGTCCACGGAATACTGCCGGTGGAGTCGAGCCGCAAGACATCAAATTCGGCGACGAGCCGCGCGCCGGTAATAGCCGACATCACCGACTGGGACGGATTCGAGTCATCCGTGTCCCAAAGCGCACGAGCGACATTGCCGCGCAACACCTCTCTCTGCTGGAAGCGATCGGTAACATCCTGGCCGTCCCGCAGGCGAATCACTCGCACCTTGTGGACGCTTGCGATGTTCACCGGCGTCTTCATCGGCTTGATGTCGATCTGGACCAGCGCACCGCCGTCGGTCTCTGCAGCCATCCCGAACTTCACACGCGCAGTGCCCAGGAAGATGTCGGTTCGCAGCACAAATTCCGGAAGGACAGTCCACGGACCACTGGCCGGTGAGCCCGCGATCAATCCGCGCTCGACGTTGCCACTGTACAGCTTATCGTTCTCGGGCGGCAGCAGCATCGTGCGGAAATCCGCCCATGAGAGCGTCTGGCTCGGCCTGTTGTAGGCAGCGCCGAATCGGACTGTGAATGAAACGACCCAGAGGCTCACTCTCACCCGGCCGCCCACGTCCGGGCCCCACAGCCAGAGATCGGCACTTGTCTCGGTGCGCACCGTGCCGAGCCAGGTGTCAACTTCGATGCCGACGGTGACGCCAATCTCGACGTCGAACCAGAACGGACGCCACTGGACGTACATGTTGGCGCGCGCACTGAACCAGGCCTTGACGTCTCCGCTCTTGTAAACTGCCTCGAGGAGACCGCCCGCCATCACTTCGCGCGGCGTCAGTGCGAAATAGGCCTCACCCTTGATCGTGACAGCGCTTCCGACGCGCCAGTTGAAGCCAAGTCGCGGAACATCCGGGTAGTGCGCAGGCCTGGTGTACCGGGGATGGTAACCTCCGATGCTGATGACGAAGTCACCGGCATGCTCGCCGTCGAACCAGAGGAGGAACGCAAAGCCCCCCGTGAGCCGGCAGGAGCGCGACAGCAGCCACGAGTTGTCGGTGAGTCGCCCCTCTACGGAGACCAGCCCTTCGTTCGTCGAGAAGCGAGCCTTTAGCGCGAGCTCGATACTCACGAGCGGTGCGCCGGGAGGCAGCTCCATCTGCGACATGCCAAGAATCCCGACTTCGAGACCGCGATTCAGCAGCACGTATAGCAGCGCCTGTGATTTCACGAGCGTGAAAGAGGTGAACTTTATTCCCGCGGTGAACCAATAGCTCCCGCGTTCCATCGGGAACGAAGGCCCGAGTCCGCGTAGAAATTCCATGGGATCCGCGGTGACCACTCCGGGGTCGCTCATGGCTGACACGAGCGGGAACGCAGGCACTCCTTCGATCGCGGGTACCGTGAGGCCGCGGTTGTAGCCGAATCCTCCCGCAAGACCGATGATGAAGAAGTATGGCGGCCCGCCGATCGGAATTCCGACGACCAGGAAAACGAACAGCGATGTGTCGCCATCGACGACACCGTAGCTGCCGAACGCGACGAAACTTCTCCCTCCGACCTCGATCAGCAGGAATCCGTCGTAGCGTATCTCGTCGCTCGCCTGCAACAGTCCGCCGGCGATCTTCACGCCGCCGGCGTTGTAGCTCACTGCCAATCCGCGCAGTCCGAGCTCCCACTCGTCGATACGCGTGATCCGTGCGAGCGGCATCGTCAGCGAGAGATCGTCGACTCCGACCGCGAGCCCCGCGAGGGCGACTCCACCGTCGAGCAGGACAGCCAGCTTCGATGCAGGACCGCCGATCCAGCGAACGCCGATCTGCTGCACGCTGACAGGACCGAAAGTGCGCTGAATCGGGAACCAGACTTCGTTGCGCCGCTCACCGCCTATCTCTACCCAGAGATTCTCGACGTAACCGGCCCGAATGCTGAATTCAGGATTCACCGCCTCGTCGTCCCCGTTGTCTCCGCGACCACTCATCAGGGACGCCGCAACCGGGTTCGAGTCGGATGCGCCGAGCGGTACGGCTATCTTCGACAGGTCACCGTATAGCCCGAACTTCACTTCGGGCTCGGTAAGCAACCGGCTCACCCGCAGGTAGAGAAGTGCCTCTATTCCGCCAAGTCGAAAGCCTTCGACATCGACGAGCGGCTCGTCTACCCGGCCGCTTACGCTGATACCAACCGCTCCGAGCTCAAGCGTCGGGTCGAATGTGAATCGCGGGTTTCCACCTGCGCCGTTATCGCGAATGACGAGCAAGGAGAGACCCGGCCCAACGCCCGGCGGTCCTCCTGCGCCTGCGATCCAGTCAGTACGGGCACCCAGTCTGACGATCACTTCCGGATCATCGCTCAATCGCAGCTCGGGAAGAGAAACGCGCAGGCCGTAAGCAGTTCCGGACTCATCGGCAGCGCTCGCCGCAAAGATTCCTGCGCCTGGGCCTGCCTCGGCGCTGAAGTCGACGATCGGATTTGTTCCAAATCCGAAGAACGTCGAGCGAAGCGATGCGCCGATCAATCCTTCGACCAGTCGCATAGGATCAGCAAGCGTGTCCAGGGGCGCGAGATTCCAACTCGTGCCCGCGTTCAGAAGCAGGCCGGCATCCCGTAACACTTCGCCGGGTCGGAGCCCCGGTCGAAGCTCGGCGTTCAGCCATGCGGTGACGTCGCTCGTATCGAGAAACGTCTCGATCACCAGCGGTGCGAGCACTCGCCGCGCAAGCGTGCGCAGTACGCTTTCCGTTGCGCCGCCATCATCTACGCCGAAGGCAAACGCGGGGAGAATGTCGAGTCTGAAATCCGGCGAACCGGCGACATTGCCGATCGGGTATGCATGCAGCGTCAATCCTGACGACCCGATGCCAAGGTGAACTGAAGGCCGGATCGATACGCCCCCAGGTGTGATGATTCCGTCGTCAACGCTTGCGTCGAGCACGGCGTGCACGATGGGAGCGACAGGTCCGCTGTCGCTGATCCCGACACTGAAGGACGACGACAGCGTGACGGGTCCAAGATCAAGGTCGCTCATCACGATCCCGGCACCGATCGATCCGTTGCGTCCGATCGTCACCGCGACGGGGCTTCCACCGGGTTGGAACTGCAGCTTCCCGCCCGCCACCGTGAATCCCGGCACCCCGGTCAACACATCACGCAGCGCGCCCGCGGACGCGGGTGCATTCGCTGCGGAGAAGCGTTGGCGTATCCAGACGACTGGGTCGTCGACCAGGAGGTCCAGCCGCGCAATCGTGTCCACCTCGAGCGTCGTCGCCGCCGCGCGGACTCGAGTGACGAAGCTCGCGACATCAGCATGACCGCTCGCAGCCAGTGCATCGAGCAGCGCATCGAGCAGCGTCGGCAACAAACGATTCGCAGCCGCGCCCAGCGCGTCGGCACTGAAGCCGCTGAACGGAACGAGCTGCAGCATCGCGTCGTCAGCGCCAAGAGCGACCCGCAGGCTTCCATTCTCCGTGCCAATCAGCACGCGGAGTACAGGCCAGCCTCCGCCCGGCGGCATCACTGCGCGAAGATCGAGCGAGCCTGCGGCGCCTATCGCGCCGCCGGAAGTCCAGCCGAATGAGCAGTCGACGGCCAAAGTCAGGCCGGCACCGAGCGTCCGCGGCACGGGCATCGCGAACTCAATTTGCGGCGTCGGATTGATCGGCAGATTCACCTGCAAGCCGTACGGCAGCTCAATGTTTCCATCACCATCGGCGAGGTGGAACGCGCTGGCAACTTCGCGGACGAGACTCGCCACGCGCGACGCATCGAGCTGACGCTCCGGGCCACTCACCCCGAGCGAATTCGGTGAGAGCAGCCACCCGAGCGGATCCGCAATCAGTCGCGAAACATTCCGGAATCGGGGTCGACCGGCACTCAGCTTTTCTGCCAATCCGAGAAGCACGAGCGGACCCGCGAGCTCCGGGAGCCGTGGAACTACCAGGGAGTCGAGCAGCGCAGTGGCGATCGCGCTCAGCGTTACGCGCGGCAGCAGCGCACTCAATCGAGCGGGGAGATCTACAGGGACGGGATAGAGCGGCAGCGCATCGAACGGGTTCCCAAGCACGCCATCGCTGAAGTCGACAGCGAAATCCCAGCTCAAAGGGTCTGTGCCCACCGGCATCACCATGCGCCAGCGTACCGCGGTGATAATTTCCGCGGGTTGGAGACGCAGCGTGACTTCTCCCTTGCCGTTCACGAGATCGAGCTCGCATACACCCGTCATGCTTAAAGCCGCGCCCAGCGACAGCGGCGATTCGCTCGCGATGCGCAGGCTCACTTTGCCCGAAGCTTCTACGCGAATTCTCACACCTGTGCCAAGCGGCAGCTCGATCACAGGACTTCCGATATCGCTCACGCCGACAATCGCACGCAGCTCGGCCAGCAGCTGCGTGGCGCGGGTTTCGTCGCGGAGCAGCGTCGCCACTCTCGTCCGCGCATACTCCGCCGGCGATTGCAACAGCGCCATCCACTCCGAGAGAACAGGAGTTGATCCTCGCTCGACGGAATCCAGCAGTCCGACCGCCCGCAACAATGCCCTTAGCGCGCGCCACTCTGGAGGATCAGCCGCAGCGTCGCTTAGCAGTCGCGAAAAATCGCTTGCGCTGGTCCCGAGGACATCGCGGAGCTGCGCGATCAGACCGGTGCGGCGGCTCGTGTCGGAAGCGACAGCCGCGAGAATGCGGCGCATTGCCGCTCGTCCATCGGCGAGGACCGCACTCCACCCGTCGGGATTGATGGCATAACCATCGTCCTCGCTCGAGCCGCGAAGCTTCGTGACCTCTAGCGACGAAAGGAGGCGAGCCAGCGCGACTACGTTCGCACTTGGGCCCGGTGCGGACGTGAGCTCCGCAAGCACTGCATCCAGCGCTGGTACGAGAACGTCATCGGGTTGCCATCCGCCTTCGGCAAATCGTCGGATACTCGCCGTGGCCTGCTCGACTCCATCAACCTCTACGTCGTGCAGAACCACGCGGGGCACGATCTCGTCTGCCGTCATATCGCAGGCGAGCTCCGCCCATCGCACACGAACGCGTGAACCCGGCGAGCCGGCGAGCCAGCCGTCGCGCCGTTTCAGGACCGCCTCGATCACAAGCCGTGGCGCAGGGCGCGTAGAGTCAGGTGGTGCGATCCGGATTTGCGCGATATCGACACGAACACGCACCTGGACATCCACCGTAGCATCCGTCGCGTTGGTAACCGATGCGAGCCGCAGGCCCACGCCGATCGTGGTGACAGGAGCTCGCGCATCGAATGCTGCACGCAGTTGAGTCGCTCGCGTCGAGATTGCGCGGGCAAGAGCGCCTCGCAGCTGCAATGGCGGCAGCCGCGTGGCGATTGCCAGTCCCTCGACCCCCGGGAGCGCGATCGGTCCACTTGGAGTAAATGCGTGCGCGGGCCACTGCTGGGGGTTATCGGATAAATCGCGTCCACGGATGAACCGCCACAGCGCGTCCAACGCCGGCTTCACTGTCGCATCGAACGGCAGCGACTCTGTCATGCGGTGAAGTGCGCCGACTGCTTCCCTGGCCGACTGATCGCTTGCCCACGGCAGCGGCGAACCAACGTGTGGCGTCCCGATCGTGATCACCCCGCGTACTGCGGCGGAGAGCCCGGCTCGCTGTACCGCGGCACGCGCGGCCAGTCCGGACGAAGAATGGGCAACGATGATTACCTGCTTCCCCGGCTGCAGCATGCGAACTCGCTCGACGAGCCGTACTACCTGTTCCGCCTGACTCGATGTGCCGGCCGCGCCTTCCATTGGCACGAGTCGCTGTGTCGCGCTCAATCCTGGTGTTTCGTCGTACACAGCCAGCTCGGCTGCCGTGATCCTGGAGATACCCGCAAGCGTCAGGAGCGAGACAGCATTTGGAGACGATCCTGAAACGCGGTATGAAAATGGTGCCGCCGTCGTGCCGAGCGCGGTCGCGAGCGTCGACCAGGCGGCGTTTCGCTCGAAGGGCGCAGAAAGCAGCAGGACAGGCAATCCCGCTCCCGCATCCCAGGACGTTATCTGATTCTTTATCGTGCTTACTACTTCCGCCGCTTCAAGCTGGTGCGTGTGACCCGCTTCCAGCACAGCTGGCGATGTCCACGATGCGTCGGGTGGCTGCTGACTCGCTGTCAACACGACGCCATCACTCGTTCCGAGGAACGTCTCGAGCTGCGTCAGTGAGGTCGATAGTGACGCAGGTGTAATCCCCTCGAGCGCGCTCGCGAGTTCCTGATCCACGTTCGACAGCGCCGAAAGCACATCCAGCAGCCCGTCTATTCCCACACCATCGAGGCGCGAGAGGTCGCGCAACGCGGGAGCCAAAGCGGCGATTGCCGCGTCTATCGCTGTGCCCGCCGGCGGCCCATCGGGATCGAGCCAGAGCAGCGCATCGACGCCACGCGCAGCGGGCGCACGAAGCCCAAGCGCATATGGCGAAGCGTACGTCCCATCGCCTCCGACAGTGACAGGCAGCGTCTCCAGCGTGGGAAATCCGAGAGGAACATCCTCTGGCTCACGCTCGCTCGGTCTGCCATCGGGCGGAGTGAAAAGCACCGCATCGCCGAGCGCTTCCGGGAATGTAAGCAGCTCTGGGCCGCCACCACGCTTCGGTGCGAGTCCGCGCAACGCAGCGCGCAGCCACTGGAGAACGGGCTGCGTATAACGCGGCTCGGCAAGAACCCTGAGGAGATGCGCCCGCAGCGTCGGCCACGGATCTGCGAAGAACAGTCCCCAGTCCGCAGGCTGGAGAACCGGGAAGTCCGCGGGAAGCGCGAAGCCCGGGTCACCTTCACGCCATGAGGGCATTGAAAGCTGCGGGTCGCCCGGCAGCAGGCCCAGGAGTGCGGACAACCCGAACCCGATCGGACCACCATGTTCCAGTGCTAGATGGCCAACAAGGAAGCGCGACAACTCCGCGATGGCGTCTCGCTCTACCGCGCCCAGCGCTCCATCGAGATCTGGCGCGGCGAGGTTCCATGACGGCACGCCGTCCCGGTTTATCGTCAGCGCCGGCAGGAGGAGTGTGCCGCCCGCGACACCGTCCCATGCTGCCCATGGATTTTGAACCTGCAGCACACAATCGAGGCCGTCATCCGGAGACCGGTCGAGCGAGAGCGACATCGAGTCCGCCCCCAAACGCAGTCCTCCGAGGCGTGGTGTCTCCAATCCGCTGAAGCGAGCGAGCGTGAGCCCTGCCCGGAGACCGGGAAGCCACGCGACCACCGAGGTCTCGCTGCTCGAGGGCTCGGGAAGCTCAACGCTGAACAGGTCGACGGCGAATGAAAGCGCGAGTGCGACATCGTCGATCGGCAGTGACGGCGGCTCGAGCGCGACCATCACATGCAGTCGCGGACGCGTCCCCTCAATTTCGAAATGCGCGCGCAGAAGCAGGTCGGCGAACCCTGCTGATGCGAGCGTGAGGCGCCATGGATTCCCCGCGTCACCTGATCCGGCTACCTCGAAATCACCCGGCCGAGGCTCTCCCAGCAAATCGCCGACCTCGGCCAGGATGTACTTCCACGCAGGTGTGCCGTCGATGTCTGTTGTGAGGCACGCCGCGTGGTACCGGGCGATCGCCGACATCGGGTTGCCAAGAAACTGGGTGATGCGGGTCGCATCCGTCGTCAGGGCCACCGGCCACGGTGACGGAGTGCCAGCCGCCGACGGTGCGACGAATCCAAGAAGTGCCGCGATGTGACGTCCCGCGTGCGGTCCGGGGGTCGCGAGAGAAAGCCCCTGTTCGATCTGCTGCTGAATGAGGTTGCTGACGACTGAACCGAGCCCGTCGAGCAGCGCGTCTGCCGAGCTCAGATCGATTACCGTCCATGTTCCGCGCGCGCACTGCACATCGCGCATGGCGATGTGAGGAACGGGTTGCTGCTGCGCATCGAGCCTCAGCCCCGCTTCCAGCGAACCGACCGAGAGCGTACCGAGTGCCGCGAGTGGGTCGCCTCCCGGGAATGTGTGCGCGACGAGCGTGCCCGCTGTGGACGTAAGCCGCAGCAGCACCGACAGCGATGGCAGCGACTGCACCGACGCCGGACTTCCGACCGGAATCGCAACTATTTCACTGCTCGCTGTTAAGTCGAGACGGAGTGCGGTTGTGCCAATCGCGAATGGCGTGGATCCGACGCGCAGACCGAGATACAGCATCCGAACGCCGTCGGCACGTGTCTCGAGCGCGGCGGTCGGCGAGAGCACAACGCCCCCCGCGACGCCAACTTCTGCGACCCACGGGTCGGCGCGCGTGCCGCTGCCTGCGACGCTCGCCGTCGGCGAAATTCCCGCCCCGATCTGTAACAGCCCCTGCCACTTGGCGAGCCATGCTCTCATCGTGTCCGGCGAGCTGACCATCGAGCTGAACCACTCGTCGAACACCGCCCTGCCCTTCTCCGGCAATTTCTCCCAGGCGAGTCTGACCATCGGTGCTTCGCCGGACACACCGAGCAGGGGGAGCACATAGTCGTTGACGATGTTCGCCGTCGTGCCGTCGCCGGCTTGCGCGAGCTGCGCCGTGAAGAGCGCCATCGCCGTCTCGATCCACGTGTTCGCGGGAAGCGACCCCAGATCTGTGAGGGACCGATCTTCCGGAGCACTGTCGCCGACCTGAAGACCAAGCAGCACAAGCGCGATGTCCGGCGGATTCGTTGTTCCCTTGACCGCTACCGCGCCGCGCACTCCGCGGAAGCGCAACCCTTCTACGCCGAAACCATCCTCCAGCACCACTTCCGCTGCGACGCGAACCGGTGCGTCCTCGGTGCCGACCGCGATTCGCGTCGTCGCAGTAGTGCCGGCGGTCGCGAGCAGAGGAACGTGCGCCCACGTGCGAATGGTGACGCGGTCTTCCGTCGTCTCCCATTTCCACCCGAGGCCGACAATGAGTGACGGCTCCTTCCGCGTCATCACGACGTAGAGTCCTGTCGGATTCCCGTCGGGATCGCGGATCGGAAGCCAATGATCGTCGGTTCCGGCTCCGGGCATGCCGAGTATCTCGGCGTTGCTGTCGCCGACTATCTGCGACAGGAGCTCGATGACTTCGTTCTGGCGATCCTTGAGGGCGTTTGCCAGCTCGTCGAGCGGGTGTGCGAGAAATTCATCGCGCACCGACGGGGAACCACCGGTGCTCAGCAGTCCTGCGACTTCACCGATCTTGCGAACGAGTGGATCGAGAGCGTCTTCGGGAAGCGAGACTGCCATTACGTGCCGCTATACCGTTGCATTCCACGTGTCGGTGTGGGTGACGCCGCCGTCCACAAACGTCCATGTGATAGTGTCGAACACGAGCTGGACTTCTTCAATCGGCGGCAAGTTCGCGCTCGACGGATCGAGCGTGTCCCGCAACCAGGTTTCAACACCCACGATCGCCCCTTGCGTGAACTCGATCGTGAAGAACATCTCGGTGTCGCCACTACCGTTAGTGATAGGCCGGAACCACATGAACTTTCCCCTGAGATTCCGGTTCTGAATCAGGAACTGACGCAGGAGCGGCGACGATCGATCGATGCGCTTGGTGAAACGCAGAGGCTCGTAGTACCGCCTCGCAGTCGCCCTCCCTGAGCCACGGTCGAATGAGCGGCGCAACGGTTGTGTCAGCGATAGCACTTCGATCGTGTTCTCGCGGTCCAGGGTCGTATGCGGATTGTCCCCCAGGACTTTCTCCGTCTCCCCTTCTCTCATCAACTCGAGGGCGATTGTATCGGCCATTGCAGGAAGCGTTAAAGGTTAGAAAGGCGCTCAGCGGTCGGTCGTTCGCAGCAGCGGCAGCGTTCCGAGATGACCGCGGGTGATAGCGGGGAGATCAGGTGGCGAGTCGTCCGGTGAGAGCGACGTGAAGTAGTCTCTCATCTGCCCCGCGCTGACAGGCTCCGTGAAGATGAAGCTGAGGACGCGCCCAAGGGTGTAGACACCGGCGACAGTGAGCGGTCGCGCCAGTCTCTGGCGCGCGAGAAGACCCTTGCCCGCCCGCAGTATCGCGAACCACACCAGCGGAGTAGCGACGCCTGCCCACCGCGATGCGATCACAGGATTCCCGCGAGGCACTGTCTCTGATACTGCGGACGTGACTGCCTCGTCCGGCGACGAGCCGATGCGAAAGGGAAAAACGAGAGTATCGCGACCTGTCTGATCCGTGGCGACAGTCAGCTCGACGAATACAAATCCTTTCGCGAGTCGAACGCGCGTCTCGGCGGGAAAGACGAGCAGCTCGCTGTCCGCATCACGCCACCGCACAGGTGTCTGTGCATCAGGCCCGCCGAGCTGTTCCGCGATCGCTTTGGGCGCCTGACCCGAACGCAAGTCCAGCACGAAGAGCTGCGAGCCCGCGAGCCGTTCGAGCTCGGAATTGCGTGGCGGCATTAATATCTCAATCCCCTCGCGTCGAGTTTCTGATCCAGTCGCGCGCGGGAATTATGGGACGGGCATCCACAACCGTCAAGGAAGACGCAGTCACCTTCCTGACGACGTATCAACGCAGACGGCGATGTGTTCGGGTGTGGGTCCGGTACACAGTTTTGCACTCGATTGCCGGAGTGAATCCCGCCAGTGGAATTTCCGAAAAGAGAAGAGTCGTCTACACTGGTTGACCGATCCCGCAGTTGCAGTTATGCAGCCTGCGCGGTCTGCACGGTGCCGAGTTTCAATGGTTACACTCGACGGGGTTCGTTTGGGGGTGTATTTCTTCCTGCAGAGTCCGGCATCGATGTCGGGAAACTCCGGCACCGACGCCCGGTTTCCCTCTAGAGTCCGGCAGAAT
>JBDTRZ010000028.1:0-32424 GCA_039931395.1 Gemmatimonadales bacterium
CGAATCCACCGCGCTCGATCTGATGCAAGTCCCAGTCGATCTTGTGGACCGTGCGCTCGAGCTCCTTGGCCCGCAGGTCGATCACGCGGTACCCGTCGCGCGTCAGCACCGCGAGGTCACCGTCGTCGAGGTAGACAACTTCGCGCGTCTGGGCGAGGATCGCGGATGCGTCGCTCGCTACGTAGTACTCTCCGTCGCCCAGGCCGATGAGCAGCGGACTTCCCTTCCGCGCGGCGACGATCTTGTCCTTGTCCTCGCTCGACACCACGGCGATGCCGTAGGTCCCTTCAACCTGCCACAGGGCCTCGATGACAGCATCCTCGAGGTTTCCGTCGAAAGCCTCCTCGATGAGATGAGCGAGCACTTCGGTGTCTGTTTCCGAGACGAACTTATGTCCAAGCTCGACGAGCCGTTTCTTGAGTGAGGTCGAGTTCTCGATGATCCCGTTATGGACGACGGCGATTTGGCCCTTGCAGTCGATGTGGGGATGAGCGTTGCACTCCGTCGGCGCGCCATGCGTGGCCCAGCGGGTGTGCGCAATTCCCAGATTGCCGTTGATCGGCGACGTCGCGAGCGCCGCCTCGAGTCGCGAGATCTTTCCCGCTGCCTTGCGGGTCTCGACGCCCTTGCCATTGAGGACCGCAACACCCGCGGAGTCGTAGCCGCGATACTCGAGTCTCTTCAATCCATCCAGCAGGAGAGGGGTCGCCCCGCGGTCTCCGATGTAGCCGACGATTCCACACATACGCCACTCTTATGGTTAGGGGCCCGCTTCTGCCCAGCCGTTCAAGTTAAGTGGCAAGACAGGTACCGTGAAAGCTCGCCACCTGATACACGAGCGCAGTGGCCTAGGAGAGCGCATCCAGCGGAACACGGCACTTCGCGATGAGTGCCTCTGCCTCCTCCCGGGTCGGTGCTTCGGCGATCACGCGCACGATCGGCTCCGTTCCGGATGGCCTTACATGAACCCACCTGTCGGGCCAGGTGAGACGCAATCCGTCCTGCGTATCCACCTCTGCGTCCGGAAATGCCTCGCGAAGCGACGCGTACACTGTGTCCAGCGGCGCAGCCGGGCGATCGAGCTTGTCCTTGACGATCGAATAGCGCGGGTATGCCGCGACGACCTTCGAGAGTGGCTTCCCTTCTTCGAGCATCAGCTGGAGGATGATCGCCGCACCGAGCGGCGCGTCTCGACCGAGGTGCAGCTCCGTGAGAATGACGCCGCCGTTTCCTTCGCCGCCGACAGGCGCTTTTTCGGCTTGCATACGAGACGCGACGTTCACTTCGCCCACTGGCGCACGTATCACGCGACGGCCTTGCTCGCGGGCGACATCGTCCACGATCCGGCTCGTGGACAAATTCGTCACCACCGGACCCTCTCGGTATTTCAGCACGAGCTTCGCGGCAAGGGCGAGCGTGTAATCCTCTCCGATGGCCGTTCCTTCATCCGACACGAGTGCAAGCCGGTCGACGTCGGGGTCCACTGCAAATCCGAGATCCGCCTCGGTCTTCTTCACCAGCTCCTCCAGCTCACCGAGGTTTTCTGCAATCGGCTCAGGTGATCGCGGAAACCGCCCGTCAGTCTCGATATTGATGGATGACACTCTGCAGCCGAGCCGTGTCAGGAGCTGAGGCATGAACGCTCCGCCCGCGCCGCGAACGCAATCGAGCGCCACATGGAATCCGCGCCGCTGTATTCCCTGGACATCGATGAAGGGGATCGCCAGCACCATGTCGATGTGTCTCGCGATGGCGGATGAATCTGTCTCGATCACACCCAGCTCGGTCCACTGCGCGCGCGGAATCGAGCCGTCGACCACCGAGCGCATCTCCGCTGCCTCACCTCCGTCCAGAAAGAGCCCGGACGGACCGATGAACTTGAGCGCGTTCCACTCGATCGGATTGTGGCTCGCGGTGATTGCGAGTCCGCCGGCCGCATGATGATGCTCCACCGCCAGCTGGATGGTTGGCGTGGGTGCCATGCCGACGTCGATGACGTCGCAGCCCGCCAGCTGGAGCGACGACATCACGATCGGCTGAAAGATCGGTCCCGATATTCGGCTGTCGCGGCCCACGACGATTTTCGCGTGGCCGCCGCCCGCGCGCTTTCTCGCCCAGACACCGAATCCCGATGCGAACTTCGCCATGATCTCGGGCGTCAGCGCTTCACCCACGCGGCCGCGCACACCCGACACGCTCACCATCAAACCCTCATACGCCATTAAGATTCTCCGCCACTGCGTGATCCTCGGAACTGTTGCCAGCTGGAGAAGCTACGCGCGCCGGTCCGCGCTGCCAGCCACGCGTGCCCGGCTTATCTTTGACACTTCACCACCCAAGACCGAGAGCATGACTCGCATTTTCCAATCAGACGCAGACGCAGGATTCGGCACCCGCGCAATTCACGCCGGCCAGAAGCCCGACCTTCTGTCGGGCGCGATAATGACGCCGATCTACACGACCTCCACCTACGTGCAGGAAGGCCTCGGCGACAACAAGGGGTACGAGTACGCCCGCGGCAAGAATCCCACTCGCGAAGCGCTGGAGCGAAATGTCGCTGCGCTCGAGGGTGCAATTCACGGCTTCGCGTTCTCGAGCGGAATGGGTTGCCTCGACTCGCTGATGAAGCTGTTCAAAGCTGGAGATCACGTCGTGTGCGGGGAAAACGTGTACGGCGGGACGTTTCGGCTCTTCGACCAGATCCTTCAGCACTTTGGAATGGCGTTCACGTTCGTCGATACGCGCGACGCGCAAAGAGTAGCCGATGCGTGCAAGCCGAACACCAAAGCTGTCCTGATCGAAACGCCCACCAACCCTCTCATCCGTCTGACAGATCTGACCGCCGTCGGCGAGATCGCGAGGCGCGTGAATGCGACCTTCATCGTGGACAACACTTTCGCCACGCCGTTCTTTCAGCGACCGCTCGATCACGGGGCCGACATCGTCTACCACTCCACGACGAAGTACCTGAACGGCCACAGCGACATGATTGGCGGTATCGCGGTAACCCGGAACGACGGGATCGCTGACCGGCTTCAATTCATTCAGAACGCAGCCGGAGCGGTGCCGGGACCGTTCGACTCGTGGCTCGCTCTTCGCGGCACGAAGACTCTGCACCTTCGAATGCCGAGGCACGATGCCAACGGCCGCCGCATTGCGGCGTTCCTCGCCGAGAGACTGGGCGACGAGAAGGTGATCTACCCAGGTCTCGAATCGCATCCGCAGCACGAGCTTGCAAAGCGGCAGATGAAGGGATTCGGCGGCATGATCTCGGTCGAGCTCGGAACGAAGGAGCGCGCGAACGCAGTGCTCAAGCGCTTTCGAGTGTTCTCTCTCGCCGAATCTCTCGGCGGAGTGGAGAGTCTCATCAGCCATCCCGCGTCCATGACGCATGCTTCCGTGCCCCTGGACCGGCGCTCCAATCTTGGAATCACAGAGGGGCTCGTCCGGCTTTCGTGCGGTGTCGAAGACATCGAGGATCTGCTGGCCGACGTGGAGCACGCCTTCGCAGTGGTATAGTCCCGTTCTCGCCTTCGGCCACCCAGGGCGCATGAGATGAAGGTGATGATCGTCGGCAATGGCGGACGAGAGCACGCGATCGCGTGGAAGCTGATGCAGGATGACCCCACCATCGAGCTCATCTGCGCACCGGGAAATGCCGGCATCGTCGAGCTGGGCGAATGCATCCCCGTAAAGACCGATGATGTGCGCGGTCTTCTCGGCTTCGCGAATCGCGCAGAAGTGGACCTCACCGTAGTCGGCCCGGAGGTGCCGATCGCCCTCGGGATCGTGGATGCCTTTCGCGAGAGCGGACGAGCCATTTTCGGCCCCACGAAAGACGCGGCGGAGATCGAGACGTCGAAGCGGTTCGCGAAGTCACTCATGATGAAGGCCGGGATTCCCACCGCGATGGCATCCCATCACACGACGCCGGTTGATGCGTTGCGCGCAGTCGAGCAACTCGGGACGCCAGTCGTCATCAAGGCTTCGGGCCTGGCTGCCGGAAAGGGCGTCGTGATCGCGCGCAGCAGAGAAGAGGCGGAGCGCGCTGTGTACATGATGCTGCAGGACCGCGCATTCGGAGATGCCGGAGAAGAGATTTTAGTCGAGGAATTCATGGAAGGAGAGGAGCTCTCTCTCTTCGTCCTCACGGACGGGACGAGCTTTCTTCCGATGTTGCCGGCCCAGGATCACAAGCGCCTGCTCGACGGAGATGGTGGCCCCAATACAGGAGGAATGGGCGCGTATGCGCCGGTGTCGATCGCATCTCCCGAGCTGGTCGGCGAAGCGATCGAGCGCATCATCGAGCCAACGCTGGGGGCGCTGAGAAAAGAGGGGCGGCCGTTCACGGGGCTGCTCTACGCCGGATTGATGCTCACGTCTTCCGGTCCGCGTGTGGTGGAGTTCAACTGTCGCTTTGGCGATCCCGAGACGGAAGCCATCCTGCCGCTCATGGAGAGCTCGCTTCTCGAGCCCTTTCTGGCCATCTCGCGAGGCGAATCGCTGGCGGGGATTCCACCGATTCGGTGGTCAACGAGGTTTGCAGTGACGACGGTCCTGGCCAGCGAGGGATATCCGGACTCGTCGCGCAAGGACGACCCCATTCGCCTCCCCGCAACGCCTCAGGGGCTTCACGTCTTTCACTCGGCGACGGCCCGCGATCGCGAGACAGGAGAGCTCGTCACCAACGGCGGTCGCGTGCTGGCGATAACCGGCACTGGCGACACAATCGAGGAAGCCGCGCGGCACTCGCTGGAGTATGCCGAGCGTGTGTCATTCGACGGCAGGCAATTCCGCCGCGACATCGCATGGCGGGACCTGGAGCGAAATGCCGGAGCTGCCTGAGACCGAAACGATCGCGCGCGATCTGAACCGTGCGATCGCCGGACGCACCATCGTATCGGTCAAGGTCACACGGCCAGACGTGCTGCGTGAGGTCGGCAAGGCAGCTTTTGCGAAGCGGCTCAAGGGCAGCAGCATCCGGGGAAGCTGGAGACGCGCAAAGCTCATCGTGACCGACCTTTCGAGTGGTGACCGCCTCGTCGTTCAGCCGAGGTTTACAGGAGCATTGATCGTCGACGACGGAAGTCTCGATCGCGCACTGTTAGCCTATTCGACGTTGCAGCTCACGCTCGATGACGACAGGTCCCTTCACTACTGCGACGTGAGGCGACTTGGCACAGTGGCCCTGATGAATGGGGAGCGATTCGCGGAGTACAGCGGCGCCCTCGGTGCGGAACCTCTTGACCAAAGCTTCAATGCAGCCCAATTATCGGGCGTTCTTCGGGTGTCGTCCCAGCCGGTAAAGAAGCTCTTGATGGATCAACGCAGGATCGCGGGAATCGGAAACATCTACGCCAACGAGGCTCTGTGGCGCGCGGGCATCGACCCGTCGCGTGTTTCAAGCTCGATCGACACCGAGCAGGCAGCGCGTCTGAGGGACGAGATCGTGGCCGTGCTCCAGGAGTCTATCGAAGCGCGCGGAACCAGCTTTCGCGACTACCGAGATGCCCAGGGTGAGCGGGGTGGATTCGCGGCAAAATTGCAGGCATATGGCAGAGGCGGCGAGGCATGCTTCCGCTGCGGAGCCCGGCTCATTCTCACCCACGCGGTAGACGGCCGCGCCACTGTCTTCTGCGCGCGGTGCCAGAAGTGACACGCGTTCGCAATGCTTCGCGGAGGCATGGGCCCACGAGCGAAGAGCAGATCGCAGTGATGAGGAACATCGTCCGCGCTGGTGCAGCCGACCGGCCCGGTATCTATCGAATGCTTTCATCGACCGGCGAAGTTGTGTACGTCGGAAAGTCCAAACGCGTTCGCAGCCGGCTGCTCAGTTACTTCCGCTGCTCGTATCCGCAGGAAAAAGGCGCACGCATTCTCCGCGAGGCGGAGACGATCGACTGGGAGTACACGCCGAGCGAGTTCGCGGCGCTGCTGCGCGAGCTGCGTCTGATCAAGTCGTTCCGTCCGCGTCTCAACGTCGCGATGAAGCGGGACGTGCTGCACTACTCGTTCATCAAGCTCACGAAGGGCGCGGCGCCGAAACTTGCCGTCGTACGTGGTGCTTCAGCAGACGACGCGTCGATCTACTACGGCCCATTCGTAGGAGCGCAGCGAATCGGGGACGCGCTCCGCGAGCTTAGCGACGTACTGATGCTCCGCGACTGCAAGTCCGACATGAAGATGCACTTCAGCGACCAGCAGGAGCTCTTCCAGCTGTCGCCGCGAACGCCGGGCTGCATTCGCTACGAGATCGGAAAGTGCCTGGGACCGTGCGTCGGAGGATGCTCGGCGGCGGAGTACGACAAGCGAGTCGCGATGGCCCGCGCGTTTTTCGACGGATCGAACGACGGTCCAATGGAGATGCTACGCAGCAGGATGGACGAGGCAAGCGCGCGGCTGGAATTCGAGCGGGCGGCGGCGTATCGCGACAAGCTGAGCCGTCTCGAGACTCTGCGCGAGCTATTCGGCCGGCTCCGTTTCGCTGTGGAGAATCTATCTTTCGTCTATACCGTGAAGGGACACGAGGGCGAGGACCGCGTATACCTCGTGAAGAGAGGAGTCGTTAGAGCGGAGCTCGACAAGCCGCGCACCTCGTGGCAGCGAGCGAAGCTCAAGCGCCTGGCGGAGGATATGTTTTCCACCAGGGAGAGGCCGACCACCAGCGTCCCGACGCACGAGATCGAGGAGCTTCTTCTTCTTTCATCGTGGTTCAAGCGGTTCCCCAAGGAGATGGGCAGGACCAGACAGGTATCCTGAACCGCCGCGGCGACGGCGAAGCGAGGGCGCATGCTGAAGGATCTGCACGACGACGATTCCCCAGTTGGTCGAATACTGACTCGCCGCGAGGCGGTGATACTGCTGGGTGGCGCAGGAGCCGCAGGGTTCCTGACCCTCGCGGGCTGCTCATCTGGCAAACCGGTCACCGTCGCGAATGCGGGAACCACTGCGGAGGCAGGAACCGCCGCAACGAGTGCGTCGGCCAGCTGTGTCGCCAAGCCGGAAATGACCGAGGGGCCATACTTCGTCGACGAAAAGCTCAACAGATCCGACATTCGAACCGACAGTCATACTGGCGCAGCGAAACCGGGCTCTCCGTTCGTGCTGGCGTTCAATGTCTCGCGAATCAATGCCGGGACGTGCACTGCCCTTGCCGGAGCGCTGGTCGACGTGTGGCACTGTGACGCGCTCGGAGTCTATTCGGATGCGAACGACCCCACATTCAATACGAAGGGACAGACCTGGCTGCGTGGATCTCAGGTCACTGGCTCATCCGGCGTGGCCCGGTTCACGACAATCCTCCCAGGATGGTATCCGGGACGGGCGAGCCACATCCACTTCAAGATTCGTGGGAATAAATCGTCCGGATCGGCATACGACTTCACATCCCAGCTCTTCTTCACCGAGCCCTTCCTGGCGTCGGCATATGCACAGGCGCCATACAACACCAAGAGCGACAGCGGCCGGCGTCTCAATGACGCGGACGGGATCTATCGTCAGGGCGGCTCGGAGCTGCTCGTCACACCGTCTGGCTCCAGCAGCGGCTATGCGGCGACGCTGAACATCGGATTGAGCGTATAGCTGCTATTCACAGAGGGCGCTCGGCGCAGTGAATCGCGGCTACGCCGAGGGTGAGAGATCGCCATTCGACGTTCACGAACCCCGCAGCACCCATGCGTCGCGCCAGCTCCTCCTCGACGGGAAAGCTGGCCACTGACCTCGGGAGATACTGGTACGCGCTCCGATTTCCACTCACCCATCCTCCGATGCGTGGGAGGACGTTGTTGAAATAGATCTGGTATCCCGCATTGATCAGGGGAGAGCGAGGAGTCGAAAACTCGAGGATGACGAACCGCGCGCCCGGCTCGAGCACCCGGTGCACCTCGCGCAGCGATGCGTCCAGACCCTGAACGTTTCTGATTCCGAAGGCCACGATTGCCCCGGCCATCGAGCACGCGAGAAGCGGAAGCTCGAGCGCATCCGCCGCGACAATCGAGACGGGCTTTCCTGCGACCTTGGCTCGTCCCGCACGGAGCATCGGCTCGGCGAAATCCACTCCGACCACACTTCCGCGAAAACCGCGCGACTCGATGAGCGCATTACTGACGTCGAGTGTGCCCGCACAAAGATCGAGGTAACGGCCGGTGGGTTTTCGCTCGAACTTCAGCTCACGGATCGCCTTTCGCCGCCACGCCTTGTCGATGTTGAGACTGAGCAGGTGGTTGAGCAGATCGTATCTCGGCGCGATTGCCGAGAATATGCCTTTGACATAATCGGCCTTCTCGATGCCCCCCTGCGCCGAGTGAATTGCGGTGTCCTGATCTTTCTCGTGTAGCATTCGCGAAAGGTGATGAGCCGCGTATCGCCCAGGCAAGCTGACGCGAAATCGGTCTCAGGTCACTACGACCTTGTGGATCAACGCCGAAGCACAAGCTTGAACCCCGCCGGAAACGGATCATCCGAGCGGGGACCGGGAGCGGACTGCCCATCAGACGGCTTTCGCGCCATGCCGCGTTCGCATGGCGAGCCATATCGCGCCTCCCATCGCGATGACGAGAGGGAGAAACCAGGCCTGCTCGAGGCTTCTCGTGCTCAACAGCCAGATACAAAAGAGAATTCCAATCACCGCCATCGCTATTCCCGCCGGGGCGCTGAACGTCTGAGGGATCCCCGACTTTCTGCGGAGCGCGATGAGCGCGGCACAGGTCGCGATGTATATCCCGAGCCGGGCGATGGCGCCGAATGTCGCGAGCTGTCCGAAATTGCTCGAAAGCCCAAGCCCAAGACCGATCGCCGAATTGACGACGATTGCAACCTGCGGTGTCCGCGTTGTTGCGTGAACCCTCGAGAGCACCTTTGGAAGCTCACCTTCACTCGCCATCGAATAGACAATTCTCGAGCCCATCAGCGAGAAACCGGTCAGCCAGCCATACACTGAAATGATCACGGCAACGCTTCCGACGAGCAGTCCGCTCGGACCGAGTATTGCGCCGAGTGTTTCGGCAACGGGCGCCTTGCTCGATGCCGCGTGAGGAAGCACGCCGACTACCACGAGCTGCACCAGGCAATAGATGAGGGTGATCAGCAGCATGGCGGTGATCAGGGCAAATGATGTGTCGCGCTTTGGATCGCGTGATTCGCTTCCCGCGACCACTCCCGACTCGAACCCCCCGTACGCGAACATCAGCAATAGCACCGCCTCGGTCCACTTCGGCTCCACGACTCTTTGCGTTGCGATTACTTCGGCGTCGAGCTGGAACAGTCCCAGTACGATCAGGAGCGCAAGCGGGAGAAGCTTGGCGATCGTGAAGGCGCTTACTGTCCATGCGGCCTGTTTCACACCGATCACGTTGACCACCGTGACGAGCGTCATGGTGAAGATCATGACGGAAGCGCGCCCGACGGGACTGCCCGCCCACGGCACCAGTGGCGACAGGTACGAGCTCAATACGTTGAGGACAGCCGCGCATGAGAGCAACCGCGTCCAGATGTGGAGCCACCCAATCTGGAAACCGACGGCAGGACCAAACACTGTGCGTGTGTAGAGATAGGGCCCTCCAGCGCCATCGAACCTGCTCCCTACCTCGGCGAAGCAGAGAACGATGACGAAGATTCCGAAACCGGCGATGAGCACCGTGACCGGACTCCACTCGCCGGCGAACGCAGCGACCGGCGCGGGCAAACCGAACACTCCGCTGCCGATCACACCGTTGATGATCGCCGCAGTCAGCGCCCATCGGCCAATTGCGCGGATGAGCGAAGGACGTTCTGCTGCGATCACTGAGTCGTTAGAGACGATGTGCTCCCATGAGTGGCGGACGCGCAAACTTGAAGGCGCGCGCTACGGCGTCGCAAGCTAACTTTGTCACCGCCAATGCCTTCGGGAGCCACTTCTCCACCTTTCGCTGAACTCTCCGACCCCGCTGTCGTCGCGCAGGCACGGAAAGGATCGGAAGCTGCCTATCGCGAGCTCCTCACGCGATACGAGCGGCCTGTGTTCTCGCTCATATTCCGGATGGTCCGCGATCGCGAGACCGCTGAAGACCTCGCGCAGGAAACCTTCATCAAGGTTCTGAACAACCTCGACCGCTACAGTCCCGAATTCAAGTTCTCGAGCTGGCTGTTCAAGATCGCCAACAACCTGACGATCGATCATCTTCGCCGTCGCCGGGTAGATACCATCAGCATCGAAGGCGCACCGGACGCGGTCACATCGGAGAGCGCAAAGGCCACCTCCATCGCGGTCGTCTCGGCGGGGGAATCTCCTCTCGAGGAGCTCGAGTCGCGTGAGCTCGGCACCGCGATAGAGCGCGCCATCGGAAAACTGCGGCCGGAATACAGGGCCTGCATCATGCTGAGGCACGTCGAGGACAAATCGTATGAGGAGATCGCTGAGATAGTGAAGCTCCCTTTGGGAACCGTGAAGACATACATCCACAGGGCCAGGCACGAGTTGCGCACGGCCCTCGGAGACGTCAGATGAGACCTTCGAAAATCAGCTGGAAATCACTGAAACCCCGGGTGCAGGCCCGCCGTAGTCCCTTCGTGAGGACCTTTTGACAGACAACTACACAGACGAAGAGTTCGCGCCGATCGCCGCAGCAATGAAAAAGCTGCCGCAGTTCGCGCCTTCTCCGCATTTCGCGGACAAGGTGATGGCGCGCGTGCGCATCGAAGGCGTCTCACAGGTCCCCGCCGTCGCTGACCGGCAGGCTCTCCAGCCAGCGTGGCCCGCTCCCATCGAGAGGCACGCTCCCGCCCAGGTTCCTCAGACCGACCTCCGCCGCTCGATCCCCGCTCGCATCGCAGCCACCGCCCTCGTTGCGTCCCTCGGAATCACGATGACCATGGTAGCGCTCGTGGCGGTCTTCAACCTCGATGTGCTGCTTCTTGTCTCACGCGTCTTCGGACAGGGCACAGTGACCTTCCTGAGCGCACTGGCCGCGGATGCATCGGCCACGGCAACCGGCACTGCGGCCGGTGCCGGAGCTACGGCCGGGACGGTTACGGGAATCGCAGTGATGGCCTCATTCGCCGCTGGCGCGATCGCCGCAACCGCCGCGCTACGCGCTGCGGCAACCGCAAGTCGCAAGGCGGCCTGACATGTTCGGCATCGTGATCGGCTGGATCCTCATCGTCAGCATCATCGGCTTCACGCTGATGGCGTTCGGGGCCGACAAGCTCCAGATCGTCATCCACACGATGCAGCAGGGTGTCGGCAAATCTCTGGGCAGCGGGCTTCTCGGACAGCTCGCGATCCTGCCGGGCGCCGTCGCGGTGGTGGTCCTTCTTGCCGCAACACTGATCGGCATTCTCCTGATTCCGCTTGGGCTGGTCGCGTTCATGGTCGCAGTGGCTGGCATTGCGATGTTCGGGTTCATCGCCGTAGCGACGATGACCGGAGCGGCGCTCACCAGCAGCACCAAGCGCGACGAGACTCCCAGCGGTGCGATGCTCCGGTCATTCTTCACGGGAACCGCGGTGTTTCTCGGACTATGGCTGGTGACAGCCGCGCTCTCGGGAATTCCTCTGCTCGGCCCAATGCTCGAGTCGTTCACGACGGCCGTGACGTTCATCGCCGTCACGACTGGATTCGGTGCGGTGCTCCTATCCTATTGGCGCGGCGAGTTCAAGCGGACTGACGCCGCCAGTTAACACCTCGTCTCAGCCGGCTGCGCCCTGAAGGTAGGCAGCCGCGATGACCTCGGCAGTTTTCACGAGCGCAGTCGCAGCCGCTGATTCAGGCTCGCTCACCACGATGGGCAATCCAGCATCTCCGCCCGCCAGGACCTGAGGATAGAGAGGAATCTGTCCCAGCAGAGGAACGCCGAGCTCCATCGCCAGCCGCTCTCCTCCGCCCGTGCCGAAAATGTTCACCGGCTTCCCGCAGTGCGGGCAATTGAACCAGCTCATGTTCTCGATCACTCCGATGACCGGGACGTCCACGCGCTGGAACATCTTCGCGCCGCGCAGAGCATCGCCCGCCGCAACTTCCTGAGGAGTGGTGACGATTATCGCACCGGTTACGTGTGTCGCTTGCACCAGTGACAGCTGCGCATCGCCGGTACCTGGCGGCATGTCGACCAGGAGGAAGTCGAGCTGGCCCCAATTCACATCGCGAAGGAACTGCGTGATGACTTTCATGATGATCGGACCACGCCAGATCGCTGGTTGATCTCGCTCGATCAGAAACCCGATTGAAACCAGCTTGATCCCGTGCGCTTCGAGTGGGATGATCTTCGCATTGGGATCGACCTGCAAAGGCTGGTTTATTCCCATCATGCGCGGGATGTTCGGACCATAGATGTCGGCGTCCATCAGGCCGACCCGCGCACCGTGCTGCGCAAGGGCGACGGCGAGATTGACCGCGACGGTCGACTTGCCGACGCCTCCCTTTCCGCTCGAGATCGCGAGGACGGTTCCCAGATTGGGATAGTTGACGGGCGTGGGTGCGGGGACAGCAGCGCGCTGGGATTGCGGCTCCTGACCCATCACGGGTAGCGCGCGCGGCTTCCCTGCCGCTCGCTCTTTGGGAAGCGCCTCGTTCGACTCCGCAGGCTTCACCGCCCCTCCTCCACCCGCCTGAGCTGCATCTCGGACATCGACTCTGACCTCGGTGACGCCGGGGACCTGCGCGACGGCCTGCCTGGCATCGCGAACGATCGTCGCATCGTCCGCTGCGGAGAGCAGGATGCTGAACCGCACCTTTCCGTCGAGAGTCGTCGCCAGATCACGTACCATTCCGGCCTCGAGGATGTTGAGGCCGAGGCGGTTGTTGCGCACGCTCGCGAGAGCCGTGTCTATGCGGACCTGGAGATTGTCGGTCATTCCCAAAAGCTAACTGGAGCGGAGCACGGGTACGCTGTAGGTTCTTCCCAACCTCGACGAGGATGAGCCGATGAAAGCATTCCGAATGTGCGTCACACTTGTGTCAGCTCTCGCAGTAATGGCTTGTCAGACCGCAGTTTCCGCGGGCGGGGCCATCGCGCCTCGGCCCGCTGCCGCCGCTCCGCAGTCTCAATCGCCGGCAGCCGCCGGGACTGTCTCCAGACGCGCTGCGTCCGAAGCCGCTCCATCCGCAGCAGCGGCCTTGTCCCCCTCGAATCGAAGGACTCTAATCATCGCTGCCGTCGTCGCGGTGGCGGTCATCGCCGTCGTTCTGATTGTTGGCGGGAGCGACTCGAACGGGTACTGAAGGGGAGAGCTACCCTCCTACGTAGGATGACGTATGCAACCGCGGGGCGGACGCCGGCATCTTGAGTGACACAAGAGCAGCACTGCCGCCGACCCCGCTGTGCAGGAGGGTATGACGATGAAAGGTCTGCGATCCATGAGAATTCTCGCCGCTCCGCTTTTCGCAATTGCACTCCAGGCATGTGCGACGATGGCGACCAGAACGATGTCCGAAGGAGCCGTGCGCCGTTCGGGCGACCAGCGCCCCGCGATCAGCGGCATACCGGGTGGGCAGAGTCCGCAGGCTTCTGCCGGCGTCCTCGGAGCTGGTCGGGCGCCCGTGCAACTGCCGGCCCAGGTACTCGTTGTGTCGGGAATCCGCGTGGGCGGCGTGCGGTCCGTCCCACAGGCGTCGCCGCGGTCACGCGGGATCGTCTACTCGACTGTCGACGCCTTCATGGAGCTGGGTTGCGCGATTTCGGGTCTGGGGTCGCTCTCGACGCAAATGGGTGGAGAGACCGAGGACAGGTGCCTAAGCGACCTCCACAAGCGCAATCCCGTCGCGACACCGCTACCGCGAAAGCCGATCATGAATACGTCAGGATTGCGCTGAGCCGGTCACGAGCATTCAAGCGGAGATTCGCACCTCGCGAATCTCCGGCACGCGCATCCTGAGATGCGCCTCGATCGCGGTGGAAAACGTCGCAGGAGACACATCGCAGTCAGGGCAGACACCATCCATGCCAAGCGTGAGGAGCCCGGACTCGGCTGAGAAGTTCACGAGCTCGAGCCGGCAATGCTCGATCCTCAACAGCGGCTGCACTTCGACGAGTACCGCCGAAATCCTTGCCTCCAGAGCTGACTGACCGTCGTTCGACCTGCCTCTCGCTTTCATGCTTCCAAGATAAGATTTGCGCGCTCCGCGGGCCACTCGAATCCCTGCGCGCAGCACAACGGAGTCGCCTGATTTTCCCTTGCAGGTGTATGGTTTCCATGCCAGTTTGCAGGCAGTTCCACCCTCTGCAGGGCTGAAATGAAATACCCCGAAGTCCGGAACTATGTGGCCGGGCATTTCGTGAAGGGCGAGCACGAGCACCTGGACGTGTACAACCCCAGCGATGGATCGGTCATATCACGCGTCCCGCTCTCGTCACGGGATGACGTCGATCGCGCCGTGCAGGTTGCACAGGCTGCCTTCCCCGCGTGGTCAACGCTGCCCATCAAGGAGCGCGTCCAGGTTTTCTACAGGTACCGCACGCTTCTCGAGCGTGACATCGAGGAGCTTGCCGCGCTCGTGACTGAAGAGAACGGCAAGGTCTACCCCGAGGCGAAAGCGGAAGTCCTCAAGGCGATGGAGCTTACGGAGTTTGCCTGCTCCCTCCCCCAGATAACAGCTGGCGAAGTCCTGGAGGTGAGCCGGGGAGTCGAGTGCCGCATCGAGCGCTTTCCACTCGGCGTCGTCGCATCGATCGCTCCATTCAACTTCCCGAACATGGTCCCCAACTGGACCATCCCCAACGCGATCGCGCTCGGCAACTGCATGATCCTGAAACCCTCCGAGCTCGTTCCACTCAGCGCGAACCGCATCGCGGAGCTGCTCAAGGAAGCGGGACTTCCCGAAGGTGTCTTCCAGGTTGTCCACGGCGGGAAGGACGTCGTCGAGGCAATCTGCGATCATTCGGGCATCGAGGCGATCTCATTCGTCGGCTCGACCAAGGTCGCGAAGCTCGTCTACCGTCGCGGCACTGCCAATCTGAAGCGTGTTCTCGCGCTCGGCGGCGCGAAGAACCATCTCATCGTGATGCCGGACGCCGACGCCGAGATGGCTTCGTCGAACATCGTGGCGTCGATGTCAGGCTGCGCGGGCCAGCGATGCATGGCGGCGTCGGTGATGGTCGCTGTATCCGACACCGATCACATCATCCGTCGCATGATCGATCATGCGAAGTCAGTGGTGCCCGGCAGGAATCTCGGTCCCGTGATCTCCGCCGACGCGAAAAAGCGAATCGAGAGCTACATCACCGAAGCGGAGCAGAAGGGAGCGACGATACTGGTGGATGGCAGAAACTCCGAGGTTTCCGGCAAGGAAGGCGGATATTGGGTGGGCCCGACGATCATCGACCATGTGACTCCGGACATGCGCATAGCGCAGGAAGAAGTCTTCGGCCCGGTGCTCGTCATCATCCGCACCAAGGACCTCGCCGAGGCTCTGGCAGTGGAGAACGCTTCTCCCTATGGCAATGCGGCGTCGGTGTTCACCGAGAGCGGCGCGACCGCGCGGTACGTGATGGAACACGCCAGCGCCGGAATGATCGGCGTCAATGTGGGCGTTCCCGTTCCGCGTGAGCCTTTCTCATTCGGAGGATGGAATGAGTCGCGCTTCGGAGTTGGTGACATCACCGGACGCGGGTCGATCGAGTTCTGGACGAAATCCAAGAAGATGACCACCAAGTGGAATCGCGAGCACGGTGTGAACTGGATGTCGTGAGTCGACTGCGGACTGCGGACTGCGACAAATACTGGAGATGACACAATGGCTGCTGATACCTCGGTAACATTCACCGGAATTCACTTCGAGAACCCGTTCTTGCTCTCGTCGGCTCCGCCGACGGAGTCGGAGAGCAACATCATGCGGGCGTTCGACGCGGGGTGGGGCGGAGTCGTGACAAAGACCATCGGGCTTCACCCGGTCGTCAACGTCTACGGCGCGAAGGCGAAGTTCATGCGGACCTCTCCGGAGAGCGCACAAGTGTCGATGAAGAAGCGTGAGAACGCCGCGCTGCATTCCTCGTGGAACTGGGAGCTCATCTCGGACAAGGCGATCGACTGGTGGGAGCCGCGCATCCGCCGCATCAAGGAAGCGCATCCGGACAAAGTGCTGATCGCGTCGATCATGGCGGGATCCGGCAACGACAAGGAGCTCGGCAACTGGCAGACTCTTGCAAAAGCGTGTCAGGACGCCGGTGCCGACGGACTCGAGCTGAACTTCTCCTGTCCGCACATGGACAGAAAGGACATGGGCTCGAACATCGGCAAGGACAAGGTTCTCTGCTCGACGGTGACCGAGGCGGTCAAGGAAGTCTCGAAGATTCCGGTGTGGTGCAAGCTGACGCCCGCGACCGCAAACATCGTCGAGGAAGCCGGCGCGTGTTTCATCGGCGGAGCTGACGCGATCGTCTCGTCGAACACTTTCCCTTCCCTCCCGCTGATCGACGCCGAGACGCTCGAGTTCGAGATCAACGTCGATGGCTTCGTGTCGAGCGGCGGACTCGGCGGGCCGGCTATTCTGCCGATGGCTCTCGCGAAGATGGCGCAGCTTACGCAGGCGTTCCCCGACAAGAGCTTCTCGGGAATCGGCGGCATTTCCGACATGTCGCAGGCGGCGAGCTACTTCGCGCTCGGCTGCGGAACGGTGCAGGTTTGCACCGCAGCGATGCTGGATCACGCCATCGGACCGAACGTGGTCAAGCGTCTGAACGAGGGGTACCAGGCATTTCTCGAGAAGCATGGCTTCAACTCTCTGGAGGATTTCCGCGGATCGCGTCGCGATCGTGTCGTTCTTCAGTCGCAGATCCGCAGGCCCGAGAGCGCTGACTACGCGGGTGGATACGAGCCGGTCGAAGGATACGCTGCCCCTGCAGAGACAGAGACTGCGCAGGCGGCACACTAGATGACGGCGACGATACCCCGCGCCGAATCAGGCGCGGCCACAGGCAGGCAGGCGTTGCGCATGCCGTCCTGCGATCACGTGCCCGCACCCTACACCGGCCCGTCGCGAGCCGAAGTGCTGGCGATGCGCAAGCGGTATGCGAATCCGGCGGTGTTCACGATGTACAAGGAGCCCATCATGATCGTCGAGGGCCACATGCAGTGGCTGTTCGACGAGACGGGCAAGCGGTATCTCGACATGCTGGCCGGAATAGTCACGGTTTCCTGCGGGCACTGTCATCCGAGAGTGACCGCGGCGATCCACGCACAGGTGGATAAGCTTCAGCACGCGACCACAATCTATCTGCACCCGGGAATGCCGGAGCTGGCGAGGAAGCTCGCCACGAAGATGCCGAAGGGACTCGACGTCACCTACTTCGTGAACTCGGGAAGCGAGGCGAACGAGCTCGCCATCCAGATGGCCCGGCTCTACACCGGCAACTTCGACGTCATCGCGTTGCGCAACTCATATCACGGCGCGTCGCCGTTCACCAACACGCTGACGTCCCACAGCACATGGAAGTATCCGGTGAACGTCGGCAGCGGCGTTCATCACGTGATCAACCCCGATCCCTACCGGAGCCCGTTCCACGGCACCCCGGAGGAGATCGCTTCGCAGAGCGCAGCGGACATCAGGGACCTCATCCGGTTCTCCACGCCTGGAAAGGTTGCCGCGTTCATCGCCGAGCCGATTCAGGGAGTCGGCGGAGTGACGCATGGAGCGAAGAACTACCTCAAGGAAGCCTACTCCATCGTCCGCGAGCACGGCGGCGTCTGCATCGCCGACGAGGTGCAGACCGGATTCGGCCGCACGGGCGAGCATTACTGGGGCTTCGAGAATTCCGACGTGGTGCCTGACTTCGTGGTGATGGCGAAAGGCATCGGCAATGGAGTTCCCCTCGCCGCTGTTACGACCCGGACGGAGATCGCGCAGGCACTCACGCAGCGCGTGCACTTCAATACATTCGGCGGAAACCCGGTCTGCATGGCGGCGGGCTCAGCCGTGATCGACGTAATCGACCAGGATGGCCTGCAGGAGAACTGCAAGGTCGTCGGCGGGCGTCTCAAGGCCGGACTGAAGAAGCTGATGACAGAGCACAGTCTCATCGGCGATGTGAGAGGAATGGGGCTGATGCTGGGGGTGGAGCTCGTGCGCGACCGCGCCACGAAGGAGGCGGCGAAAGCAGAGACGCTCCAGGTGCTGGAAGAGGCGCGCGAGATGGGAGTGCTGCTCGGCAAGGGCGGCATCGACGGCAACGTCCTTAGAATCAAGCCGCCGATGTGCATCACTGCAGCGGACGCCGATTTCGCATTGGAAGTGATTCATCAGGCGCTGGGCTCGGTGGCAACGAACTGAAAAACCGCGCGGGCGTTCGAGTCCGCGATTTCTTCGGGAGCACGGAGCGGAATTGAGATTCGACACCCTAGTGAGGGGCGGAAATGTCGTCACCCCTCGCGGCACCAGCGTAACGGACATCGGAATCTCCGGGGAGAAAATCTCCGCGATCGGACCCGGTCTCGAGGCTTCGCCGGACACGAAGGTCGTCGACGCTTCTCACCATCACGTGATTCCCGGGGTTCTGGACGTTCACGTCCACCTTGAGCTCCCGTTCATGGGAGCCGTTTCCGCCGACGACTATCGCACCGGAACCCGCGCCGGAGCACGGGGCGGCGTCACCACGCTGATCGACTTCGCGATTCCCTATGCCGGCGATTCGCTGAACGACGCCGCCGACAAATGGATGGCGCGCGCCGACGGCAAGGCGCTGTTCGATTACACCTTTCACATCTGCGTCACGCGATACAACGAGCACAAGGATCAGATCAGGGGGATGGTGGACCGCGGGTTCACCACATTCAAGGAGTTCATGATCTACGAGTCCGAAGGCTGGCAGTCCGACGACCGCGCGCTCTTCGGCACACTCGAGAAGATGAAGGAGTATGGCACCATGCTGCTCGTGCACGCGGAGTCGTCACGCGTGCTCGACGAGCTCATTGCGCGGCACCATACGCCCGAGCTGATGAAGAAGTACGGCGCGCGCCTGCACCGCATGACACGCCCCAACTTCATCGAATCCGAGGCGATACAGCGAGTTGTAACGTGGAGTGAGGTCACAGGCGGCCAGCTGTACATCGTGCACATGTCCACGGCGCAGGGCACCGACATAGTGAAAGCGGCGCAGGCTCGTGGTGTGCCCGTGCTGGCGGAAACCTGCGCGCAATATCTCGTCCTCGACGATTCCGTTTTCGACCGTGACGACGGGCATCTCTTCGCCTGCTGTCCGCAGCTCAAGACGCCAAAGGACTCGGAGCGGCTGTGGAAGGGCCTCAGGGACGGGGAGGTTTCGGTCATCTCCACCGACACGTGCACTTTCACGAGAGAGCAGAAAGCGATGTGGGGAGGCGACTGGACGAAGATCCCGATGGGAATGCCGGGCCTCGAGACTCTGATGCCGATAACGTACACGCACGGTGTTCTCAAGGATCGCATCACGCTCGAGGACATGTGCATGAAGCTCAGCACCAATCCGGCGAAGATCATGGGGTTGTATCCGCGGAAGGGCGTGATCGAAGTGGGTTCCGACGCGGACCTCGCAATCATCCATCCGTCGAGCACGATGAAGGTGGACTGCGACACGATGGAAACCAACGCCGACTGGTCGCCATTCCAGGGATGGGACCTCGCTGGTTTCGCCCGCACGACGCTGTCGCGGGGCGAAGTGATCGTGGATAACCACCGAGTGGTCGGCAAGGAGGGGCGCGGCAAGTGGCTCCCTCGAACGGGAGCGGGACTCCAGGCCTGATGGCGCGGCGATGAGCGCAGTGCGGGACACGATGGCTGGCGCAGCATCCGAAGACGGGCGACCTCGCGCAAACGGGGTATCGCTTCAGCGCAAGCTTCCGCTCCTGATGACGGCTGTGCTGCTCGTGATTCTGGCGGGAGGAGTACTCCTCGCTTACCGCGAAGTGCGAGTATCGGCAGAGCTCGTCGCGGTGCATCGCGTGCAGGAGGTAGCGGATCAGATCGCGCGACTCGTGGAAACCTCCGGGCCGAGACTGGGCGAGCGGCTGCGCCCGATCGCTGCGGATTCCACTGTGCTCAGAGCTTTGACGTCGCCTCAGCCGTCAACAAGTGATCTGAATGCCGTGAGGCAGAATCTCACATACCTCGAGACTCCCGCTGACTCCGCGCTTGTCTCGGAGCTGTGGAGCGCAGACGGCCGCGTTCTCGTCACCACGGGGGATTCCCTGTCACATCGGGGACGCCCCACTGGAGCTGCGGTTTCCACGGGGCGCGATTCGGTATCGATCGGCGCGTTTTATTCGATCGACGCCCGGGTTTACTATTGGTCGTCATTGCCGGTCACGATGGAAGGTCGGCGAGTCGGCACGCTCGCGCAGCGACGGCGGCTCAACGCACAGCCGAACACAGAGCGGGATATCGCGCGGCTCGCGGGCCAGGACGTTCGAATTCTCTTTCACAATGCCGATGGCTCGCTCTGGACGACGCTCGGAGGAAAGCCTGTCGCGCCTCCCTGGAGTCCGCTGACCATCGGGACACTGAAAACCTATCAGCACCCGGAGGTCGCTCCCGGAAGCGGACGGATGCTCCTGCAGGAAAGCAGGGTTGCGGGAACTCCGTGGGTGGCCGCGATCGAGATTCCTGTCACGTCGCTCGGCAACGCACCCCGCCAGATGCTCAGGCGATTCACGATAGCTAGCCTCGTACTCCTGCTCCTTGGAGCGATTGCAGTGTGGTTCATAGTGCGGCGGATGATTTCTCCGCTCGCACGGATGACCGCGGCAGCGGAGGGAATCGCCAAAGGTGATTACTCGCAGCGTGTCGAGCCGCGAGGCCGCGACGAGATCGCGCGACTCGGCGCAAGCTTCAATAGAATGGCGTCCGAGATCGAGGCGGCTGAGCGCGAGCTGCAGGCTTCCGCTCAATCGGCCGAGCAGGCGCAGATCACGGCCGAGGCGGCCAACGCTGCGAAGGGCAACTTTCTCGCGGCGATGAGCCACGAGCTGCGAACGCCGCTCAACGCCATCGCGGGCTACGTTGATCTGCTGGACATGGGCCTTCGCGGACCGCTCACCGCCGAACAGCGCACCGATCTCGGACGCATCAAGCGCAGTCAGGAGTATCTGCTTGGCCTGATCGAAGAGGTACTGGTGTTCACGCAGCTCGACGCACACCAGCTCGGATTCCGCATGCAGGACGTATCGGTCGATGCCGTGATGCGCGACGCGGAAACCATGGTCGAGCCGCAGATTCGCGCGCGCGGAGTCGATTACTCGTACCTGGGCTGCGACCCGGGCCTCAAGGTGCGCGCCGACCGGGAGAAGACTCAGCAGATCGTACTCAATCTGCTGACGAACGGGGCCAAGTACACGAACCCCGGCGGCGCAGTCACAGTCTCCTGTGACTCTCGCAACGGGAGCGTGCACGTCAGGGTGACCGACACAGGCGCGGGTATCCCCGAAGCGATGCTCACACGCATATTCGAGCCGTTCGTGCAGCTCGACCGGAGACTCAATCAGCCGCGCGAAGGTGTCGGGCTCGGTCTCACAATCAGCCGCGATCTTGCTCGGGCAATGGGCGGCGACCTGCTGGTGGAAAGCACAGTAGGCGTGGGATCGACGTTCACTCTGGTGCTGCCGAGGACGGACGCGCCAGCCTCATCCTGATTCAGGAGCATATGTGACTGTGATGAAGGCGATGGTCCGTCGGACAATTCTGATCGCCGGACTCGCCGGTGCTGCGGCTCCCGTGCAGGCGCAATCGATCTACCTCGGACTGCGCGGTGGCGCGGGCATTCCAACCGGCTCGTTCAACGAGAATCTGAATCCCCCGTGTGCCCCGCCGGGCTGCACGGCGCTCAATGCCGCCAAGACAGGATTCGGATACGGGCTCGACGCGGGCGTCGGGCTTGGCATGTTCGGGGTGTACGCAGGCTTCGATAACATCAACTTCGATTGCCAGAGCGGCACCTGTAATTCCGACGGCAAGTACCGGCTGCAGGGAGTGACGGCCGGCATCAGGCTCATGCCCCCGGGCATGTCGGTCATCCGCCCGTGGGTGAAGGCCGGTGTGACATTCAACGAGCTCGAGGGAGGTTACGGCTCGGGGGCACAGGAGGTGACTACTGACCGGAATCCCGGCTACGAGATCGGCGCGGGTGTGGACATTCCGGTCTTCGGGCTGTTCAGTCTCTATCCTCAGGCGCGATACGTCGGCCAGAACTTCAAGTACAGCGTGCCCGGCGTCACGAACACAGCGACTCAGCGTGAGGCCGGCGTGAACTACTTCACCTTCGATCTCGGTCTCTCCGTGCACAATCCGCTCTCGGGAATGAGACGCTGACGACAATGCACGCGTCCGAGGAGCTGGACCGGGAGCTGGCGGGAAGTCCTCTCTGGAATCCTGACCTCGCTCCCACACCGCCATCGAGGCGGACCTGGTCGACCTACAACATCGCTGCGTTGTGGATCGGGATGGCTGTCGTCATCACGACTTACACCCTCGCGTCGGGACTCATTCAGCAGGGGATGAGCTGGTACCAGGCGCTTTTCACGATTCTGCTCGGCAACGTGATAGTGCTCCTGCCGATGATTCTCAATGCGCACGCGGGGACGAGGTACGGGATCTCCTTCCCCGTTCTGTGCAGGGCAAGCTTCGGTGTGCGGGGTGCGAACGTGGCCGCGATGCTGCGAGCAATCGTCGCCTGCGGATGGTTCGGCATTCAGACATGGATCGGGGGACTTGCGCTCGATGCGCTGATCAAGGCTCTGTGGCCGGGATGGGGAAACATCGGCGCGTCGACAGCAATCTCGTTCGGAATTTTCTGGCTGATCCAGGTGTGGATCATCCTGAAGGGGACCGAAGGCATCAAGGTTCTCGAGAGCTGGTCGGCACCGCTGCTTTTGCTTGGCGGTTTGGCCCTCCTCTGGTGGGCGGTGCGCAACGGCGGCGGCCTTTCCAACATTCTCGAGGCATCCACGAAGCTTCGGCAGGGCACCACGCCGTTCTGGACTCTCTTCCCTGCCGCGCTCACTGCCAATGTCGGCTATTGGGCGACGCTCTCGCTGAACATTCCAGACTTCACCCGGTACGCTAAAAGCCAGCGCTCACAGGCGTTGGGGCAGGCGCTGGGCCTGCCGGGCACGATGGTGCTTTTCGCTTTCATCGGAGTCGCCGTGACGAGCGCGACGATCGGGATCTTCGGCAAGGCCATCTGGGATCCAGTCGAGCTCATCAGTCGAATCGGCTCTCCGATGGTGATCGTCGCCGGTGCCCTGGTGATCCTGGCAGCGCAGCTGACGACGAACATGGCTGCGAATGTGGTCTCACCGGCGAACGATTTCTCGAACCTGAGCCCGCGACGGATCACCTACGTGACCGGCGGATTGATCACTGCCGTCATCGGAATACTGATGATGCCATGGAAGCTCTACTCAGACGCGGCGGCATACATATTCACCTGGCTGATCGGGTACTCAAGTCTCATGGGCGCGCTCGGTGGAATTCTGATCGCCGACTACTGGATCGTGAAGCGGCAGCAACTCGACTTGAAGGATCTCTTCTCGCTCGAGGGCCGCTACACGTACTCGAACGGAGTGAACTGGCGGGCAATTGCGGCACTGGTGCTCGCGGTGCTCCCGGTCATCCCCGGATTTATCCGCGCAGCGGCGACACCCGGAGGACAGGTCGCGAATCCGAACATATTTGACCGGCTCTACACGTACGCGTGGTTCGTGACGTTTGCGCTGAGCTTCGTGATCTATCTAATTCTGATGCGAGGCTCGGCGCGCGCGACTGCGAGGAGCCCTGCCTTTACGCATCCCATAACCGAGAGCTGAGACAAGCCGAATGCCGAATATTGTGAAGTGCGGCCTGATTCAGGCGACGCACGCATGTAACACCGATGAGCCCCTCGAGACGATCAAGCAGGCAAATATCGACAAGCACGTGCCGATCATCGAGCGTGCCGCAAAGGAAGGCGTGCAGATGATCTGCATGCAGGAGATCTTCACCGGCCCGTACTTCTGCGCCGAGCAGACGACGAAGTGGTACGACACGACCGAGGAGATTCCCGACGGTCCGACGACGAAGCTGATGCAGGAGCTCGCGAAGAAGCACAACATGGTGATCGTCGTACCGATCTACGAGCAGGACGGGATCGGCATCTACTACAACACCGCCGCGGTGATCGACGCCGACGGCACGTATCTCGGCAAGTACCGAAAGAATCACATCCCGCATGTGGCGCCGGGCTTCTGGGAGAAGTTTTACTTCAAGCCGGGCAACCTGGGGTATCCGGTATTCGATACGGCTTACGGCAAGGTCGGCGTCTACATCTGCTATGATCGGCATTTCCCTGAAGGGGCGCGTGCGCTGGGCCTCAATGGGGCGGAGATCGTGTTCAACCCTTCGGCCACCGTCGCCGGTTTGTCCGAGTACCTGTGGAAATTGGAACAACCCGCGCACGCTGTCGCGAATGCGTATTTCGTCGGGGCGATCAACCGCGTCGGGCATGAGCAGCCGTGGGACATCGGCGAGTTCTATGGCCAGAGCTACTTCTGCGATCCGCGCGGCCAGTTTCTCGCGACGGGCTCGCGTGACAAGACGGAGCTCGTCACAGCCGAGCTCGACTTCGACAAGATCCGCGAGGTTCGCAACACGTGGCAGTTCTACCGCGATCGAAGGCCGGAGACATACAAAGAGCTTGTCGAGCTGTGAGATGGATGGGCAAGATGTCGTGCGCGGCTTTCGCTCTCACCGCGTGCACTGCGACTGAGACGGCAGAAAAGTCAGAGAAGGCACCCCCAGGCAATCAGGTTGAGATCATCGGGACCGATTACGCGTTTCAGGCACCGGCGAGTTTACCGGCCGGCCGAACCCTCTTTCGTTTCGCCAATCACGGGAAGGCCAGGCACGAGCTGAACATCTCGCTCCTCAGGCCCGGAGTATCCATCGACACATTCATAGAGACCATTCGAACCGATCAGACTGTCCAGCCACTGATCGAGGGACCGGTCGGTGTCCTGTTCGCGGAGCCAGGAGGTCAAAGTGCGAGCGGTCTGGCAGTGGATCTGAGGAAAGGCCAGACGTACGCTGTGATCTGCATTTTCCGGGACTCTACTGGCGCCAGGCGTCATTACGATCTCGGAATGTATTCGACCATCAGTGTCGGCAACGCGCGACCGATTGCGCCGCTGCCTCAGCTGGCCACCGACACGATCGTAGCCACTGATTATGCGTTTCGGTATGCGCGAATGGTCAGGCCCGGAAGGCATACCTTTCTCATGAAGAACGAAGGCAAGGTTCGACATGAACTCAACTTCATGCTGCTGAAGAAAGGCGTCACTCTCGAACACGTGAGGGAAGTCGAGAAATCAGGTGCGAGCGTCGACTCACTGTTCGACGGCGACCTGGGCTTACTCCACGGACGGGCCGGTCAGACTCCGCTCGGCCAGCTCACCATCGACATGCTCCCCGACAGGGAATACGCGATAGCCTGCTTCTTCAAGGACGATGACAAATCGCCCGAGCACTATGTGCTTGGAATGTTCGGATCCATCCGCACGGCAGGCATGGCGCAGTATGACTCTACCTGGGAGAGGCAGCAGGCGCGCATGGAGCGAATGATCCGGGAAAGCAACTGACAAAACGCCCCTGACTACCTTGAGCGGAGCCACATGTCCGACCTGACCGCGTTCGACGAATATCAGCAACTCGCCCTGAGAACCGCGTCCGCAGAAAGCCTCCTTGATTCGGGGACGATGCTCAACGCAGCCGCCCTCGGACTGAATGGGGAAGCGGGCGAGATCGCCGACCACGTGAAGAAGGTGATGTTCCACGGACATCCGCTTGACGATGCGACCAGGGACAAAATCGCCAAGGAGATCGGCGACATTCTCTGGTACTGCGCGATGGCCGCGCGTGGCATCGGTATCGACCTGAGCGAGATCGCGCGAATGAACGTGGAGAAGCTGCGCAAGCGTTATCCTGACGGCTTCAGCACCGACAACAGCCTGAACCGTCCGCACGGCTGATCTGGTTCATCGTGTCAATTCATTAATCCTGGATTAGCGGGCCGTTAGCGCTTCCCTTCCGGCTTCGTTACTTGTCGGTGAATCGTGTCAAATGTCATGGCGTCGTGCGTCTCCTCTGCACTAACTATCCGGAAACACGGGAGGCGCCATGCTCGAGACATTGCTGGAATCGCGATCGAAGACAGCTGCGAACAATTTTGGCGCTGCTGCCAGCGCGACTGTGCATGTGGTTGTGATTGTGCTCGCCGCGTATGCAACGGCGGCCGGTGCCACCGCAGAGCGAGGACCGGACGCAACCGAAAAGATTGATTGGGTTCCTGCTGTGATTCGACGAGCGCCGCCGCGACCATCAGCCGCCGTTGAATCGCATGCAGTGACGGAGCGGCGTTTGCCGAGCCCGTCGCCTGTGTCCATCGATATTCCGGCGAACCTGCCGCGGGTCGACATTCCCCTCGCGACAATCGGCTCCCGCGACTTCGATCCTGCCGGCGAAACACACAGTGTGCCACCAACAAGCGGTGACAGCGGCCCCGGGATCGGGGAAGCGGACCGTCCCTACGATGCATCCGAGGTCGAGTTCCCCGCTTCAGCCATCGCTGGCACGATCCGACCGGAGTATCCGTCCGCCCTGCGCTCATCGGGAATCGAAGGCCAGGTGATCGCGCAGTTCGTCGTCGACGAGAAGGGTCGCGCACACTCGCAGACGCTGAGAATCGTCTCGTCCACCAATGACATGTTCGCGGAATCGGTGACGCGATCACTCTCCCGGATGCGTTTCGTGCCGGCGAGGGTTGGAGGGCGGCCCGTCGCTCAGCTGGTGCAGCAGCTGTTCGTGTTCAGGCTCGACCGGTGAGTGTGGGCGCTGCACTTCCAACGAACTCGCGGGCTGCGGCGATCACACTGTACCTCACTTCCTCCAGTGTCCCGGGGATGAGCGCACCAGATGCGCGCGCATGTCCGCCGCCGCCGAACTGGCGGGCGAACTCGTTCACGTTGACGTCGCCGGTGCTGCGAAACGACACCTTGATCTTCCCGTGCCCCAGATCCCGGAAGAAGATCGCCAATCGTGTACCACCCACAGACCGAGGATGCTCGGCCAGACCCTCGAGATCCTCTGACTTGAGTCCGTACTCCTCAGCTGCTCCAGCAGCCACGGAAATCCACGAAATACCGTAGGCCGGATCCACCTCCAGCGTCGCCAGCGCATCGCGCAGGAGATGAAGCCGGCCGATGGGATGCGAAGCGTAGAGGCGCCGGTACATCTCCTCTGGCTCGACACCCGCAGCGAGCAGCTGCGCGGCGACAGCAAGGCAGCGTGCCGTGGTGTTGCTGAACCTGAAGCCGCCTGTGTCGGTGAGGATCGCGACGTACATCCCCACCGCCATCTGCGGGGTTATCTCGATTCCCAGAGTCGTCGCGACGTCGTAGATGAGCTCACCGGTCGCGCACGCCGAAGTGTCCGCCAGCATCTGATCGCTTGGCGGCTCATCGCTCGGGATGTGGTGATCGATCACGATCTTCGGAATGCGGAGCCCACGCACCGCATCGGCAAGAACGCCGAGTCGCTTGACGTCGGCGATGTCGAGCACGACCAGGAGATCCGCCTTCTTCAGTGCTGCCGCGCCTTCGGCGGAAGCGTCCACTACGTCGCCCCCAAGCAGGAACTCATACGTGTCCGGCCATGGGGTGGGGTTCACGATCTTCACGGTCATCCCGAGCGACACGAGCATCCGCGCGAGCGCCGCCTCCGATCCGCACCCGTCCCCGTCGGCGTTGATGTGCGTCGACAGAACGACAGAGCGTCCCGCGCGGAACTCCCGCGCGAGACGCTCGATCGCTTCCCTTCGGTCATTCGATACGGTTATGAGATCAGCCACTGGCCCCCGTGTTTCCGATCCGCGAATGCGCCTTGCCGTAGACGAAGTAGATCACCAGTCCGATCGCGAGCCAGACAATGAGCCGGATCCATGTATCACCAGGAAGGCTGTACATCATGTAACCGCAGATAAGGATCGCAAGGATCGGCACAATCGGAACGAGCGGCGTCCGGAATGGGCGCGGCAGGTCGGGGCTCTTCCTGCGCAGCACGATGATGCCGGCAGACACGATCACGAACGCCAGCAGCGTTCCGATCGAGACGAGCTCGCCGAGCAATCCGATCGGGAAGGCACCCGCGATCAGGGCGCAGACGACGCCCGTGAGAATCGTCGTGATGTACGGAGTGCGGAATTTGGGATGAACCTTTCCAAACACTGGAGGCAACAGGCCGTCACGTGCCATCGAGAAGAAGATTCGCGGCTGCGCCATGAGCATCACGAGCACGACTGACGCCAGACCCGCAATCGCTCCGATGTTGATGATCGGTCTGAGCCAGGCGAGCGCAGGTCCTGCTGCCTCGATGGCGACGAACACCGGATGCGGGACGTTGAGGTTCTTGTAGCTGGTGAGGCCCGTCATGACGAGAGCCATCAGGATGTAGAGCACTGTACATATCGCCAGCGATCCCAGGATTCCGATCGGCATGTCTCGCTGGGGATTTTTGGCTTCCTGCGCCGCCGTGGACACCGCGTCGAACCCGATGTATGCGAAGAAGATCACCGCCGCTCCGCGCACTATACCCGACCATCCATACTGGCCGTACGTTCCGGTGTTCTCGGGAACGAACGGGTGCCAGTTGTCGGAGTTGACGTACATGAAGCCGAATCCGATGACGAGGAGCACGATCGCCAGCTTCACGATCACGATCACGTTGTTGAAGCGCGCCGACTCCCTGATGCCGATAACGAGCAGGACAGTCATCAATCCGACCAGAATCATCGCGGGCAGGTTGACGATGCCATGCGTCACCGCGTACCTGGTGGTGTCGCATGTCTGATCGATCGCGAGCTTGATGACGTTGTTCGTCGCCGGATCGTAGCAAATCGTGGATGCGATGAGATTGTGCGTGCCAACCACGTCGAGCGGGGCCCCGGTGTACTGCACCGGGATTCTGAACCCCAGCTCGTTCATGAACGCCGAGAAGTATCCCGACCACCCCACTGCAACGGTTGCAGCTCCGAACAGATACTCGAGAATGAGGTCCCAGCCGATGATCCATGCGGTGAGCTCGCCAAGCGTGGCGTAGCCGTACGTGTACGCGCTGCCGGCGATGGGGATCATCGCCGCGAACTCCGCATAGCAGAGGCCGGCGAAAAGGCAGCCGAGTCCGGCGAGGATGAACGAGTACACGATGGCGGGGCCCGCGTACTGCGCCGCCGCCGTGCCTGTGAGGACGAAGATTCCTGCACCGATGATGGCGCCGATGCCAAGCGTCGTCAGATTGAGGGCGCCAAGGGCGCGTCTCAGTGTGTGTGTGCCCTCCTCTCCGGCCGCTTCGGCCTGCAGCACGGCCACGCTTTTCTTGGACCAAATACCCATTCGAGGTTCTCCGGAAACCGGCGTGTGCTAACGGGTTAGACAGCGGAAACCGCGGGGAAGTTGCGCGCTGGCGAGGAGGGTTGTCAAGGAAAAGCGTGTCTGGAATTGGTCAGAGACACGTTCGGAGTCGCAACTGCTTTTCGACGCAGTAAGGAAGACAGCAGCAGCGGTCAAACTGAATAGTTGGGGGCTTCTCGTGTTATCACCACATCGTGCGGATGCGACTCGCGGAGGCCTGCAGCAGTGATCCGCATGAACTGCGCATCGTGGCGGAGCTGGTCGATGTCCCCGCATCCGACGTATCCCATTCCGGCGCGAAGACCACCGACCATCTGGAAGATGACATCGCTCACCGGGCCCTTGTACGGCACACGGCCTTCGATTCCCTCGGGCACGAGCTTGCGGGATGACATTTCGCCTTCCTGGAAATACCGGTCCGCGCTGCCGTCCTGCATGGCTGCAACGCTCCCCATCCCGCGGATCATCTTGAACCGGCGACCCTCGAGCAGCATCGACTCGCCCGGACTCTCCTCGGTTCCCGCCAGCATCGATCCCATCATGACACTCGATGCGCCCGCAGCGATCGCCTTCACGATGTCGCCCGAGTACTTGATTCCGCCATCGGCGATCACGGGAACGTCGCCGGCGCCTTCGACCGCATCGAATACCGCCGTGAGCTGCGGCACTCCCACACCGGTCACCACACGTGTCGTACAGATGGAGCCGGGACCTACACCGACCTTCACCGCATCGACACCACGCTCGACAAGCGCGGCCGCCCCCTCTCGCGTCGCGATGTTTCCCGCCACCAGCTGCACGTCGGGGAATGCCTCTCGCACTACACCCGTGGCACGCAGAACTCCCTCGCTATGGCCGTGCGCGGTATCGATCACCAGCACGTCCACACCTGCATCCACCAGCGCGCGGGCACGGTCCTGGAAATTCGAAGCACCTATTGCAGCCGCGACGCGGAGTCGCCCGTGATCATCCTTGTTCGCGTTCGGAAACTCGCGGCGCTTGTGAATGTCGCGCACCGTGATCAAGCCGCGAAGGGTGCCATTGGCATCGACGACGGGCAGCTTCTCGATGCGATGCTTGCCCAGGATTCTCTCAGCCTCGTCGAGCGTCGTTCCAACCGGAGCTGTCACGAGACCTTCTGATGTCATCGCCTCGCGCAGCGGCTGGTCCAGGTTGCGCTCGAACTGAAGGTCCCGGTTCGTGATGATTCCGACGAGGTGTCCGTCACGATCCACGATCGGGACTCCTGAGATCCGGAATCGCGTCATGAGCGCGACAGCCTCACGAAGAGTCGCGTCCGGAGAAAGCGTGATCGGATTGAGAATGATCCCGCTCTCCGACCGCTTCACACGATCCACTTCGGCAGCCTGCCGGTCGATCGACATGTTCTTGTGGATGACCCCGATGCCGCCCGCGCGGGCCATCGCCATCGCCATTTCCGATTCGGTCACCGTGTCCATCGCTGCTGAAGCGAACGGGACATTGAGACTGATCTTGCGCGTGAAACGGGATTTTGTATCCACGTCCCGCGGGATGACGACGGAATGGCGCGGCGTGAGCAGGACGTCATCGAAGGTCAGGACGATGTCCTCACGCACCCGGTCTACGCCGCGCTGAAAGCTCTCCGGCTCCATGAAACGCGAAGGCCCGCTCCCGGTTGCAGCCGGTTGAGCGGGCCTGGACGTCGGACGAGTTGTGGTTGCCATAGCTGAATGTACGGAAAAGCCCTTTCCCAGTCCAGATCCGGCGATGTCTAGAGTCTCCCGATCGCCCTCAGCCTCCGGCGCATCCGCCGGGGAAGGAAGAACGCGCATGCCGCAAGAATCTTCTCCAGGTTGAGAGCCGAAAGCTCGTCCGGATCGCCGGCCCAGTACGCCTGCACCACCGCTCGTCCCGCGTTGGAAATGAGCCGCTGAAGAGCGAGAATCAGGAGGAAAACGTCGTCTACTTCACCCAGAAAAGGGATGAAGTCCGGAATGACGTCCACCGGCAGCAGGATGTACGCGATCGCGCCCGCCACCACGAGCTTGTCGACCGCGTTCACGCGCTTGTCGGTGATGAGCCCGTAGAGAAGGCGCAGAAAGTTTGGAAGCTCGCTGATCGTCCCCATCACCGTGCGCTTCGTTCCCGTGCGTGGCGCCGCGGGGATCTCCACTTCCGGCGGGAGCTTCCGGGGACGTCGTCCGGCAGCAGGTGCGCTTCGTTTCTTCGCTGTCGTCACTTTTCGGGCTCTCCCGGGGTGTGGGGTAGCTGACTCCCCAGCTCGTGCGGCCCGCCGCGCGGAATGTCGGGCGGAGCCGCCGCAGGCGGGCCAGCGTCAGGGGCGCCGCTCGACGCAGCGCCCATGATGCCCGTTGCAACAGACTTGCCAGCGGCAGCGACCTCGGAGATCGCCCCAACCGCCTTGTTCATGATGTTCATCGTGCCGGAGATCGCATTCGCGGAGACCTTCCCTGCTCGCAGCGTGCTTTCCACGCCTTCAGCAAATCGAGTCAGCGGATTGGGAGCCGGTGAGTTTCGCGGAGCGTACTTCGAGTCGAGAAACTCGATGTAGTCCATGACCTGGTTCAGCTTGTCTTCCGGCATGATGTCCAGCTTCCGCATCAGTCGGTCGCGCAGGATGTCGTTCACTCGAGGTCTCCTCAGCCGCGCCAGCGAGCGCGCTTTCCGCGGGCGTCGATGTGCACGTACGTCGTGCGCGCGTGCCCGCTCGTGTAGATGCCCAGTCCCCCTACGAGACCGGGGTGCTTGAGTTCCACGATCTCCACCGCGAGACCCACCATACGGCTGTCCACCGCCGTGTACTTGCCGTCGCCGTTCGCGTCGATCGCCACGTCGGCGGCGTCCCCGTACTGGTGCTGGCTGTCTGTCGCGGCTCGCCTGACACGACGATTGTGGTCCGGGGCGCGGAATCCCGAATGCACGTCGAGCGCCAGCTTCACTTCTTCGACGCTTCCTCCATGCCACCGCGCAAGCTCGGCGATCACGAGCTCGATCTTGTCGAGAAGCCGTGGACTCACCGCGGCATACCGCGGCCACGTTTCCTGCCTG
>JBDTRZ010000029.1:0-32168 GCA_039931395.1 Gemmatimonadales bacterium
CACGATCCAGTTCTCGAGAAGCTTTCGCGTCATCATCCATTGCGCGACGAGGCTGGTGCTGGTGGTGGCCGCGTCCACCCAGGGAAGGGCGGCGTCGGTTCTGCTCGAAAGAAAGGCTCCGATCAGCGCGGTGCTGGCGGCGGCGATCGCCATCAGGAGGAGGCCGAGGCGTCCCGAAGTTCGTGTGACCGGCAGCTCGGTACGATTCTTTCCTCCGTACAGCCAGTGGTACCAGCCGTACGCGTTGAGCACGACGTAGACGACCTGCAGGCCCGTGTCCGCGTACAGCTTCGATTCATAGAAGACGACGATGTAGAGGCCGACGTTGACGATCGCCGTTGGCCAGCTCCAGATATTCTGGCGCACGCTGAGAAACACGCTGACGACGCCGAATACCGCCGCGACGATTTCCAATGGATTCATTCCACGAGGTCTCTACCATGACGGGTTCGCATCGAGCTTTGCTTCCGCGAGCGGCGGAATATACGCCCGCGTATCTTCGGATGATGGCATTCAAACTCACGCGTGTCGCCGCGCTCGTCGTGCTTATCGGTGGCTGCAGCATTCTCCAGCGAAAGCCGCCCGAGCCCATCAACACCGCCGTCCTGCCGACCGCTCCGGACGACGCGGCGGATTCGCTTCTCGTGGACGTTCAGCGAGTGGACAGCTCGATCGTGGTGGAGCTTCGCTATGCAACGCCCAACAACTTCACCCGAGCACCGCTACCCGGTTACGAGGGGAACCGGGCTTATCTGCGCGCGGAAGCGGCGGCTGCGCTCGCGGTCGTGAACGAGGATCTTCGCGCGCAGGGATACGGTCTCAAGATCTACGATGCGTACAGGCCGGTGCGGGCGACCGACGCAATGGTCGCGTGGACGCAGAAGGCCAGCCGTCCCGACCTGCTGCGTGACGGTTACATCGCATCACGAAGCCGTCACAACCTGGGCGAAGCCGTGGATCTCACCCTCATCGTGCTCGCGACGAAACAGGAAGTCACGATGGGCACACCGTTCGACTACTTCGGGGCTGCCGCGCATACGAAAAATGCGCGTGGGGTTCTCGCGAGAAACCGGCAGCTTCTGAAGACCGTAATGGAAAGGCAGGGCTTCGTGAACTACGAGAAAGAGTGGTGGCACTACAGTTACTCGGTGCAGAATCCAGTGAGGTTCGACAGGGTAATCCGGTAGCAAACAGGAGGAGCTTCCGATGGCTCGGCGTTCAAGAGTGTGGTTGCTGGCGGGATTTGTCTTCGTCGTCGTCAACGTCGGCGGCTTGGTTTACGCCGTGGCGATGGGTGAACCGGGCCATGCCGCCACCCATGCCGGGGTGCTGCTCGCCGGATTCTTTGGGTGGCAACTCTTCGGGCCACGCAGATCGCGCCCAGAGGAGTCAGTGATCTCTGCCGGCTCCGTCGCATTCAGCGACAGTTTGACGCACCTCGAGCAGTCCGTCGAGGCCGTGGCGATAGAGGTCGAAAGAATCGGCGAGGCGCAGCGATTCATGACGCGCGTCCTCTCCGAGAACGCCGTCCCGGGGGCGGTCGGCGAAGGCGTCGCAGAGCCAATCGAGCTCAAGGCAGCGGAGGCAGTGACGCAGGTCCGCCGTGACTGATCCGCTTAGGTGGGGGAATGGTGCTGCTTGCGCCCTCATTGCAACGCCAATACCGCCGCCCGCGTCTATTCGGCCCTGGAAAGGACCGAGATCGTCGAGACCCAGCGGGGAGTAGGCACATTTGTACGTACGCCGCCGCCGGCACCCGTCGTCCGCGAGAACCGCGAGCGTGAGATCAGTCGGCTCATCTCTCGGCTCGTACCGGAAGCGGCGGCGCTCGGTTTTGAAATTCCCGATCTAATCACGCATCTCCAACGCAGGCTCGAACAGGAGAAGAAAGCTCATGTTGATCCCAAGCTCTAACCTCGCTGTACAGAAGCGAGAGCGTCGGCCGCAGCGCCCATCACGTGTCAACGTCGTCTCGGCATTTCTGCTTCTGGCGTCGGTCCTCGCCGGACTCCTGGCGAGCGGAAGAACCCAGAATCCCATCTGGCTGTTCCTGGGATTGATCATCGGAGTCATCGCCGCCCAGTCCCCGCGTGTAGCACAACAGTGGGAGCGTGGCGTCGTACTGCGGCTCGGCCGCTACATCGGCTTGAGAGGCCCCGGCCTCTTCTGGGTGCTGCCTCTCTTCGACAAGGTCTCCTCATGGATCGACCAGCGTGTCGTCACCACTAGCTTCGCTGCCGAGGAGACGCTGACCTCCGATACGGTTCCGGTCAACGTCGACGCGGTTTTGTTCTGGATGGTGCACGACTCCGAGAAAGCCGCGCTCGAGGTGCAGGATTACGCGCAGGCCGTGAGCTGGGCAGCGCAGACAGGTCTGCGGGACATCATCGGACGTACATCGCTCACCGACCTGCTGCGCGGACGCGAGCGCATCGAAGCCGAGCTTCAGCTGTTGATCGACGAGCGCTCCAATCCCTGGGGTGTGACGGTGCAATCAGTAGAGATGCGCGACGTCGTGATTCCAACTTCTCTTCAGGACGCCATGTCGCGCGAAGCGCAGGCATCGCGTGAAAAGCAGGCGCGCATCATTCTCGGACAGGCAGAAGTGGAGATCGCGACCCTGTTCGAGCAGGCGTCACGCTCGTACGCGGGAAATCCCACTGCACTTCACTTGCGAGCGATGAACATCCTCATGGAAGGTCTCAAGGAGAAAGGCGCGCTGATGCTGGTGCCGAGCTCCGCGGTTGAATCGATGGGGATCGGTGGAATGATGGGTGCGGCGGCGATGCGCCAGGCGACGCTCAGTGAAGGTCAGCAGGGCGCCTCATCGACCAGTCCCGTGGTTCTCTGATTCGTCGGGATCGGCGGCGGATTCCTCATCGCCGCCGGTCCCGCCGGTCCCTCTGGCCGGTTGAGCTGTCTGTATCTCCGCGGTGCTTTCGACGAGAGGCGGCAGACCCGCAGCCGCAAGATCGCGATTCAATCCAGGAAGACTCTGATTGAGCGCGGTCCGGATTCTTCCGAGCTGAACCTCGAGCTGCGCCGACAGAATTCTGAAGACCTCGCGCGTCTGACTCGTCGGCCGCGCGTCCGTGCTCGACGCTACGCCTGCGAGTGCAGCGATCTTGTTGTTGAGCCGGATCGGATAGTTGAGCGGGTCCTGGCCCGACCGATTCTGTACCTGGTAGATCTCGCGCTCAGGTCCTGAAAGGCTGTTCTCGAGCGCCTTCGCTGCTGACTCGAACGCGGCGCGCCGATCGGCCGGCATGCGACTCGTCCGGTCCGCGAGCTGCGACCGCATGTTGCGGACGAGCTTCACCGCGTCGTTTGCCTTGCTCGTCTCGTCGCGAACCCTGAGAAGAAACGCGAACTGATCCTGCATCTCGGCCTGAGTCGCCTTCGAGCGCGGGTCGTTCACGAGGCGGAAGGTCTGAGACTGCGTGGCGCCATTCGCCTTCATGCGCACGGTGTACGTTCCCGGCACTGCAACGGGTCCCTGCGTGCCGGCTGCCCAGAAGATCATGTTCTCGAATGTCGACGCCTCAGGGTAGCGCAGGTTCCACGCGAACGTGTTGAGGCCGGCCTTGTTGGAAACGCGAAGCGGGGGAGGCGTGCGGCGCGGGCCCTCGTCCGCGGGCGTCTCCTCTCCGCGCGCTTCCGCGCGCTGAGCTGAGTCGACTTTGACACCGGCTCGCCGAAGACTGTCCGTCCGCGCGGTGCGAATGCTGTCTGCACGCAGTGAGTCGCGCGCAACCCGCGCGTCCTGCGCGCTCGTGAATGTCCGGATGACCTTTCCCGCGGGATCGACGAATTCCATCGTCACCGTCTGCTTCGGCGACTTGAGCCAGTAGTAGACGATCGCTCCTGACGGAGGATTCTGACCCGTCGGATGATCGCCGGCAGAGCCGGTTCCTCCTCCTCCGCCGAACCCGGCTCTGTAAACATCACGCGGCTTGAAGAGATGCGACGGGCTGGCGGTGATCTCGCGCCGCATCTGCCGCATCGATGAGAGGTCGTCGAGAATCCAGAACGACCGCCCGTGCGTTGCCGCCACGAGATCGCCTTCCTTAACCGCGAGATCGTGAACCGGTACGATCGGCAGGTTCCGTTGCAGCGTCTGCCAGTTACTGCCGTCGTCGAAGCTCACCCAGACTCCACGCTCGGTGCCTGCAAAGAGAAGCCCGCGGTGCGTGGGGTCCTCGCGCACGACCCGCACGAACTCCGTCGCAGGAATTCCAGTCACGACCAGCTGCCACGTCGCGCCGTAATCAGTGGTGCGGTAGATGTACGGCTTCAAGTCATCCATCTGGTAATGGTTCGATGCGACGTAAGCCGTGCCGGGCGCGAAATGCGACGCCTCGATCATGGAAATCCGGCTCCACTCGGGAATGCTCGCCGGGGTGACGTTCTTCCACGTTGCCCCGTTGTCTCGCGACACGTGCACGAGTCCATCGTCCGATCCGGCCCAGATCACACCACGAGTGACAGGCGACTCGGCGATGGTGAACACAGTCGCGTAGTACTCGACCGACGTCTGGTCCCTGGTGATCGGACCACCTGACGGGCCGAGTGTGCGTGGATCGTGGCGTGTCAGATCCGGGCTGATCGCTTCGAAGCTCTGCCCATCGTTGCGCGATCTGAACACGCCACTCGATCCGACGTAAAGAGTCTTCGGGTCATGCGGTGATATCACGATCGGGAAGGTCCACTGAAAGCGGTACTTCGCATCCGCAGCGTCGTGACCCATCGGGTTGTCCGGCCATGGATTCACGTTGCGCTCGAATCCCGTCCGCTGGTCGTGGCGTGTCAGATATCCGCCGTACGATCCGGCGTAAATGATCTCTGGATCGTCAGGGCGCACCGCGATGTATCCGCTTTCACCGCCACCCACATTGTACCACTGATCGATCGAGATGCCCCCTCCCGAGCGGCTCGGTCCGCAGAGCGTCGAATTGTCCTGCTGTGCGCCGCACACGCGGTAGGGAAAATGATTCGTGGTGGTGACGTGATAGAACTGCGCGGTTGCCTGATCCTGCTCGGTCCAGGTGCGGCCGGCATTGAACGACACGTTTGCGCCGCCGTCATTGCTCTCGATCATCCGGTTGTTGTCGTTCGGCGCGATCCAGAGATCGTGGTTGTCGCCGTGAGGGACCTGGATCGAGCGGAAAGTCCTGCCACCGTTCGTGGAGCGGTACATCCCCGTGTTCAGCGCGTACACGGTGTTCGTGTCCTTGGTGTCGGCGAAGATCCGCGTGTAATACCATGCTCGCTGCCGGAGATTCCGCTCTGAGTTTGTCTTCGTCCATGTTGCACCCGCATCGTCGGAGCGGAACACCCCGCCGGAATCGGCCTCGACGAGTGCCCACAGCCGCTTCGGATTCACGGGAGAAACGGTGATGCCGATCTTGCCGAGCGTGCCGGTTGGCAGGCCGCGGTTGCGGGTGATGTTGGTCCAGGTCTCACCGCCGTCGGTGGTCTTGAAGATTCCACTCCCGGCGCCGCCGGATACGAGCTTCCACGGAGTTCGGTAGGCGTGCCAGAAGGACGCGTAGAGCGTTTTGGGATCGGTCGCATCCATCACCAGATCGATTGCGCCCGCTGAGTCGCTCTGAAAGAGAACGCGACGCCAGCTCTTGCCACCGTTCTCGGACTTGAACACGCCGCGCTCGGTGTTCGGACCCCAGACGTGTCCGAGTGCGGCGACGTATACGATGTCGGGATTCTTCGGATGAACGCGGACCCGTCCGATCTGGCGGGTGTCGGCAAGACCGACATAAGCCCAGGTTTTTCCGGCATCGGTGGTTTTGTAGACGCCATCACCGTGCGACACGTTGCCACGAATCGGATGCTCGCCGGTGCCAACGTAGACAATGTCGGGATTCGATTCGGCGATCCCGATCGCCCCCGTCGTTCCACCAAAGAACTTGTCGCTGACGGCCGACCATGTCATTCCGCCGTCGACAGTCTTGAAGACTCCGCCTCCGGTGGTGCCGAAATAGTATTCCCACGGGCGTGTGGTCGATCCGGCGACGGCGACTGAGCGACCGCCGCGAAAAGGTCCGATCTCGCGCCAGCGAAGGGCGGTGAAGGCGGCGGTGTCGTACGGCGCCTGTTGCGCGGCGGCTGAACGAGGAAGAGCGCCGAAGACGAGTGCGACGCAGGAGGAAAGAAGAACGAGTCTCTTGAGCACGTGGGGTGGCTCCGGGGGTGGGTCCAGGACGGTGCTTAACTAGGCGTCCCGGCTGGGGCCAGGCAAGTGCGGCGCGCCAGCGGGACGCGATTTGCATCATCATTCTCCAACACCACGGGGAGACGCGAATGCACATGCCACCGGACAGATCCGAGCAGGAGAGCGAGATACTTTCACCTCACCGGCGTGAGGAGCTCCAAAGGGCCGCCGTGGAACTCACGGCGAGGCTTCTACAGAAGGGTCTGGAGGTGAGCGCCGAGGAAGACCCTGCGCTGCTGGCTGATCTTCTGAGCGCCGTCGAGCGTTTCGAGAATGCGGTGATCAACAGAGGCGGCGATCCCATGGTCAACATGCCGACGTCCTCAGAGCCTCAGGACCCAGCCTTCGTGCTGCCCCAGCGGCGCGCCGACGAAGGCATCTCCCAATACATCAGGCATGTGAACGAAGCAGCGGAAATGCTGGAGGTGCCGCGCACGCTCTGAGCTCAGCCTTCGTCGCTGTCCTCGCGTTTCCAGTCACCTGATGCGCCGCCGCTCTTTTCAACGAGAGCGATGGCGGTGATCGTCATGCCGCGGTCAATCGCCTTGGCCATGTCGTAGATGGTGAGCAGAGCCACAGAGACGGCGGTGAGAGCTTCCATCTCGACGCCTGTTCTCTCGTGAGTCCGAGCGTGCGAGCGCACACGGACGCCGGGCAGCGAATCGTCCAGTACGAACTCCACGCCCACGTCGGTCAGCGCAATCGGATGACAGAGAGGGATCATCTCCGACGTGCGCTTGGCCGCCATGATCGCCGCCACGCGTGCGACAGCCAACACGTCCCCTTTTTTCAATGAGTTGGAGCGAATCGCGTCGAGAGTCGTGGGCGACATTCTGATCGCGCCGGCGGCGATGGCGAGTCGCGGCGACGGTGACTTGCCGCTCACGTCCACCATGTGCGCCTGCCCGCTCTCGTCCGTGTGAGTGAGGTCGCTCATCTGACCGCCTCCGCCAGGTCACGCAGCAGTCCCGCGGTGATGAGCTGCGGATTCACATTCCCGCTGGCGAGAAGCCGCGCACGGCCAACGCTCTCCGATGCGCGGCTCGCTGCAAGAGCGCGCTGTTCGTTGCCGTCATGAAGCGCAGCGCGCATGCGTTCTCCGAGGATCACGAGCAGCGAGTCGAGGACATCGGAAAATCCGCCTCGAGCGCCCGAGGCGCCGACAGCGAGCGCGGCTGCGTGGCGGGCGGAGGCGTGGGGATCTGCAGCGGCGTCGAGCAGTCTGCGTGCCGCGACCATCGCTTTGCCGCGCATGTCGTCGCCGAAGAGTGACCCAGGAGCACCGGCGGCGAGCTGGACTCTCTCGTTGCTCGATCCAGCGCCGAGCGCCGCAACGACTGCTGGATCGGTGAGAAACGCTCTTACGGCCGGCTCGGGAAGAAGTGGAACTCGAACCGCCACGGTGCGCGACCGGATCGTGGGGAGCAGCGCGCCGGGCTCGCTGGACGTGACGATGATGTTGGTGTTCTCGGACGGCTCCTCGAGCAGCTTGAGAAACGCGTTGGCAGCGAACTCCTGTCCTTCCTGCAGGGCCATGCGTTCGGCGTCGCCTATGACGAAAACCTTTCGTGCCCCAATCGCCGGGGAGATCGATGCTTCGTGTACGATTGCCCGCACGGTGGAGACGAAGATTCCTTCGTTTCCGGGAGGAGCGGCGTAGAGTCCGCCATTGGCGATTCGCTCCGCGATCGCGTCCTGGTAGTCGTCGCGGATGTCGGCGATGTCCGGATCAGCGTCCTTGCCTCGGGGTCGCGGAAAATACCAGTGGACATCAGGGTGGGTGAGATCGCGCGCATACTTGCAGCTTCGGCATTTTCCGCACGGTCGCTCGGCCTCCTGGCAGAGGAGCAGTTGAGCGAGCCATAGCGCGAGTCGCTGCTTTCCGACGCCTCGTGGTCCGTGGAAGAGGAGACTCGCTGGAAGCGAGCCGGCGGCCACGCTTCGTGAAAGCCTGGCGCGAAGTTCCTCATGTCCGTACAGGTCTACGAGCGGCATGCATTAATATGAAGGGTGGCGGACTGGACGGAGCGGTTTCTGGCCGGGTGACTGGCACGTTTCCTGACCTGTCGTTTGCGTTTGATTCAATAACGAGCGGGGGGAGTGGATGGCGGGATATCTGACCGGACGAAAAGTCGCGGTGCTTGCAACTGACGGTGTCGAGCAGGTCGAGCTGACCGCTCCGTGGCAGGCTCTCAAGGAAGCGCGCGCTGACGTCATGCTGGTGTCGATCAAGCCGGGCAAGATTCAGGGATTCATTCACGAGGAGAAGGCGGACACGTTCAATGTCGACTCGCTGGTCAGTGAAGTGAGTGCTCGGGATTTCGATGCGCTGGTGATACCGGGGGGCATGCGGAATACCGAAGCGTTGCGGGCGACACCGGAGGCGGTCGACCTGGTGCGCGGATTCATGGAGGCAGACAAGCCCGTGGCCGCGATCTGCCATGCTCCGCGACTGCTCGTCGAGGCGCAGGCCGTCGAGGGCCGGACTCTCACTTCTCACCCCGAGATAGCCGACGAGATTCGCCAGGCAGGCGGCTCCTGGGTGGACAAGCAGGCTTCGGTGGACCAGAAGCTTCTGACCAGCCGGCGGCAGGAGGATCTTCCTGCTTTCTGTGGCAACCTCATCGCGATGCTTTCGTCGGCGATCGAGGAGCGGCGCCTGGACAAGATGGTCGAGCAGAGCTTCCCGGCGAGCGATCCTCTTCCGGGTCCGATCACACTGGCCTGATGTGATGAGGTGGTGGCGTCCTTGCGACCTCCGCCATAAGTGGGCTTTGCGCCGCAAAGTACTTGACAGTCATCACCCCACCCCCGTATGATACTCTCATGACATCGGCTCGGCCGCTTCGACCACCGCCTCCAAAAGACCTGTCGTCGACCCTTCACGGGCGCGCGATGGACAATCTCGCGTTCATCAGGAACACGATGGAAGCCGCCGGGTCCTTCACCGCGGTATCGGGTTGGGGAATGGTGTCGATCGGAGTCATCGCGATACTCGTGGCGATTGCGGCCTCGATGCAGCAGACCACGACCGGCGCGCTCAATATCTGGCTCGCGTCCGCTGTTCTCTCTCCGATCATCATGTGCTGGGCGATGGTGCGGAAGTCGCGCGCGGCGAAGATGCCGCTGCTTTCGGGGCCGGGAAGAAAATTCGTGCTCAGCTTCTCACCGCCGATGGTGGTGGGTGCGCTGTTGACGTTCGTTCTCTTTCGGGCCGGACTCGTGGAAGCGATTCCCGGAGTGTGGCTTCTGCTGTATGGAACAGCAGTGGTGGCGGGGGGAGCATTTTCGGTGAGGATCGTTCCCGTGATGGGGATCCTTTTCATGGCGGCCGGTGTCGTTGCGGTATTCACACCGTTCGAGTGGAGCCAGTGGATACTGGGCGCTGCATTCGGCGGGCTTCACATTGCATTCGGAATTCCAATCGCCAGGAGTCACGGTGGCTAAGAACGGGGCGGCGCGGGACGATTCCCGCTCGCACACCCCAATGAAGGGGACGGCACTGCGCCGCTCTCCCGCGAAAAAGGCGGACGAGCTGGATCGTCTCATTCACGAGCGTCTTCGTCTCGGCATCGTGAGCGCGCTCGCGGTGAACGACACTCTCAGCTTCAGCGATCTCAAGAAGCTGATGGGAACGACCGACGGGAATCTGAGCGTTCACGCGCGGAAGCTCGAGGAGGCGGAGTATATCGCCTGCACAAAGTCCTTCGAGGGGCGCATGCCGAAGACCCAGTATCGCCTCACGGCGGCCGGGCGCCGCGCGCTCGAGCGGTACCTCGATCACATGGAAGCCCTGATCCGCGCAACGCGCGATCGCTAGCTCCCACGAACTGAACATCATGAGCCTCAGACAAGAGCGCGGCATTCACGTCGCGATAATCATGGACGGCAACGGACGATGGGCGACCGCGCGTGGCCAGATGCGCACGGCGGGACACATCGCCGGCGCGCGTACCGTCCGGAAAATTGTGGAAGCCGCGCCCGATTGCGGGATCGGCACGCTCACGCTCTACGCGTTCTCCGCCGACAACTGGCGGCGGCCGTCGCGCGAGGTCGCGCTTCTGATGCGGCTCTTTCGCCGCTACCTGGTGTCCGAGGTGGCGCGCTGCGTGACGAACGGCGTGCGAATGAAGATCATCGGGCGCCGCGATCGCATTCCCGCAGAGCTGCTGCGGGCGATCTGCAACGCGGAGAACGCGACGCGGGAGGGACGGACGCTGGAGCTGCGCATCGCCGTAGACTACTCGTCACGCGATGCGATGCTCCGCGCCGCGAGGGCGATGCGCCATGTCCCGCATGACGACGTGGAGGCAGACCGGTCGGAGTTCGCGCATCTCCTGTCGCGCGTGGACAACGGCATCGGAGATTCCCGCGACGTCGATCTGCTGATCCGTACTGGAGGCGAGCAGCGGTTGAGTGATTTTCTTCTCTGGGAATGTGCCTACGCCGAGCTCTACTTCACGCGGCGGATGTGGCCGGAATTCGGACCTGCCGACCTCGCCGCGGCGGTCGAGGATTTCCACGGGAGAGAGCGCCGGTTCGGTACGGTGCCGGAAGCGGCCGCCGGCTAACCCGCCCGCCGCAAATAGTTCCACCAATTCTCTTCGGATTTCTCGCTAACATCGGCGTACACTCCACGTCTACCAGTTGTCATGCGCATGGGGCGTGTGACACCAAACGATGTGGAGGTTCGATGTCGAAATTTCGCACGGCTGCTCTCAGCGCCGTAGCTGTTTTCGGATTGGCAGTGTTCGCCGGCGCGCAGGTGCCTGCGAAGCCTGACACCGCGCACCGCGGCATGCGCGACGGCGATGCCCGCCGCGGGCAGATGGACGGCGCCCGGCGTGGACGGATGGGTGAGCGCGGGCAGTTCGGACGCGGCCAGGGTGGCGGCCGCATGCTGGCCCAGCTCAATCTCACCGACGCGCAGAAGACGCGCATCAAGGCGATTCACGAGAAGTATCAGCCGCAGTTCAAGGCGCTTCATGAGCAAGCCAGGACGCAGTTCAAGGGAATGCGCGATTCGAAGCAGCCGCGCGACACGTCCGCCGCTGCCCGCCAGCGCCTTCAGCAACAGCGCGAGCAGTTCCGGCAGCGTGTGACGGCGATTCGCACACAGGAGCAGAACGAGATCCGGTCGGTCCTCACCGCGGATCAGCGCGCGAAGTGGGACGCGGCACAGAAGGAGCGTGCGGCAAGGGTCGACGGCCGGCGCGACAAGATGAAGGGACGTCACGGCCCGCGCACCAAAGCGTAACGGCGGGACGTTCACGCAGGAGAGAGGGTCGCGATGAGCGGCCCTTTTTCTTTCAGCTTGCATCGCTCCCGCTTCTGGCTCGAACTTCAGCCCGCCCGTACATTTGGCCGCGACTATCTCCCACTCAATCCCGGGGCCCGCATGCCTATCAAGGACGGAAAGCGTTACTGCGTCAACCACCCGAACGCCCGAATGAACCGCACCGAGACTCTCAAGGCGTTGGTTAACATGACGGGTTCGGCCACAGAAGGCACCATCAATCCGAATTCAGGACTCGTCGTGATGCCGTTCGTCTGCGAGGAGTGCGGCTATCTCGAGCTGTACGTCGCCGACAAGACACCGCACGATAAGAAATAGCTGTCGATGGGCGTCGATGTCGTACAGATACGGCGTCGCGGCTGGGGTGAGACCATGCGCCGCGACGCATGGTGGATCCAGCCCGCGATCGTATTCGTAGTCCTCTCCAGCTTTCTCGTCTACGCTACGTGGGCAGCTCTGCAGAACGCCCACTACGAGTACGGCAACTATCTCTCGCCGTTCTATTCACCGCTGCTCTTCGGCGACTCCGCGCAGAGCTGGTTCGGTCCCAGGCCGCCGTGGTGGCCGGGCCTGGTGCCATTTTCGCCCGCGCTCATCATCCTGCCATTCCCCGCCGGCTTCCGCTTCACCTGCTATTACTATCGCGGCGCGTACTACAAGGCGTTCTGGTCCGACCCGCCGTCGTGTGCAGTCGGTGAGCCGCGCAAAGGTTATCGCGGAGAGAGCTCGTTTCCGCTCATCATCCAGAACATTCACCGGTACTTCCTCTACTTCGCACTGATCTTCCTCGTCTTCCTGTCGCACGACGCATGGAAGGCGATGTGGTTCACCGATCAGGCGACTGGTACGACGAGGTTCGGCATTGGAGTCGGAACACTTCTGCTGACCGCAAACGTGATTCTCCTCGGCGGCTACACGCTGGGCTGCCATTCATTCAGGCATCTCGTCGGAGGGTATCTCGACCGGCTCTCGAGGGCTCCGATTCGGAAGAAGGCGTACGACTGCGCGAGCTGTCTCAACCGGGGACACATGCGGTGGGCGTGGTGCAGTCTCGTCATGGTCGCTTTCTGCGACATCTACGTGCGAATGCTCTCGATGGGCGTGTGGACAGATTGGAGAATCCTGTAGATGCCGCAGTACGAGCCGCACTCTCACGACGTGCTCGTCGTCGGCGCCGGCGGAGCAGGGCTTCGCGCAGCCATTGAGGCGGCCAGCAAGGGAGCCCGAGTCGGGCTCGTCTGCAAGTCGCTTCTCGGGAAGGCGCACACCGTGATGGCCGAAGGAGGTGTCGCGGCGGCGCTCGCGAACGTCGACGACCGCGACAGCTGGCGCGTGCACTTCGCCGACACGATGCGCGGCGGGCAGTACATGAACAACTGGAGAATGGCCGAGCTTCACGCGAAGCAGGCTCCGGACCGCGTGCGGGAGCTCGAGGCGTGGGGCGCGGTGTTCGACCGAACGCCCGATGGCCGCATTCTCCAGCGCAACTTCGGCGGCCACAAGTATCCGCGTCTCGCTCACGTCGGGGACCGCACCGGTCTGGAGATGATCCGGACTCTTCAGGATCATGCGATCCACCTCGGCATCGACGTGCACATGGAGTGCACGGTCATCGACCTGTTCAGGGACGGTGACCGCATTGCCGGCGCGCTCGCGTACGATCGTGAGCGCGGACGATTCCGTCTTTTCGAGGCGAAGGCGATAGTTCTTGCAACCGGCGGAATAGGCCGGGCATTCCACATCACCAGCAACAGCTGGGAATACACCGGGGACGGTCAGTCGCTCGCATACCGCGCGGGCGCAGCGCTGCAGGACATGGAGTTCGTGCAGTTCCATCCCACCGGCATGGTGTGGCCGCCGAGCGTGCGCGGAATTCTGGTGACCGAAGGAGTGCGCGGCGAAGGCGGGATCCTGGTGAACAAGGAAGGCCGCCGCTTCATGTTCGACGACATCCCCGAGAACTACCGGTCGCAGACAGCGGACAACGAAGAGGAAGGGTGGCGATACGTGCAGGGCGACAAGAATGCACGCCGTCCTCCCGAGCTTCTGACGCGCGACCACGTCGCGCGCTGCATCATGCGCGAGGTGCGCGAGGGAAGGGGAAGCCCGCACGGCGGAGTTTTTCTCGACATCTCGTGGATCAAGAGCAAGATTCCGAATGCGGCCGAGCACATCAGGAAGAAGCTTCCCAGCATGTACCACCAGTTCAAGCAGCTCGCCGACATCGACATCACGTCGGAGCCGATGGAAGTCGGTCCCACCACTCATTACGTGATGGGAGGGATCCGCGTCGATGGCGATACGCAGATGTCCACTGTACCCGGTCTGTTCGCGGCGGGCGAGTCTGCTGCCGGTCTTCATGGCGCAAACCGGCTCGGTGGAAACTCGCTGTCGGACCTCCTCGTCTTCGGCAAGCTCGCGGGTGAGCACGCCGCGAGCTACGCCGGATCAGTAGCGGCGGCGAGCATTCCAGGCGAGGCCGTCGAGAGATCCGCTCAGCAGGCGCTCGAGCCGTTCGAGCGAGGGAGCGCGGACGCATCGACCGAAGGTGCCTACCAGGTACAGCATTCTCTTCAGGAGATGATGCAGGAGCTCGTGGGAATCGTGCGCCGCGAAGAGGAGATGCAGCAGGCGCTGGCGGGACTCGAGGCACTCCGCAATCGCGCCGCGCGCGTCTGCGTGCCGGGCAACCGCGAGTACAATCCGGGCTGGCACACCGCGCTCGACCTCGACAATCTGCTGACGGTCGCCGAGGCGGTGACGCGTTCGGCGATCGAGCGGAAGGAGAGTCGCGGCGGTCACTTCCGGGAAGACTACCCTGAGAAGGACGCCGCATACGCGGGGTTCAACACACTCGTAGTCCGTGGTGAAGACGGAGCGATGCGCGTCGAGCGTGCCCCCATTCCCGAGATGCGCGAAGATCTCAGGCAGATCGTCGAGGAGAACAAGTAGCGATGACGGCCAGTGTATCGCGGGGGATCGTCGAAAGCGGACAGCGCGCAGCTGAGCGAAGCGACGCCAGTGCAGGTGGTGAGTCGAGGCGCGCATCGTTCAAGGTCTGGAGAGGTGACGCGTCGAACGGACACTTCGAGACTTACACGACGTCAGTCTCGGAAGGGATGGTCGTCCTCGACGCCATTCACCAGATCCAGGCGGAGAGCGCCAACGACCTTGCGGTTCGGTGGAACTGCAAGGCTGGAAAGTGCGGGTCGTGCTCCGCCGAAGTGAACGGCATGCCGAAGCTCATGTGCATGACGCGGCTCAACGACCTCGATCTGAACGAGCCGGTGACGGTGGAGCCGATGCGTGCATTCCCGCTGGTGCGCGATCTCGTCACCGACGTGTCGTGGAACTTCGAGGTCAAGAAGCGCATCACGAAATTCACTCCGAGGCCACCCGACGCCGATGACGGCACCTGGCGTATGGCGCAGTCGGATGTGGACCGGGTGCAGGAGTTCAGAAAGTGCATCGAGTGCTATCTCTGCCAGGACGTCTGCCACGTCCTTCGGGATCATCAAAAGCACGATTCGTTCGCGGGTCCGCGCTTTTTCACATATGTCGCGGCGCTGGAGATGCATCCGCTGGATACTGTCAACCGTACCGAAGAGCTGAAGGAGGCGCACGGGATCGGCTACTGCAACATCACCAAGTGCTGCACGAAAGTCTGTCCCGAGGGCATCACGATCACCGACAACGCCATCATTCCTCTCAAGGAGCGCGTGGTGGACGAGCATTACGATCCGCTGCGTGCGCTGGTGCGCATCTTCAGGCGGAAGCCACGGTAGAAGGGGTCAACATGTACGAGCTGAAGCCGATCTCGCGCGAGGCGATTCCGCGCGCCATCCAGAAGGCGGAGCGCTACCGTCTGCTCAACCAGTCCTGGGCGGCGGAGAGCATCTGCCTCGACATCCTCGAGGTCGATCCAGACAACCAGCAGGTTCTGGTGATGCTGGTGCTCGCGTTGACGGATCTGCAGAGCGGTGTGGCTGCGTCGGGAGTGAAGCGCGCAAAGGAGTATCTTGGGCGCATCACCGACGAATACCAGCGCGCGTATTACACCGGAGTGGTGTCGGAGCGACGCGGCCAGGCGCTGCTGTCGCAAGGTGGCATGGGCTCGGGAGGAATGGCGTACGAGTCGCTTCAGGAAGCGATGCGCTGGTACGAGAAAGCGGAGCAGATTCGACCACCGGGCAACGACGATGCGATTCTTCGGTGGAACACGTGCGCGCGTGTGCTGAGCGGAAATAGCCATCTTGCGCCCGCTGAGGGGACATACGAACCTGCTCTGGAAGACTAGGACTGTCTCCGAAGCAGCAGTTCGAGGCGCAGTAGATGCATGGCTCGATACAAATGCGTCATCACATCGCTACCGCCGTACTGCTCCTCGCCGCATGCTCGGGCACTGAATCGACTGACCCCGTTCCGATCCCGACAGACTTCAAGCTTGCGCTCCGCGAAGTCGCCAATGGACTGAACAGTCCGGTCTATCTCGCCTCTCCGCCCGGTGACGCGCGGCTCTTCATCGTCGAGCAGCCGGGCCGGATACGGATCGCCGAAAACGGGCAGCTCCTCCCGACTCCGTTCCTCGACATATCTTCGCGCGTCCTGAGCGGCGGCGAGCGCGGACTGCTGAGCGTCGCGTTTCATCCCCAATACCGGACGAATGGGTTCTTCTACGTCTACTTCACCGGGCTGTCAGGCGAGCTGGGGATCGAGCGCTTCACCGTCTCCTCGAACGCGAACCAGGCGAATGCGTCATCGGCCAAAGTCATCCTGACGGTTCCGCATCCTCGCTCGAATCACAATGGCGGGCTGGCCATGTTCGGACCCGATGGACTGTTGTACCTCGGTCTTGGCGACGGAGGCGGAGGAGGAGATCCTGACCTCAACGGCCAGAATCGCAACACGCTGCTCGGCGCATTGCTGCGCATCGACGTCAGCAACGGTGATCCCTACTCGATTCCCTCAGGGAATCCGTTTGCGGGACGCACCGACGCGAGGCAGGAGCTGTGGGCCATCGGGCTGCGGAACCCATGGCGATTCGCCTTCGACCGAACGGCTGGCACTCTCTACATAGCCGATGTCGGGCAGGGCTTGTGGGAAGAAGTCAACGTCGTCGCCGCGACCCGGGCGGGAGTCAACTACGGGTGGAACATCATGGAGGCATCGACGTGTTATCAGGCATCCACATGCAACCGCGCCGGCCTCGAGCTGCCGGTGATCGAGTACGGCCACGGCGATGGCGCATGCTCAGTCACCGGAGGCTCCGTCTATCGCGGATCCGCACTTCCCGAGCTGGCCGGCCACTATTTCTACGCTGACTACTGTCTCGGCTGGATCAGAAGTTTTCGCTTCGACAACGGCACCGCCGCCGACCGGAAGCAATGGGATCTCCCATCGATCGGATTGATTCAATCCTTCGGCGAAGACGCAAGCGGAGAGCTCTACGTGATGTCTTCCAGCGGCCGCGTCTACCAGTTCGTCCGCGGAAGCTGAGATCGCGCGTCGCGCACGGCCGAGCGGTACACCCAGGCGATCAGCAAAGGTTGCAGAGGGAGCCGCAGCACGAGAGCGGCGACGTAGAGCGACGACGCGCCTCCCGCAACTGCGTTGATCAACATCTGGACGTTGGCTGGAAAGACCGCCACGAGGAGAGTGATCAGGCCTGTCGCGGCAAGCCGCCTGGTCGGCGCCAAAAGCAGGCCCAGGCCACCCAATATCTCGGCAACGCCACTTAAATAGACTGCTTCCATCGGAAACGGCACCCACGGCGGCATGATGCCGGCGTAGCTCCGTGGAATCATGAAATGGATGACACCTGCGAACACAAAAAGGGCCGACAGAAAAAACAGGTTTCGCGGATTGCGCATCCACCTATAATAGTCGGATGCATAAGTCGAAGTTTCCGGCCGCGATTGGACTCGCCGCCGCGTTGTTCATGCAGACGCTCGGTGCGCAGTCAGCCGACGCCGTGCATGCGGAGGCGCGGGCGTTGTGGGTCACGCGCTTCGACTACGATTCGGAAGCGAAGATCGTTCGCATCATGGAGACCGCGGCGCGCGCGCATTTCAACATCATCTATTTCCAGGCGCGGGCGTCGGCGGACGCCTACTATCGCTCGCAGCTCGAGCCCTGCGCGTCGCTTCTCTGTGGCAAGCTCGGTGGCACGCCATCGTATGATCCGCTCGAGGTGGCGGTGCGCGAGGGACACATGCGGGGCCTTCAGGTTCACGCCTATCTCAACGCGCTCACAGCTCGTCCCGCCGGAATCGAAGGACAATGCAAGCCGATGCCGGAACCCGATGCGGGAAATCCGCGGCATATTCTGCTCGATCATCCCGAGTGGGTGATGAGCGATCGTAACGGAAGGCGGTTGCCCTGCCCGAACGGCGAAGAGTACGTGTGGCTGTCGCCGTCCTTCCCCGGCGTTCGCACCCGGCTCGCCGCGGTCGCCGCCGATATCGCGCGGCGCTACGACGTCGATGGAATCCACCTCGATCGCATCCGGTACCCGGGCAACGCATGGTCGTGGGATGCGGTCAGCCGCGAGGAGTTCGGCAAGGACCCCGACAGGTATCCCGTCGAGTGGAAGGCGTATCGCACGGATCTCGTCAGCCGTATGGTGCACGAGACGTACGACAGCGTGACGGCCGTGAAGCCCGAGCTCGTGCTCTCAGCGGCGGTCTGGGGAATTTACGACGACAAGTGGCACTGGAAGACGCTGGCGGGAATGACGGATCTCATGCAGGACGGCCGCGGCTGGGCGCGCGGGGGTTACGTGGACATTCTCGTTCCAATGACATACTCGCGAATCAAGATTCCGCACTGCGCGCGCATCGACTGGGGCTGCATGCTCGATGATCAGCTTCAGGGATCCGAGCGCGAGACAGGGCGTCAGATGTACATCGGGATCGACGCGAGCAAGGGTGCGCGCGAGATAGTCGACCAGATCCGCCTTGCGCGAAGCCGGGGCGTCACCGGTCTTGCGATCTTCTCGTTCACGGACGCCGACAATTCTCATGTCTGGCCTCTTCTTACATCGGGCGTGTTCGCCGAGGCGGTGCCGATCCCCGCCATGCCCTGGAAGCAGATGGGCACTCATTGAGCGGCGAGCGCGTCTGCGTCATCGTCAACCCGGCAGCGGGGCGAGGACGCGGGGCGCGGATGATTCCCGAGATCAAGGCGCGATTCGGTGAGGAAGGTGTCACCGATGTCAGAGCGACTTCCGCGAAAGGCGACGAGCGCGCCATTGCGAGGGCGGCGATAGCGGATGGATTCACGACGCTCGTCGTCGTCGGCGGGGACGGTACCACGGCCAACGTCGCCAACGCGATCATGAATGCCGGCGCAGACACGCGTCTCGCCGCGATGCCGGCCGGCACCGGCAACGATTTCGCCAAGGTGCTCGGAACCGCTGACGCCGACGTGCGCACCCTGGCGCGCCTGGCGACCGGACCGTCGGACACTCGAGTTGACGTTGGAAGGGTCGAGAATGTTTTCTTTCTCAACTCGTGTGGGTTCGGCTTCGACGTTGCGGTTCTGGAGGAGATCGCCCACACTCACTGGCTTCGAGGAAGCTCGATCTATCTATATGCCGCGCTGCGACAGCTGTGGTCCTACCGCGGGTTCGAAGTGTCAATCCGGTCGAGGGGATCTCTCGTCGCATCTGACTTTCATATGCTGCTTGTCATTGCCAACGCGGCGTATTTCGGCGGAATGTTCACGATCGCGCCGGATGCTTCCGTAACCGACGGCCGGCTGGATGCCGTGTCGATTCTCGATGTTCCAGCCGCGCGTCGCATCGCATTGCTCGGGGCCGCAACCCGCGGTACGCACCTCCGCTATCCTGAGTGCCAAACAAGGCGAGCCAAGTCATTCGATGTATCGTTTGCGGCACCACCCATGTTCGAGACTGACGGCGAGCTGCATCGCGCCGCGAATTCCTCCGTACATGTAATTTCCTGCCCACTGGCTCTTCGCGTCGTCGCGCCCACACTCCATTCCTCCTGCTGAAATGAAAAGCACTTTCAGGCTCATCTCGCTGGCCGCCTCGCTTTTCCTCGCCACGGATGCTTCCGTCGCGCTTGCCCAGGCCGCACCGCCGCAAGAGACAGTCGTGCTCCGCGCCGCCCGGATGATCACCGTCGCCAGCCCGGCGGTGGTTCACGACGCGGCGATAGTCGTGACCGGCGACAGGATCATCGCGGCCGGCCCTGCCTCAACGGTTGCGATACCGGCGGGCGCGAGAGTGCTGGATCTCGGGGACGTCACGCTGCTTCCTGGATTCATCGACGCACACACTCACATCGCCGGCCGAACACTCGGCGATCCCTTGTCGGATCTCGCGACGGTGAAGGACTACCCGTCGTATGCGGCGATTCTTGGGGTGGACAACGCGCGCAAGACGCTCATGGGGGGCTTCACGTCGATTCGCGTCGTGGGGTCCGGAGATTTCGACGACATGGCGCTTCGCCAGGCGATAAACGACGGCCGCGCTATCGGTCCACGAATGGAGAACGCCGGGCACGCACTCGGCATCACCGGGGGGCATTGCGACGAGAACGGGTGGCGGCCAGGACTCGTTGAGCTGGGACCGCGTCAGGGTGTGGCGAACGGACCGGACGAAGTGCGCACGGCCGTCAGATACCAGGTCAAGTACGGCGCCGACGTGATCAAGGCGTGTGCAACAGGCGGTGTGCTATCCGAGGGCGACGCAGTCGGCGCGACCCAGTACACGTACGAGGAGATGAAGGCAATCGTCGACGAGGCCGCGAAGCTGGACAGGAAAGTCGCCGCACACGCTCACGGAACCGAGGGAATCAAGATCGCCACTCGCGCGGGCGTCGCATCGATCGAGCATGGATCGTTTCTGGATGAGGAAGGAGCGAAGCTGATGGCGCAGCGCGGGACCTTTCTCGTTCCGACAATGATGGCCGGTGCAGCGGTCGAGGCTTTTGCGAAGAGCGGAGTTCTCAAGGGACTGCGTGCGGAGAAAGCGCTTGCAGCGGCCGCAGGAATACGGAAGGCGGTGCGGATCGCTGCTTCACATCGCGTGCAGATCGCCCTTGGTACGGACGCCGGCGTGATTCCTCACGGGACCAACGCCAGGGAGTTCGGTTTGATGGTCGAGGGGGGAGGACTCACGCCGATCCAATCCCTTACTGCCGGAACGATGGGTGGAGCGAGGCTGCTCGGATGGGACAAGCGCGTCGGATCGATCGTCGCAGGAAAGCTTGCGGACATCGTCGCCGTGCCGGGGAATCCGCTCGACGACATTCACCGCACTGAGCAGGTTTCCTTCGTGATGAAGAACGGCGTGATCTACAAGGGACCCGGAGCGCGCTGAACTGCCGCGCCCTCAGGCGGCATCTCTCACATTACTCAACGCGAGGCGAGGCCGGGCCGGCACCTTTCCACTCTCCCACCGATACCGGCTGTCCTGAAAGCGCCGACCTTTCAGCGGCGTCTATCACCGCGAGCGCGGCGAAGCCGTCGTGCAGATCGGGCTTGCGGCCCTCGCCGCTCGCGGCGGCTTCAACGAATGCGGATAACGCGAGCTCGAACGACGGCTCATGAGAGGGCGACCGATGTCTCGATGCAAAGTAGAGCACGCGGCGCGGTGTCGGCAGATAGGCGCTGATTCTGGAAGTCAACCCGATTCGTCCGTCGAATCGCCCGGTTCCGACATCGACCGAATGTGCCAGGTCGATCCAGAGAGTTCCCGTTTCGCCACGAACCTCGAGACGATCCTTGAACGATTCGCCGAACGCTACATCGACATCGGCCGAAACCCCGCTAACGGTCGTAAGCCTTAAAGTCGCCGCGTCATGCTCAGTCTGGCGTGACTCAATGCGCGCCGACGCCGACGCGATCTCGGTGTCGAGCAGAAAGCGGAGCAGGTCGACGTGGTGCACGGCCAGATCGAGCAATGCGCCTCCGCCGGACTCACGCGTGGAGCGCCAGCTGTCGCGTCGAGGCGCTGGCGTCGCGAATCGCGTATGGGCTGACGTCGGGCGTCCAATCACGCCAGCGCGGATCTGTCTTCTGAGCTTCGTCACGAGCGGGTGAAAACGGTAGTTGTGTCCGATCATCCCGACTTTGCCCGACTCGATCCAGGAATTGAGGATCCGCCTGGCGTCGGGGATTTTCGAAGCGATGGGCTTCTCGAGATAGACGTGGACTCCGGCGCCGAAGGCCGCAACGGCCGCGTCGGCGTGAAGGTGACTCGGAAGCGATATGACGACCGCGTCAACAGAGTGCGAGTCGAGGAGGTCGCTGAAACGATTGAACGCGACCGCATCGGGGGCCAGCAGGGAGCTTCGGCGCAGCGCCTCGGAATCCGAGTCACAGATGGCCGACACGGTGACGGCGGGCATCCGCGACAGAAGGGGAAGGTGCGCGGTCCGCGCGAGCTGGCCGAGTCCGACGACACCAATTCTCACGATAGACCCATGCTGGAGGAGTATTCGAGGATCGTCACTGACCAGCCCGGCGCTGGCGATTGCCGGGGCCAATGCGCACCCTGGATCTACAAGCCGACCTAATGTCGGCTCAGCGGTCCGACAGCGTCATCCATCGGACCATGCCGGAGTGGAAGCACGGTTGACAGTTCGTTGCTCAGCGGCGCGCGAAGTTGCAGACGGCGTATTGTGCGCCGTAGGTCCGTGGCGGCTTGTCGAAGGGCGCCGGTCCGGCGTCGATCGCATATCGGTCGAGTGAGTTCGCCGCGGCGCCAAGTGCTCCAACAACGATGGTTTGGAGCTCATTTCTGAATGCCAGGAGTTGAGCGCGGTTTCGTACTTCCGCAGCGTAAGAGGCGTCTGAGGCTTGAAACTCATTCCTGCGCAATTCCTCGTACCGCTTTCGGAAATTACGCGCTACGAGATTGGAGTACTCCAGCTCGCCGCGTAGCATGTGAGGCTTGATTATCTGGTCAATCAGGGTCCTGCAGGGAAGTCTGTTGCAGTCGGGGAAGTTGCGTAACTTTGAATCGGCCGCTTTGACCTCCCTCAGCAAACGCCGGCTCGCGTTCCGAAACGCCAACTGTGTCAGGTAATACTCCGCAAAGTGTTTGTCCCGCCCGGGAGCCCACGCCGTTTGCCGGAGTCGAGACACTGTTGCAGCCGCGGTGCGAGTAGCTGATCAGGGCGGGGAATTCTTGTTATCCGCGCTAGCGAATCCGTAGTAACGAATTCTTGGCGGTCCCCTTCGTAAATCAGCATAGTGCAACCGCCGATCATCGCGCAAGGCCGGCGTTCTTCTCGCCAGCGTTCCTATTTTTAGCTGCCTAGTGTTGTTTAGTTTCGGTTGGCAGAAAGACAGTTTGACCCTTTTTTTACTCCAACGATGTCTGCGCCCGCGCGAGCGCAACATCAAGCTGTGAGCGGAAGTCCGTCAGTTCCTTAGCGCGCAGCTTCGTGAAAAACTTGGTGTAGTCTTTTCGGGTCAGCATTGTGAGGTAGCAGCGACTTTGCTTGTTCTTTCGAATGGTCGACTCCGACTGATTTACGGAAGGTTCGGTGCCAGGTTCGGTGCCAGCGGCGGTTTGCCGAAAGCCGGGACGCGAATATTCAAGCGCATCTGGCGTGCCCTACCGCTCGATTCGTAGGTTTCTCGTAATCATTTGATTCGCCGTCCAACTCTCGCAGGCTACCCGAAGGAGTCCCAGATGCCACGTAATAGGCTCTCCGCCACCCTCGCGATCGCGCTTTCTGCCGCGCTCGCGGGATGTCAGATCGATTCTACAACCGCGGCGACCGACGGGGCGCCCAGCCTCGAGGTCAGTGCGACTCAACACTCTTCACTGGGAGCCGCGGCGACCGTGAACGCACAGCTTGCTGAAATCCGGCGCCTTACAGCGCCGTATCATAATATCGATAAGGCGGTGGCCGCCGGTTACGTGCTCGATGCGTTTTGCATCAGCGATCCGACGCTCGGCGCCATGGGATACCACGCCGTGAATACCACCCTCCGGAACGACGGGGAAATCAATCTCCTCGAGCCCGACGTCCTGGTCTATGAGAAGAAACCGCATGGCGGGTACCGACTGGTTGCAGTCGAGTATTTCGAACTGCAGTCGAGTTGGGAAACAGCGCATGGAGCGAACGCTGCGCCGCCAACGCTCTTCGGGGCTAACGTTCCTCTTTCGCCAGCCCACGGGCCGTTCGGGCCGCATTACGAGCTGCACGTGTGGATCTACAAGCACAACCCGAGCGGAATGTTCGCCAGCTGGAACCCGACGGTCAGCTGCCCTTAGACCGAGTGCCGGCAACGAACGGCTGAAAGCATGAAGCGCGGCGTAGAAGGTCTGGTACCGCGCTTCATCGTTCCGTGTTCGGCTGCCTCCTCAGCGTTCCTCTAGCGGCGCCTCGGCTTGATCAGGGCTCGTCCCGCTCGCGGTGGTTCATGCGTTCAACTTCAATGTTTTCACGTCATCTCCAAGAAGTCGGTTCCAGCCCCGCGAAATAACGGTTGATCGAATAGCCGCTAGAGCGGTTTGGGTTCACTGGCGATGCGAGTCGAGGTGGCTAGGGGAAAAGGCACAGCGCAAGTTGTCCGGGAGTTATCGTGAACAGCCAAAAAGCGGACCTAAACCGCACTTCTTAGCCATCCTAGGATTCAAAACAAACGGGTTAACCTTTTCGGCTAACCCGTTCGTCTGCATTGTTTAACCTAATGTCGTAAAACAGCTCCCGAGGAGGGACTCGAACCCCCGACCCGGTGATTAACAGTCACCTGCTCTACCACCTGAGCTACTCGGGAATGGTCTCTAAACCTAGATGAGCGGAGGAGTCAAATCAACGGTTGCCGAGGACGCAGATTGCCGATTTCGCATCGGTCCGCAGTCCGCAGTAGGTTGGCAGTTAGTCCGCAATCCGCAATAGGTCCGAGTCTGGAGCAAAGGAGCGACATGTCGTCACCAAATCCGGGAAATCCTCGCAAGACTGCCCTCGTCACCGGCGGCTCCATCGGCATCGGCCTCGAGCTCGCCCGGCAGTTCGCGGCGCACGGTCACGATCTCGTCCTCGTCGCTCGAAATCGCGATGCGCTCGAAGCAGCAGCAGGAAAGATCGAAGGGAAGCACGGAGTAAAGGTCACCACGATCGCTACCGACCTCTCGGATCCGGATTCACCTGAGCGGCTATACGATGCCGTAACAGCGGAAGGTCTGGAGATCGACTTCCTGATCAACAACGCCGGTTTCGGCCTGGGTGGCGAGTTCGCCGAGACGGACATCGACCGCGAGCTGCACATGATACAGCTCAACATCGCGGCGCTGGTGCATCTCACCAAGCTCTTCATGCAGCCGATGCTCAAGCGGAACAGGGGACGCATCATGAACGTCGCGTCCATGGCCGGCTTTCAGCCGGGACCTCTCATGTCGGTCTACTACGCTAGCAAGGCCTTCGTCTTGAGCTTCTCACAGGCGATAGACGAAGAGCTGCGCAACACCGGAGTGTCCGTCACCTGTCTCTGCCCGGGGGCGACCGCGACGCAGTTCGCGGAGACGGCGGGAATCACCAATAGGCGAGCCTTCACACGGATTGGCGTCGCTGACGCCCAGGACATCGCGCGCTACGGTTATGCCGCGATGATGAGGGGCGAGCGGGTCGCCATCCCCGGAATGCGCAACAAGATCATGATACAGGCCGAGCGCCTGGCACCCCGCGCGCTCGTGACACACATCACGCGCCGGCTCCAGGAGACGCGCTAGCGCGCTATGCGCTGGCGCTTCTCCGTCGCGACAGGCAACGGCGACTTCCTGAGAATCGGCGCCAGCCATTGCCCCGTGTACGACTCGGCGACCTCTGTGACCTCCTCGGGCCGCCCCATCGCCACGAGACGTCCCCCTTCCGTGCCGCCCTCCGGGCCAAGATCGATGATCCAGTCAGCGAGCTTGATCACGTCGAGGTTGTGCTCGATCAAGAGCAGTGTGTGACCCTGCTCGATGAGCCGGTCCATGACTTCCGCAAGCTTGCGGATGTCATCCAGATGAAGGCCCGTCGTCGGCTCGTCCATGATGTAAAGCTTGCGCCCTTTCTTTTTCCCTGAAGCCGCGAGCTCACGCGCGATCTTCACGCGCTGCGCCTCGCCTCCCGAGAGCGTCGTCGCCGGCTGGCCGAGGCGCAGGTAGCCGAGACCAACCTGTTGCAGCTGCCACAGCGCCTGTCCGAGCTTCGCCTCTCTCGGAAAAAAGCGAATCGCCTGTTCGACCGTGAGCTCCAGAATTTCCGCGATGTTCCTGCCGTTCACCTTGACGTCGAGCACTTCCGGCTTGAATCGCTTTCCGTCGCACGCGTCGCACGGGACGTGGACATCCGCCATGAACACCATCTCGACTTCGATCGATCCCGCGCCCTCGCACTCCTCGCAGCGCCCGCCCTCGACGTTGAAGCTGAACGTGCTCGGCGTGTACTTGCGCTGCCGTGCAACCGGTGCGTCCGCGAATATCGCGCGGATCTGATCGTATGCCTTGATGTACGTGACGGGATTCGACCTGGGAGATTTTCCGATCGGACTCTGGTCGATCATCACGACTTCGTCGATTGCATCCACGCCGGTGATCGCGTCGTAGGCACCTACTGCTTCGCCGAGGTGGCGCTTTGCGCTGTTCTCTCCTTCGAGCTGGGTCTCGAGGGCTCGATATAGAACGTCGTGCACCAGCGTGCTCTTGCCTGATCCGGATACACCGGTGACAACAGTGAGCGCGCCGATTGGAATGCGGATGTCCACGCCCTGCAGGTTGTGCTCGCGCGCGCCTGTAAGCGTTATCCAGCGTGGTCCGACTCTGCGCCGCTCGATCGGGAGTGGAATCTCTCTGACGCCGGTGAGGTACTGGCCGGTGAGAGGACTCTCGGCAGCGCGCGATAGCGGACCCGCAAACACGACCTGGCCGCCATGATCGCCGCTGCCGGGCCCAAGCTCGACCATGTAGTCAGCTGCCTGGATAGCCGCGGGATCGTGCTCCACCACCAGCACGGTGTTGCCAGAATCGCGGAGTCGATGGAGAAGCTTGAGAAGCCGGCCCATGTCGCGCGGGTGGAGACCGATGGATGGCTCGTCGAGAACATACAGCGTGTCGACCAGCTGCGACCCCAGCGAGTTCGCGAGACCGATGCGCTGAGCTTCACCTCCTGACAGCGTACGGGTTGCGCGGTTGAGCGACAGGTAGTCCAGGCCGACGTCGCGCAGAAAGCGGATGCGCTCGCGCGCTTCGCGCAGAATCGTCTCCGCCACCGCGTGCTCGAACTGGGTCAGGGTGAGATTGTCGATCCATTCACATAGCCTTCCCACCGAAAGTGCGGCGACGTCGGCGATGGTCTTGTCATCGACGCGGACGTTGAGCGCCTCGGGCTTGAGCTTCGTCCCATGACAGTCGGGGCACTCCTGCGCGGTCTGATACTGTCGCAGAAAGATCCGGATGTACTGCTTGTACCGTTTCTCCTCGAGGTCGTGCAGAAATGGAAGCATTCCCTTGTAGCCGCGGCTCCTCGCGTTGAGCAGTACATGCCGCTGTGCGTTCGTCAGCTCTCGCCACGGCCGATCCATCGGGATCTTTTCCCGCCGCGCAAAATCGGCGAGTGCGCGGCGCTTGTTGTCGTAGCGCGGCTTTGTCCACGGGTCGATCGCGCCGTCGCGGAGTGTCCGGTCAGGATTGCAGACGATGAGCGACTCGTCGTACTCCAGAACCGCGCCGAATCCGTTGCAACGCTCGCACGCGCCGCGCGGATTGTTGAAGGAGAAAAGCTGGGGCGAGGGAGCCGGCGCGCGCGTGCCGTCGTACGGGCACTCGAACCGCTCGGTGAAGCGCAGCTTCTCCAATGTCTCGGCGAGGATGATGACGCATTCACCGTCGCCGTCGGCAAACGCGGTTCCGATGGCATCGTTGAGGCGGGCGCCGACGTCTTCCGTGAGGGCGAGCCGATCGACAACGACAAGCACTTCCGGCACTCGAGTCAGATTGACTTTGGCGGTCTCGAGATCGTCGAGGTGCATCACCTTCGCGGCAGCGTAGACGCGGAGGTAGCCCTGCGCGCGGAGGTTCTCGACGACGACCTTGTGCGTGACGCGATCCGAGAGACGCAGCGGGAAGGCGACGTAGAAGCGAGTCCCTGCGGCAAGGCGGAGGACCGTGTCGGCGACCGACTGCACAGTGTCCGGCTTCATCTCGCGCCCGCAAACCGGACAGTGAGTGTGACCGATGCGCGCCCAGAGAAGTCGCAGGTAGTCGTAGATCTCCGTCGCGGTGCCGACCGTGGAGCGCGAGGTCTTTGTTGGATTCCGCTGCTCGATCGCTACGGCTGGAGAGAGGCCCTCGAGCGAATCGACATCGGGCTTCTCCATGCGCTCGAGGAACTGCCGCGCGTAGGCGGAGAGCGATTCGACGTACCTCCGCTGCCCCTCGGCGTAGATGGTATCGAAGGCCAGGGATGACTTGCCGGACCCTGACGGACCCGTGATGACGGTGAAGGTGCGGCGGGGAATCTCGAGGTCAAAACCCTTGAGATTGTGCTGTCTCGCCCCGCGGATGATGATGCTCTCTTTCACCTTCTGAATCTATTCACACAACCGGGCGAATGCCGAACAAACCCCGATTACCCGGCTACAATCGGGCCGCCAGGGTTATTGGAAAATGAGACCGGTGAGACCGGTGATTTTTTGTTTTGTGCTAAAGACAGAGGAATGCCTGGACGGAATCGCCGTAACGGTCGATTCCATTGAGGCTCTTGATTCCTCATCGGTCTCATCGGGTCTCATTGTTACTAACAGCCTTGCTCCCCAAAGGAAGCAGCCGAAGACGCTAGAGCCTTCGGACAACCCGCCCGAGAAGGAGGAGCACGATCGCTCCGAAGGTAGCCAGTGCGACCGACCGAAAATCAAACGCTCCGGCTGTGACAGTTCCCCAGCCGAAGCGTGTGCCGATAAAGCCCCCGATGAGGGCTCCGACGATGCCGAGCACGATTGTAATGATGCAGCCTGAGGGGTCCCGCCCTGGCACGAGGAACTTGGCCAAGGTTCCAGCCACCAGACCCAGGAGGATCCAGTAGAGCCAGAGCGGCATCGCCTACCCCCTCATCGTCCCTTTGCGCGTGTCGCTATGGCACTCGCGTCCTACCGCGTGTCGCCATCCGGTAGATCCAGAGAAGAACGAGTGCGCCAACGATCGCCAGAAGCAGGCTCTGGAGCGAGAACCCTGTGAGGGGAGCTCCGATCAGAGTGCTTCCGAGGAATCCGCCGATCACTGCGCCGACGATTCCGATGATCATCGTGACGATGATCCCGCCAGGGTCGTTACCCGGCATAATTGCCTTGGCAATCGCACCGGCGATCAGGCCAAGGACGATCCATGCGAGAAAGTTCATCTCTCCTCCGTAGGGTGAATTGCGTCCGGCTGACTGGACTGCAACCCCGGGAAGTGCAACCTGCGTACCAGTCTCCCGGAGCGGTGGCGCGTCGTGAACTCAGCCGTTACCATACCGCTCGATGTCGAGCCCCGCAACCCTGCACGAGGAAGACGCTTTAGCGAGAACATATGACGCGCGATTGATGCGCCGGCTCCTGAAATACGTGAGCCCATACAGATCGCTCGTCGCCGGCGCCCTCATCCTTCTCGTCATCGAGGGCGGGCTCCAGCTGGCTGGGCCGCTGCTTACACAGCACGTGATCGACGTCGCTCTTCCGCGGCGCGATGGAGAGGCAATCGTACGAGCGACAATCCTGTTCGCGATCACTCTCGTAGCACAGTTCCTGTGCTCGTTCGGCGAGGCGATGCTGACAGCGAAACTCGGTCAAAGCGTGATGCGAGACCTCCGAATGCAGATCTTCGCACACCTGCAGCGTCTCTCAATCGCTTTCTTCGATCGCAATCCCGCCGGCCGGCTCATCACCAGAGTCACGTCGGACGTCGAAACCCTCAACGAGATGTTCACCTCCGGTGTCGTGTCGGGACTCGGCGACATTTTAACGCTCCTCGCCATCGGCGTTGCGATGTTCATTCTCGATTGGCGGCTGTCGATTGCAGCTCTTCTGGTCATTCCGCTCGTCGCCAGCGTCTCGCACTGGTTCCGGACAGGGGTACGCGACGCTTATCGAGACATCCGGATCCGACTCGCCCGCATCAACGCATTTCTTCAGGAGCGCATCACGGGCATGCGGATCGTTCAGCTCTTCGGGCGGGAGGCGCGTGAGACGGAGCGTTTTCGGGAGCTCAACGCCGACCATCTGGATGCGCACATAAGATCGATCCGCGTGTACGCTGTGTATTTCCCGGCAATCGAGCTTCTGACTTCGGTTGCAATCGCGCTCCTCATCGTGGTGAGCGCACAGCTCGTGGGTGTCGGATCGCTCACGGTTGGCACGGTCGCGGCCTTTCTTCAGCTCGGTCGACGCTTCTACCAGCCCCTTCAGGACCTGGCGGAGAAGTTCAACATCCTGCAGAGCGCGATGGCGAGCTCCGAACGAATCTTCATGCTGCTCGACACAGAGCCGTCCTCGATAGAGACAAAGGGAATGCCTCAGGCGCGCCGCAGGACTTCGGTCGAGGTGCGATTCGAGGACGTCTGGTTCGCGTATGACGTCGGTCACGTCGCGAAGGCGCCGAGAGACGAGAGCTTGGAGCCGGAGTGGGTTCTCGAGGGAGTGTCCTTCACGGCGCGTCCCGGGCAGACCCTTGCTCTCGTGGGTCACACCGGCGCGGGCAAGACGACCATAGTGAACCTGCTCATGCGGTTCTACGATCCGCAGCGCGGTCGCATCCTTGTGAATGGCGTGGATATCCGTGAGATGGCGATCGACGATCTGCGCGGACTGATCGCCTATGTGCAGCAGGACATCTTCCTGTTCGCGGGTGACGTGGCGACGAACATCCGGCTGTCGAATCCACTCACCGACGACGAGGTGGCCGCGGCCGCCTTGCGAGTGGGCGCGGACCGCATCATCCGCCGACTTCCCGACGGATACCTTCATCAGCTCGGGGAGCGCGGATCGTCGCTCAGCGTGGGCGAGCGCCAGCTGCTGTCGTTCGCGAGGGCTGTCGCTGCCGACGCGTCTTTGCTCATTCTCGACGAGGCGACGAGTGCAGTCGACAGCGAGATCGAAGCGGAGATTCAGCGTGCACTCGCCATCCTGATGGAAGGAAGAACCACGATCGCCATCGCTCACAGGCTGAGCACGATCGTGTCGGCCGACGAGATCCTCGTTCTGCACCACGGAGAAGTGGTGGAGCGGGGAAGTCACGAGTCACTTCTCGGGCGCGGCGGTCTTTACGACCGCTTGTGGCGCCTTCAGAGCGGAGAGATGCCTCGCGAAGTGCTGCGGGCCGGCTAGTGCTTGCTGCCCCCGTGGACTTTGGGATAGTTTGTGTATTGACCCGAACCGTTCAGCGAGCCATTTCCTTGACATTCTCTTGCCCGCGAATCGCGGGGAGCGCTCCTTAGTGCACCTGGCTGTCTCAGCTAGAACCGACACAGGCAGGCTGCGTAAGGGCAACGAGGACAACCTCTACGCCGACGCCAACGAATTCCGCGGCCTGTTCATAGTCGCGGACGGCATGGGCGGGCACGCCGCCGGAGAGGTCGCGAGCCAGATGGCAGTGGACCTCCTCGCACGAGAGCTAGCGGAGCTGAACGATCTCGCTGCCGAAGAGTCAGGACCCAAGGTCGCGCAGACGCTCCGCCTTGCGAACCGGCAGGTCTTTCAGCGGACGATGAGCGAGGTGGAGAAGACAGGCATGGGCAGCACCGCCTCGGCGCTTCTTCTTTCCGACACCCGGTACCTCATTGGCCACGTTGGGGACTCGCGGATCTACCTCGTGAGGGACGGCCAGATGAGGCAGCTCACTCGAGACCACTCACTCGTTCAGGAGCAGGTCGACGCGGGAATCATCACCGCGGAGCAGGCGCGGCATCATCCTCAGAGCAACGTCATCACCTGCTGCATCGGGATGTCGAGCGACATCGAGCCGGACATCATCGCCGGCGAGACGCACGTCGGCGACGTTTTTCTCCTCGCAAGCGATGGTCTCACCGGAATGGTCGAAGACAGGCGTCTTCAGCAGCTCCTACAGTCACGAGCCAACCCCGAGAGAATCGTCAACGCGATGATCGCCGATGCAAACAACAACGGCGGCATCGACAACATCACGGCCATAGTCGTGAAGGTGATCACCGCCGACACACGGTTCGCGACGGGTGAAGTGACCCCGGTTCCGCAGGCGCGGTCGCATGGGTGAGAGCGGTCAACCCGCTCCGCCGCAGCCCGCTTCCGAAACGGTCGGCGATCTCGCCCAGATTTACCTGGGCAACATACTGTACGCGATCGAGCTCGCAGCGCTGGGACTGGAGGAGCAGCAGAAACCTGCCGACGCCGCGTTTTACCGCGGGATTGCGCGGAAGCTTGCGGAAGCGCGAGGACGTGAGCACCCTGCAACAGGCACACCTTTAGCAGACTAACCGATAACCGATAACCGATAACCGATAACCGATAACCGATAACCGATAACCGTTAACCGTTAACCGCTGCCCGCTACCCGCTACCCGCTACCCGCTACCCGCTACCCGCTACCCGCTACCCGCTACCCGATGCCCACGGGCGACGGGCGACGGGCGACGGGCGACGGGCGACGGGCGACGGGCGACGGGCGAC
>JBDTRZ010000030.1:0-32036 GCA_039931395.1 Gemmatimonadales bacterium
GGCGTCGGGTGTGCTCGTGGCGGAGCCATCCCCGGGGGAACGCAGTTTATCCGCTACTCACCATTGCGCACACGTCGAGGAGTTCCTGCTGGCTCATCTTTTTTGTCCTGGCCTTCATGCAGGGGCCCGGACTGAAAGATGCCCTCACTCGAAAAGCATTCCGCCGGAGATTGTTACTGCCCAGCGGTCTTAGCGTTCGTTGCCAAGCAGTCGCGCCCGGCGCGTAGCGCCCTGCGCGAACCATTGTCACGTCCCGCCTTCAGCCGGCTGGGCGATTGTTCCTCACAAGGACCGCTGCAGCGCAGATCGAGCGGGACGGATCAGTCAAGGCCGCCGACAACAGCCTGGGAAACTCACTGGGCGACTTTTGTATTCCACGCGGGGCGATGAACGGAAACCCTTCCTAGGTCCCGGCTCGTTTCGAGCGCGCAAGGAGCCAGGCGCCGCCGGCAACACTCACCAGAATCAGCGTAGCGATCGCCGCCCACTCAGCAGGTGTCGTCGTCATCTCCAGCTGCATCATTTCGGCAGTCGCGTGCGGTCCCGATACCTGCTGCTCCGTGTGCATCCCTTCATTGCCCTGCATTCCCGGCATTATCGCCCCGGAGCCGCCGGGAGCAGACCCGATTACAATGTCGGTGCGAGCCGCGACGTCGCCGTCAGCAGCAATGGCTACCAACGCGTACGCCCCACCCGGAATACTGGGCGGGAGGGTGAGGTTAGTGCTGAACTTTCCGGCCGGGTCGGTGCGAACGCGGCCCACCGGATAGTTATCGAGCGTGCCTCGAAGCTCGAGGGCCAGGTCGGAGTTCTTCCCTAGCTTTTCTCCGGTGAGAGCGACAGTCCCTCCGCCCGCGACGTTCACCGTCGCGAGCCGTATCACGCCGACGCCGTGAGGATAGGCAGGAATCGCGGTAACGAAAAACAGTGCGGCGGCGATGAGCGATATGCGTTTCATGTCATTCTCCTCACATTCCCATGTGCTGTTGCATCGGAGCGAACGCCCCATAGACGATGCCGCCTATGTAGAGCACGAACATTATGAGCGATATGGCCGTGACAAGTCCGTGACGCGGATGGCCTTCGCGCGGACGGTCGATAAGAGGTATCACGAACAGAAATCCGAAAATGATCATCGGCGCGATCACCATGCCCCACATGCCGAAGTTGTTCTCGATCGCGTAGATCCATAGGAACGGCCAGAATGGCTTGGTCATCTCCACACCCTGAACCGACGGGTGTCCGATTCCCGGAGGGAAGAAGGCGGCGAGTGTTCCGGCGAGCGCCAGTACCAGAAGAGCGTAGCCGATGAGCTTCGGGAGGTGATTTGAGAAGCGGCTGGTCTTCGGTTCCGCGGCATTGATTCCGAGCGCGCGAATCAAATAGAAATGGAGTCCGATCAGCGCCAGCAGCACCAGAGGCAGAAGGCTCACGTGTGCACTGTGCAGCCGACTCAGCAGGCTCGTACTCGTTGTGAAATCGGGACTGAGCGGAGCGCCCAGCGGTCCCGTCATGCTGGACCCGGCAATCGCGTGCTCCAGGGCTTCGCCGCCCTCCTGGTCGGCGCGGAGGACCGTGCCGGTGAAGGCCAGCGCGAAGAGTACGGCGAACAATCCGACACCGACCCACCACGTCACCTCGCGCGGCTTGATGTAGCTGCGTCGCCAGAAGACATAGCTCATGTGCAGGAAAACACTCACGAGCACAATCGTCGTTCCCCAGTAGTGCAGCCCGCGAATCCAGTTGCCGAGGGGTACGCGTGTCATGATGTACACCACGCTGTCGTGCGCCCCGACGGGGTTCGGATTGTAGTACTGGTCGAGGAGAATTCCGGTGACGATCAGGAGCAGGATGCCGAAGAACGTCAGCCCGCCAAGCATGTATGCGAGACGATTCGCCGAGGGTGCGATAGGGTAGTCGAGCTGATGGAGGGCGAGGCGTTCGCGAACGAAGGGCTGTTTCGCGTCGTGATCAGGGGTCTGGATCTCGGCCCGAGAACCGGGATTCATCCGATCCGTCATCTCGTCCTCCGGGGGATTTCCGGCTACCGGTGTGTCGGCAAACGCCAGTCATTCTACGCAGCATAAAATCTAATGTCGCGGCGATGAGTATGGCAACATTTCGGCCTCGATTCCCGTCAATCCCGTACGATTGTTCTCCGGGCATCTCATCGGTGAGCTGCCGAAGGGCGAGCCAGGCGGAGCAGGCTTGATTTATTCGAAGTAAAATGAAGTCGTCGCCGCACCGGCTCTTTCCCCACCGTCTCCAACCCCTGCCCGATGATTCTTCAGCCATTCGATTTCGTCGTTTACGCCTGGCTCACCCTCGCTGTCGGCTCCGCAGCGTACGTGGCGTTCGACCAGTTTCGAGGTAACCCCGAAGCCGGCGTCATGAAATGGGGTTTCGTCCTTGTAACGCTGTACATGGGTCCGATCGGACTTCTCATGTATGTAATGGCGGACAAGGAACCGCTCCCCGGCACACATGAGGAATTCATTCAGCCGCTATGGAAGCAGGGCATCGGCTCGACCGTCCACTGCGTGGCGGGCGATGCTACGGGGATCATCCTTGCTGCGGCCATTACAGCGCTGCTCGGGTTGCCGATGTGGGTGGACCTGCTGGTCGAGTACTTCTTCGGCTTCATGTTCGGCCTCCTCATCTTTCAGTCGCTGTTCATGAAAACGATCATGGGCGGCACGTATCTCGAGAACGTGCGGCGATCGTTCATGCCGGAGTGGCTCTCCATGAACATGATGATGGCCGGCATGGCCCCGGTGATGGTCACGATGATGATGGGGCGCGACATGCGGGCGATGTGGCCGGGTGAGCCGCTGTTCTGGTTCGTGATGTCGATCGGCGTCACCGTCGGCTTTGCTCTCGCGTATCCGATCAACGTCTGGCTCGTTTCGAAGCAGCTCAAGCACGGACTCATGACGGTGCGCGACAAGCCGAAGAAAAAGGGCCGGAAGCAGGCGGCGTCGAAAGCGAAGGTCAATGGCAGCATGGCCGGCATGAGGGAGCACGCGGGCATGGCCGGAATGGAAGGAATGGAGGGAATGGAGGGAATGGCGTTCAGCGTCACTTCGACTCAGAAGGCAGCGCTCGCCGCAGTCACGACGTTGGCTCTGATCAGCGGGATGTACGTACCCGCGGCTTTCTACAACTTCCGCATCAGCGGAGAAGAGGTGCGCGGCGCGATCATGCCGCCGGGAATGATCAGCGTTTACGACACGCCGGCCGAAGCGATGATCGACATGGCCGCTGCCGATCCGAGAGACGTCTCATTCACCGCGCCCGTTTCTGCACGCGGCGATCGTCCGCTCGCCCCGCGAATGGAGAACGGAGTCAAGGTTTTCGATTTCGAATCGTCCGTCATTCGGTGGGCGATTCTCCCCGACAAATTCGTTACTGCCTATGCCATCAACCGGCAGGTGCCGGGTCCTCGCCTCGATCTGACCGAAGGTGACCGGGTGCGAATCAACTACAAGAACAATCTGCCAGTGCCGACGACGATGCACTGGCACGGCCTGATAGTGCCGAACGCGATGGATGGTCCTCCGTACACATCACAACGGCCGATCATGCCGGGCGAGCGATTCACCTATGAGTACGTCGTGCAGCAGGCCGGCTCGTTTTTCTATCACTCGCATTTCCAGTCGGACCGGCAGCAGGCACTCGGTCTCTACGGAAGCCTGATCATCAGGCCACGGGATCTCGCGACTGAGCCGAAGGCGAATCTGGAGTACGTCGTTCAGCTCCAGGAATGGCTCGACCGGGGCGGACTGACGTATCCCGCAATGCTGATGGAGGGAGGACTTCCAAACTTCTTCACTATCAACGGCAAAGCTTTCCCGGCCACCGACACTCTTAAAGTGCGCGCGGGACAGAGTATCAAGTTCCGATTCATCGGGACGAACAACAACTTCATTCACCCGATGCACATGCACGGGGGTCCGTTCACTGTTGTCGCTCGCGACGGGGTTTTGCTTTCGCCGTCGGCACGGTTCGAGGCGGACGTGATAAACGTCGGGCCGGGACAGCGGTACGACGTGATCTGGCCAGCGCGCATCGCCGGAAAATGGATCCTCCATTGCCATATTCCGCACCACACGTTGAACAACAATGTGGAAGTCAGAGGAATGGGAGGACTGACTCTGGTGGTAGACGTGACAAACTAGACGCTCTCATTGACAGCTCTGCCGTTTGATTTCGATGGCTGAAGAATTGCCCCTCGACTGGTGCACAGGAGTGAAAGATGACGGCTCCAGCTCATCACGACCGCCACACCCGATCCACTCCGGATGGAATGGCGGAGCGAGTCGATCTGCCGATAACGGGCATGACGTGCGTCACCTGCGCCAACCGCATCGAGAAATCGTTGAGCAAGGTGGACGGGGTCCGGAAAGCCAACGTCAACTTCGCAACGTCCCGTGCGACGGTCGAATACGACCCCGCCGCGACGGGTATCAGGCAGCTTGTCGACAAGGTCAGGGATGTAGGCTACAACACCACCGGTCACGCCCAGGCCGACTTCATCGTCGACGACTCGGCGCGACCGTCCGGTTCTGCGCAGCCGCTGGAGAAGCATCTCAACGGCCTGCCGGGAGTGGTGAGCGCCGACTTCAACCTTGGTACGGCGCAGGTTCACGTCGAATACATCACTGGTGCGACTGACGTTGCTGCGATCCGCGCAGGCATCGAGGATTTCGGCTATCAGGTAAAAGAGACTGCGGCCGGCAGCGAATCCGGCTCGGAGGATGATGCCAGGCGAGCCGAGTATCTCGGCCTCAGGAAAAAGTTCTGGATTGCCACAGTGCTCTCGTTGCCCGTGCTCGTGATGGCGATGGCTCACGGCAGAATCCCGGCACTGAATTTCTCCGGATCAAACTGGGTTCAGCTGCTGCTCACCACGCCGGTCGTCTTCTACTGCGGCGCGCAGTTCTATCGTGGTGCCTGGGCTGCGCTGCGGCATCGTGCCGCTGACATGAACACTCTCATCGCGATCGGCACCGGCGCGGCATTTCTCTACTCGACCGCGGCTACGCTGATGCCGCAGTTGTTCGCCGGAAAAACAGGTATCGATGCGATGTCGGCGATGGGAGGTGCCGGCAACGCTCCAATGGTGCCGGTTTACTTCGAGGCAGCAGGCGTCATCATCGCGCTCATCATTCTCGGAAGAATGCTCGAGGCAGGCGCGAAAGGAAAAACTTCCGAGGCAATTCACCGGCTGATGAAGCTGCAGGCAAAAACTGCGAGAGTCATTCGGGACGGGAAGGAGATCGACATCGAAGTCGAGCAGGTCGTCCCCGGCGACCTCATCGAAGTGCGACCTGGTGAGAAGATCCCTGTGGATGGATTGATTCGCGAAGGAACGTCCGCGATCGACGAGGCAATGTTGACCGGCGAGAGCATCCCGGTGGACAAGAACGTGGGCGATGAAGTGTTCGGCGCCACGATCAACAAGACCGGAGCGTTCCGGTTCGAGGCGACGAAAGTGGGACGTGAGACAGCGTTGCAACAGATCGTGAAGATGGTGCAGGATGCCCAGGGGTCCAAGGCGCCGATAGCGCGCCTGGCCGACGTCATCAGCGGGATCTTTACACCGATAGTTCTCTGCATCGCCGTCGCTACCTTCGCGACCTGGTTCATCCTGGGCCCGCAGGACACAAGGTTCACGATGGCCCTCGTCAACTTCGTAGCCGTTCTCATCATTGCCTGCCCCTGTGCCCTGGGGCTCGCGACGCCGACGGCGATCATGGTCGGCACGGGCAAAGGCGCCGAGAATGGAGTGCTGATAAAGGGTGGGGAGAGTCTCGAGACCGCGCACAAGCTCGACACCATCGTGCTGGACAAAACCGGCACCATTACCGAGGGAAAGCCCGAGCTGACCGATGTCCTCGCGACCGGAGAGATCGATGAGCAGAAGCTGCTGGTCCTTGTCGCGAGCGCGGAGAGACAGAGCGAGCATCCGGTGGGTCAGGCCATAGTGCGCGGCGCTGTGGCACGAGGCGTCGAGCTCCTGCCGGCATCCGATTTCAAAGCGGTGCCTGGAAGCGGACTGGAGGCAACCATCGCCGGCAGGCGCGTTCTGGTCGGCAATATCGGACTGATGCGCGAACGCGGTATTCCAGTTGACGATCTCGGAAAGAGAGCTGAAGAGCTCGCCGGGGACGGCAAGACTCCGATGTTCGTTGCGATAGACGGCAAGCCGTCCGGCGTGATTGCAGTGGCGGATCAATTGAAGCCGGAAGCGGCCAGCGCCGTTTCAGCGATGCAGAAAATGCGTCTCGTGGTAGTGATGATGACCGGCGACAACAAGCGAACAGCGGAGGCCGTCGCCCGGCGGGTCGGCATCAGTACAGTGCTTAGCGAAGTGTTGCCCGAGGGTAAAGCGGGTGAGATCCGCCGGCTTCAGGCGAACAAGTCAGTGGTGGGCATGGTTGGCGATGGAATAAACGATGCGCCTGCGCTCGCTCAGGCGGATGTCGGAATCGCCATCGGAACCGGAACCGATGTCGCGATCGAAGCTTCAGACATTACGCTGCTCAGGGGCGACCTGCGCGGCGTCGTAACGGCAATCGCGCTCTCTCGGGCGACTATCAGAACTGTGAAACAGAATCTTTTCTGGGCTTTCATCTACAACGTCATCGGAATTCCGATCGCTGCGGGCGCCCTGTATCCTGTGACGGGGTGGCTGCTGTCACCCGTTATAGCCAGTGCCGCGATGTCGCTCTCCAGTGTATCGGTGGTGACCAACAGCCTGAGATTGCGGCGGTTCAAGTCACCGCGAGTCGCTGCGGAAGGGAGCACGAGCTGATGGATACTTCCGAGATCGTAGTGCTTGTCGGCTCAGTCCTGATGATTCTCCTCATCCTCTGGTACTTCTTCGGAGCCCGGGACAGCGTGAAGGCCGCGCTGTCGGAGAGTGGTGTGCAGGAGATCAGGATAATGGTCAAGGGCGGTTATTCTCCTGATGTGATCGTCGTCAAGGAAGGTGTTCCCGTAAAGCTGGACTTCTACAGGGACGAAGCCGCCTCGTGTACCGAACAGGTCGTCTTCGGGGATTTTGGCATAGCGCGGGACCTTCCGGCCTTCAAGACAACATCGATCGAATTCACTCCCGACAAGGCGGGTGAATTTGTATTCGCATGCGGCATGAACATGGTTCGCGGCAAGCTTGTTGTGGAGCCGCGCCGAGCATAGCTCCACCATTACTGACAATCCTGAGGAATCTCGAATGAAAAGAGCCGCGCGTTCCGGGCTAATCGTCGTTGCGGCAGCCCTCGGTGCTTGTGCCTTGGTAGCGGCCGCGACCTTCCCGGCTGATCGCCGATCGAGCATTCCAACAGTGCACGCCGATTCCGCCGCTGTTGCGGGAACGGTCAATGCGTTCCACCGCGCGCTGTCCTCGGGCGACAGCGCGGCCGCGCTTGCAGCCCTCGCGGGCGACGCTGTGGTCCTCGAAAGTGGAGAGCTCGAGACAAGGGCAGCGTACCGTTCGCATCATTTAGCAGGCGACATCGCCTTCGCCAAGGCGGTGAGGTCGGAGCGTGGGCCACTCAACGTCACTGTCGAAGGGAATACGGCATGGACGACGGCCACCAGCACAACCCAGGGCGCCTACAATGGCCGGCAGATCAATTCGGCTGGTGCGGAGTCCATGGTTTTGACGCGCTCCAAGGACGTCTGGAGGATCCGCTCGATTCACTGGTCATCGCGGACGCAGCGTCCCGCGTCGTAAGCGACTGACGACGAAAAGGTGACACCCCGCCTTCGCAAGTTCGTGCTCACCGCACACGTATCCTCCTCGGTCGAAGCCGTGGTGGAGAACGCGTTACGGCCGACGTAAGCAGATCCAATTGAACTCCCAAGAGGAAAACTGATATCCACAGCTCCCCCACCTACTGGTCCCGACGATGAGAACAACACCGACGGCCTCCCTCTGAGCCTCAAGATATTCCTTGCCGTGATCGGTGTGATCGTTGTGGCCTTCGTCGTGCTCCACCTGACCGGACGCGGGTTGGGTGGCCATTGATCACCCGCTGCACCACTCTCTCACCGTTTCGCCCGAGTCTCACCGCACTGCTTACCGACCACCGCGCCTGTCAGATACAGATATGGCACGGGCAGCGCTCATCGTGGGCCTTGCCCGTATGCACACCCATCCGGAACCTCGAAGTCTCTGCGGGCCTGATCGCCGTCTGGGAAGATGACGCTGACGGGCACCCGGAGTACGTCGCTCAGATCAAGACAATTCTGATTCCGAACCGCGGCAGAAACTGGAGCGCTGGCTTCGTGCTCGGGACCCACCGTCCGTCCTTTGAATCCGGGTCCCGCACAGCCAGCGTTTAGCGGTGAGGCTGCCCCGCACCTGACAGCGGCGGATCATAGCGACAAAGACAGTAAATGAATGCCTGGAGCACGCCGGAAGGAGTGTGATGTTCTTCTTCTTCCGCGGCAACGAGACGAAAGCCCGCCCCGAACTCCGCATGAAGACCCGCCGGCGAATATCGAGACACCTCGAGGCCACTGCACCGTTGCGGACCATTCAAGGCAAATGTCGACACCAGTACATAACCACCCGGTCGCACCGCGCGCCGCACTTGCGCGACGTAAGCCTCGCGATCTGCCGCTTCGGTCAGGAAGTGGAATACCGCACGGTCGTGCCAGACCCCGTACTTCGCACGGGGAAGCGGCGCAGTTCGCACATCCGCCTCGATCCACTGAACACGACGCCCGGCACTCGGACCAAGGCGAGCTTGCGCCGTAGCGAGCGCGACGCCCGAGAGGTCGAGAACGGTGACATCGTCGTACGAAGCCTTCAGGAGATCATCCACCAGAGTCGATGCGCCGCCACCCACATCGATGATCGGAGTATCGAGATTCGACGCAACCCGGCGAATGAGCGCGAGCGAACGCGTTGCAGTTGGCTGGAACCAGCTGACTTCCGATGGCGGCGTCGCCAGGTAGACTGCATCCCAGTGGCTCCTCGGATCCATTGCTTGACTCACCAGTCAACGCCTGGCGTATTCACTCAAATTCATCTGCTCGAGAATGCGCTGGAAACGCGGGTTTCCCCGAAGCGGATCGAACACCCGGTCGCTGGCCGGTGCGAAGTTCGTAAGGAGCGAAATGTCGTGCTCGGTGACGCCTCGTTCCAGCGCATCAAGTGCTTTGTCATTCTCGCCCAGACCGAGATAGCCAAGCGCAATGGTCACCGGCCCGACCCGTTGGGTGCGTGCGCGCCCCTCGATCATGCCCAGTACTGACGTTGCCCTGGCGCGCATTCCGCTCTTTCCCTCCATATAAGCGAGCTCGCCCCAGCGCGACGCGACCTCGGGATCGAGCGCGATCGAACTGTCAACTTCAGCGATTGCTGTCCGAAAATCGGACTTCCAGAAGTACGCCTGGGCGATGACAGCGTGGTGCAGCCCAAGTCCAGGAGCGAGCTCGATCCCCTTCCTGAGCTCAGTGATCGCCTCGTCGTATCGACCCGATAGAATGAGCGCGTAGCCAACCGCAGCTGGCGTGATCGGAGCGAGGGGATCGAGAGCCAGGGCCATGCGGGTTTCGGCAACGCTCGAGTCGAGGCGGTTCATGTGGTACAACAGCTCGCCATACCACTGGTGGGCGGTAGGGTACCTTGGCTCGAGGGCAATTGCTTTGCGGTACGCTTTCTCCGCGCCCTTGAAATCCCACGCGTGGACCGAAGCGAGCCCGAGAGCGGCGTATGCTTCGGCCAGCCCACTGTCGAGGGTGAGCGCACGACCGGCTGCGGCCTTTGTTCGAGCGACAGCGTTCGGGGGCGCGGAGTCGGTGTATTCGGGGAGAAGGGCGTACGCAATCGCCAGCGCAGCATAAGCGCGCGCGAAACTCGTGTCCCGCGCAATCGCCTCGTCGAAGTATGAGATTGAGCGGCGAAGATTGTCCGCTCCTCTCTTGTTCCAGAAGTATCGGCCCCGGAGATAAAGATCGTACGCGGCCAGGTTCGCGGTTCCTCTTGAAGTGGAGGAAAACGCCGCGGCCGAGCTGCCGAGCCTTAGCTTCAGCGCCTCGGAGATCGAGCGAGCGATGTCATCCTGCACCTGGAAGACGTCTTTCGTCTGCCTCTCATAGGTGTCGGACCAGAGCGACAGACCGTCGGACACTTTGGTGAGCTGAGCGGTGACGCGAAGCCGATCGCCGGAGCGGCGAACCGCTCCTTCCAGCACAGCGTCTACGTTCAACTTTTTTCCGATCTCTCCAACGTCTGTCTGCCGGCGATTCTTGAAGGAGTAAGCTGATGTCCGGGACGCCAGGCGAAGCCCGGGAATCCTGCCCAGTGCGTTGGCAAGCTCGTCTGTCATTCCTTCGCTGAAGTACTCGTCGGCGCTATCCCCCCCGACATTTTCGAGGGGCAGCACGGCGATCGAGCTGAGGCCGGCCTCCGTGCCTGCGGCAGCGCCGGCGCGCTGCCGCGCGAACAAGGCATATCCGGCGATTGCCACCAGAACCACCGCGACAGGTACAGCGATCGCAGCAGTCGAGAATCGCCGCTGTGCGCGAACGACAGGAGCGCTTGTCGCAGCTGTCCCGCCGGAAGATGTCGAGTCGAGAACGCGCAGCAGATCGGCCGCATTCTGCGGCCTGTCCGCGGCCCGCTTCTCCAGACACCGCATTACGAGCGCAGCTAGCGGAGCGGGAATGCCGGCCCGGTTCTCCTCGATTGGCGCCGGCTTCTCGACGACGTGAGCTCCGAGCATCGCCTGTGCGCTGCGACCCGCGAAGGGGGTGTATCCGGCGAGCATCTCGTACGCCATGACTCCGAACGCGTAAATGTCGGCACGCTGGTCGGTCATGGCGTCGGCCAATCCCTGCTCGGGGGCCATGTAGGCCGGCGTGCCTAGTGCCGTGCCTCGTGCCGTCAGAGTGGTCGAGGCTCCCGAGAGAGCGGAAGCGTTGAGAGCCTTCGCCACGCCAAAGTCTGTGACCACTGCAAAATCATCCGCCAGAAGAACGTTGTCGGGCTTGATGTCTCGATGAACGATCCCGTGCCGGTGCGCGTACGACATGGCTGCCGCAACCTGGCGCAGGATGCGTATCGTCTCGTCAATCGGCATCTCACCCTGTCGTTCGAGCCTGGCACGCAGAGACTCGCCGTCAATGTACGGCATCGTGTAGTACGGCAATCCTCCGATCTCCCCGGAGGTGAGCACAGGTACTATCTGCGGATGTTGCAGTTTGGCGGCGAGCTGCATCTCCCGTTTGAAGCGTTCGCTGTTGACGACCGCACCAAGTTCCTCCGGAAGAACCTTGATCACCACCTTCCGCTCGAGCGTTCGCTCCTCGGCGACAAACACCCGGCTCATCCCGCCGCCTCCGAGCTCTCGCTCAATGGTGTAGGTGTCGCCGAGGACGGACTCCAGTTTCTCGAGGAGGTTGGGCAAGGATGGCGGCAGGTGATGAGGCAGCTGGCTCAATGCGCGTGAACGGGCTCCGCGCAATCTCTAGTATACGGGCGGAATCAGTTGCGCGAAACGAGTTGCCCGCCAACCCCCGCGCTAGCTCTCGCCTTCAAGGCTTCTCACGATTGTTCATGAATCTTCAAGCCTTCACTGATCCCTTGTTACTGGTCGTCGCGACAGGAATCACGGTTAGCCGCTGGAGGAGAAGAAACGCGAGGACTGCAGCGACAATTACGTCGTAGGCCAGACAGAATCGCGGCCACCACGTCGGAACACCCGGGTTTGCCACGAAAGACCCGTGAACCAAATCGAATATTCCGTGAGCCGCCAGCGCAGCAGCCACCAGCCACAGATTGAGTCTGAATCCCGCAACCGCGATCGCTACAAACACCGTGATCACGATGGATTCCACGATCAGGGTGTTCATCGATCCGCCCATTACAGCGAACAGCGCGTAGTAGGAAGCGATGACAATCAGGATCACAGGAAAAAACGCACGATCGCGATCGAAGCCGGCCAACCTCGCCAGAGCACAGGTGAAAAGGCCCAGGACCACTCCCACACCGTACGCCATTGCTGCCTCCGCAAAGTCCTATTGAAAATCGAGAGCCAGATCGAGCGCCTTCGCCGAGTGCGTTAGCGCACCGACGGATATCCAGTCAACGCCGGTCTCGGCGATTCCCCGCACGGTATTGAGACTCACCCCGCCCGATGCTTCGGTCACCGCGCGGCCGTCGATCAACCCCACAGCATCGCGCAGCTTCGCCGGACTCATGTTGTCGAGCAGAATGGCGTCCGCTCCCGCGTCGAGAGCAGGCTGAATCTGCGACACGCTGTCACATTCCACTTCGACCGGCCGCCCCGGCGCAACGTCCCGTGCTCTCCGCACCGCCATCGCCACGTCGCCGTCGAGCGCTGCTATGTGGTTGTCCTTGATCAGCACCGCAGCGCCGAGGTCCATGCGGTGATTCATGCCGCCCCCCGCGCGCACCGCGTATTTCTCGAGCTGTCTCCATCCGGGAGTCGTCTTTCGCGTATCGAGGATGCGCGCCTTCGTGCCCACGACGGCATCGACGAACTTGTGCGTGAGCGAAGCGATTCCCGATAACCGCTGCATGAAGTTGAGCACTACACGCTCCGCCGAGAGGATTCCGCGCGGCGATGCCGTGATGAACAGCACCTCCGTCCCGGCGTCCACGAGCTGTCCGTCCCGTACCGTCGAGCGGACCGACGGGTGCGGATCACGCTGCCGGAGTGCTTCTCTGGCCAGCGGAATTCCGGCGATCACCCCATGCTCCCGCGCCACAATCCTGCACCGCGCGCGGCGCTCGGTGAGAATTGTCGCGATGCTGGTGATGTCGTTGTCGGCTGCGTCCTCTTCCAGCGCGGCGCGGACGATCGCCTCCGTCTCCAGACGTGTGTACGGGAAACGCAGCCCCCCCGATGGGCCAAACCCTCGCTCTGCGAGAATCGCAATTTTTCGTTGTCTCATCTCACCTCGGCAAACTCCGCCTTACCTCTGCGCGCTTTACCCTCTGCGATCTCTGTGCTCCAACCTCTGCGCTCTCTGCGTCATTCACCTGGATCCTCCGTCGTCTCGGGCTTGAGCGACAGCGGCCGCTGGCCACCGATCGCTATCATCCGCTCGATCGCCTTGCGCGCACGCGCAGCGGTGTCGGGATCCACGGTGATGTGATGCTGCAGCTTCTCGAGCGAATTCAGCACCTTTGGCAGCGTCGTCACCTTCATGTACGCGCACACGGCGAGGTCACTCGCCGCGAAGAAAGTCTTTGTCGGATTCTCGCGGCGGAGCCGGTGAAGAATCCCCACCTCGGTCGCGACGATGAACTCCTCCGCGTCGGAAATGCGAGGACGGTTGATCATTCCCTCTGTCGAGAGAATCTGAACGCCCTCGGGATCGACGTCGCCCGCCGAAACCGCTTCCACCGCGCTGGTCGCGCAGCCGCACTCGGGATGAATCAGGAATTCAGCGCCCGGATGTTGCGCGCGGCGCTTATTGATGTGCTCGGGATCGATCCCAGCGTGCACGTGACACTCTCCCATCCACACGTGCATGTTCTGGCGCTGCGTAACGCGCCGCACGTGCGCGCCGAGGAACATGTCAGGAAGGAAAAGAATCTCCTTCTCGGCCGGAATCGAGTTCACGATCTCGACGGCGTTCCCGGACGTGCAGCAGTAGTCGCTCTCCGCCTTCACGTCTGCGGTCGTGTTCACGTACGAGACGACCACTGCTCCGGGATGCTCGGCTTTCCATGCGCGGAGCTGGTCGCCGTCTATCGTCGCCGCAAGGGAACATCCCGCAGCGAGATCGGGGAGCAGCACCATCTTCTGCGGCGACAGCACCGCCGCCGTCTCAGCCATGAAATGCACCCCGCAGAACACGATGATCTCGGCGTCGGTGCGCGCAGCTTCACGACTGAGCCCCAGTGAGTCGCCCACGAAGTTCGCGACATCCTGCACTTCGGGCCGCTCGTAGTTGTGGGCGAGGATCACCGCGTTCTTCTCTTTCGCGAGCTGCCTGATCTCCGCCTGCAGCGCGTTCACGTCGTCCCGCATCGACGTGGTCGTCATCGCTACCATTCGATGTGCTTTCCACGCCACTTCCGCACCGAATGCGGGAAGTCGCTCCTGAAGTGTCCGCCTCTCGATTCCCTTCGCATCAGCGCTCCCTCCGTGATCAGAAGCGCCGTCTGCACGAGGTTCGTCTCTTCCGTCGCCCCGACGGGAAGGCGTGTCTCGATCTCGCGCAGAAGTCTCAAACCTTCGCGCATTCCTTTTGCCGTGCGGTCGATGCCCGCGTACTCCCACATCACGCTGCGAATGTCATCAGCCGCGACCTGAGCCGCTCCGCGATCCACGAGCGGCGGCGCATCCCACGATTTCTTTCTTGGGAGTCCCTTGAGCGGCGACAGTCCGATCATGTCCCGCGCCACACGCTCCGCGAACACCAGTCCCTCGAGGAGCGAGTTCGAGGCCAGGCGGTTCGCACCATGTACTCCGGTGCGTGACACCTCACCGCAAGCATAGAGACGCTTGAGGCTGGCTCGTCCCGCGAGATCGGTGACGATGCCCCCCATCATGTAGTGAGCGGCAGGAATCACCGGAATGAGGTCCTTCGACGGATCGATGCCGCGCGCCTTGCACAGCGCAAAGATTCCGGGAAAGCGGTTCGCGAATGATTTGCCGAGCTTGCGGGCATCGAGGTACACTCGACTGCCCGATTGCCGCTGGCGGAATATCTCCCGCGCGACGACGTCCCTCGGAGCGAGCTCGGCCAGACGATGCTTTTTGAGCATGAACCGGTAGCCTTCGTCGTTGACGAGAATCGCGCCTTCGCCTCGCACCGCTTCGGAGATGAGGGCGAGCGGATTCTCCGGAGTCTCGAGCGCCGTCGGATGGAACTGCACGAACTCCATGTCGGCGAGCTTCACTCCCGCGCGGTGCGCGATTGCGTACCCGTCGCCGGTCGCGACCAGCGGATTGGTCGTGTACTTGTAGACCTGGCCACATCCTCCCGTCGCGAGCACGGTCGCATCTGCGATGATCTCGATCGGCTTGCCTGCCCTCGTGGCGCGGATTCCGCGGCACTTCCCGTCGCTCACGATGAGGTCGAGCACGCGCGTCTTCTCCAGAACCATGATGCGGTCGCTCGCGCGCACGCGCTCGATCAGCGTTCGCGCGACTTCGGCGCCAGTCTGGTCACCGTGCGCGTGCACGATGCGGCGCCTCGAGTGCGCCGCTTCCTTTCCCAGCTTGAATGCGCCGCCCGGCTCGAGGTCGAAGTCCGCGCCGGCGGTGTGCAGCTCGCGCACGCGGGCCGGACCTTCCTCGACGAGGACCTCCACCGCCTCCGCGTCGCAAAGCGCAGCACCTGCGGCGAGCGTGTCCTTTCGATGAAGCTCGGGCGAGTCCCCGGCGCCGAGCGCTGCCGCGATTCCGCCCTGCGCGTAGGCAGTGGCGCTGTCGAACAGCGAGCGCTTCGTCAGGATCATCACATCGCCCTCGGACGACGCGCGCCAGGCGGTGTGCAACCCAGCCACTCCGCTTCCGACCACCAGGAAGCGGGTTTTGATGCGCTCTTGCATGGCCGAAATCAATGTCACTGGAACCGAGAACGACAGAGGCCGCCCGCCTTGCAGGAGAACCTCCGGAGGGCGAATATCCCCGCTCGATGCGGAAACTTTTCCTCGTGGCAGCCGGGCTCCTCGTTGTGCATGCCGCTCTTCTGTTCGCAGGCGGCCGCAGCACCACCGAGTCGGGCCTGCCCGGCGCTACCAACGTCGGCATCGTGCTCGACGTGGGCGGACGCGGGGACAAGTCGTTCAATGACGGAGCGTACGCGGGCGCCGACAGCGCCACGAAGATCCTTCACCCCAACATCCGCTTCATCGAGCCCGGTGAAGGGTCGGATCGCGAAGCCGGCCTCCGTCTCCTCGCGGCCGAGGACATGGATCTCGTCATCGGTGTGGGTTTCATCTTCTCCGACGATCTCACCAAGCTGGCGAAGGAGTACCCGAACGTTTCGTTCGCGGGCGTGGACTACGCGCTGTCGGTGGACGACAAGGGGAATGTCATTATGCCGCCCCCGAACCTCGCCGCTCTCAAGTTCCGCGAAGAGGAGGGATCGTTTCTTGTCGGAGCCCTCGCCGCGCTCGTCGGCAACTCCAGGAAAGTGGGGTTCGTCGGCGGAATGGACATCCCGCTCATCCACAAGTTCGAGGCGGGATACCGCGCCGGCGTGAAGCGCGTGTGCCCGGACTGCAACGTGATCGCGCAGTACGCCGGCGTCACTCCAGAGGCGTTCAAGAATCCGGGCAAGGGCAAGGAGCTCGCGCTGAGCCAGTACCAGTCCGGTGTGAACGTGATCTTCCACGCGTCGGGCTCGACAGGCCAGGGTGTGTTCGAGGGTGCGCGAATGATGAACAAGCTCGCGATCGGCGTCGATGCGGATCAGAATGACGAAGCGCCAGGCCATGTTCTCACATCGATGGTCAAGGGCGTGAACGCCGCGGTCTTCGACGCGATTCAGCGCGTGCAGAACAAGACATTCAAGGGCGGCATCTACTCGTTCGGTCTGGCCGAAGGTGGCGTCGGTTACGTGTTCGACGATCGCAACAAGGCGCTCATACCCGACAGCGTTCACACAGTCGTCGAGCAGCTCAAGCAGGAAATCATCGCCGGCAGGATAAAGGTCCCAAGCACCAGATGACGGGATCTCCCACCGCGACTGGCAACCAGGAAGCACTTGCGATCCGGATGGAAGGGATCGACAAGACATTCGGCGCTGTCCGCGCCAACCGAGGCGCAACCCTCGAGGTGCGCCCCGGCGAGATTCACGCGCTCGTCGGAGAGAATGGCGCCGGCAAGTCCACCCTGATGAAGGTCCTCGGTGGCTTACAGAGGCCGGACGCAGGAACGCTTCAGGTGAACGGCCGCGACGTGACCGGCTGGTCCACGAGCGATGCGATCGCCGCCGGAATCGGCGTCGTCCACCAGCATTTCATGCTCGTCCCCACACTCACTGTGGCCGAGAACATCGTGCTGGGAATGGAGCCGACGAGCGGCGGGCGGTTCGACTACGCTCGCGCAGTTGCCGATGTCGAGAAGCTGAGTCGCGAGACAGGACTGGCGGTCTCCGCCGACCGCAAGGTATCCGAGCTTTCGGTGGGTGAAGCGCAGCGCGTCGAGATTCTGAAGACACTTTACCGCGGCGCGAAGATCCTCGTTCTGGACGAGCCGACGGCCGTGCTGTCACCTCCCGAAGTGCGCGAGCTGTGGACAGTTCTGCGGAAGCTCCGCGACGCGGGCGGGACGATCGTCCTCATCACGCACCGTCTCGACGAAGTGATCGAGATCTCCGAGACGATCACCGTGATGCGCGCGGGCCAGACCGTCGAGCGCCTCCGCACCGCCGACACGACTCCTGCTCAGATCGCTCGCGCGATGGTCGGACGAGAGGTCGCACTCACCGCCCGAGATGAAGCCGAAGCGCTCGGCCTGAAGATGCAGGGAGAGGACGTGGCGCTCGGATTCCATCCATCCGACGACATGACGTCCGCCATTCGCGTCACCGACCTCGTCGTGCTCGGCGCCAACAAGACGCGCGCGGTGGATGGCATCACGTTCTCGATCCGTCCGGGAGAAATCCTGGGAATCGCCGGAGTCGAAGGCAACGGACAGACGGAATTGATCGAAGCTCTCGCCGGTCTTCGACCGATAGCGTCTGGTCTCATGCGCGTCAATGGGCACGACACGACGCTCGAGAACGTGAGCGAGCGGCGCGATGGCGGGGTATCGCACATTCCCGAGGACAGGCATCGCCGCGGGCTCATACTCGACTACTCCATCGCCGACAATCTCGTGCTCGGCCTTCAGAACGAGTTCGCGAAGCGTGGCATCATGGACGGCGACCGCATCAGCGAGAATGCCCAGAAGCGGATTCAGGATTTCGACATACGTCCGCCTTCAGCTGACCTGCCTGCGGGCAACCTGTCCGGCGGAAATCAGCAGAAGGTCATCGTCGCACGCGAGATGGGCCGAGCGTTCTCGATACTGCTGGCGTCTCAGCCGACACGAGGAGTGGACGTCGGCGCGATCGAGTTCATTCACTCGCAGATCCGCGCGGCGCGTGTCGCGGGCAAGGCGATTCTTCTCGTCTCCGCCGAGCTCAATGAAGTGCTCGCTCTCTCCGACAGAGTTGCCGTGATGTACCGGGGCAAGCTGACGAAAGTCATCCCCGCATCCGAGGCAAGCGAGGAAACGCTCGGCGAGTACATGACCGGCACCAAAAAAGAGGATGCAACTTGAGCAGCCGCCTCAGAGAGCAGCTCGAGGAGGCACTGTTTCCGCCGATTGTCGCGCTGCTCGTCGCGCTCATCTGCGGCGACCTGCTCATCATGAGTTACGGCCAGTCGCCGGCGACTGTGTACCGTCTTCTCCTCGAGGGGACGTGGGGCAACGCGTACGGCTTCGGGCAGGTTCTGTACAAGGCGACGACGCTGACGTTCACGGGACTCGCGGTATCGCTCGGCATCCGCGCGGGATTGTTCAACGTTGGCGCGGAGAGCCAGCTCGCGGCCGGCGGATTCGTCGCGGCGCTCCTGGGACTTGGCCTGTCGCCTCACCTTCCCGGGATCATCGCGATCATCCTCTGCATCATCGCCGCTGCCTTCGGCGGCGCGATCGTCGGCGCGATTCCCGGCTGGCTCAGGGTGAAGTTCGGCGCGCACGAGGTGATCGTCACGATCATGCTCAACTTCATCGTGCTCGCGCTGCTCAACTATATAGTTGCCGCGCGGCTGCACATGCCGGAGACGCTGCACACGCCGGAGATCCATAACGGAGCGATTCCGCGGCTGGACTCGTTCATCCCTGCCTTCCACGGATCCGCCGCCAACCTGACGATCGTTCTCGCATTGATCACCGCGGGCCTTGCGTGGTTCTACATGTTCAGAACCAAACGCGGGTTCGAGCTGAGAGCCGTCGGGCTTCAGCCTGATGCGGCCGAGTATGGCGGAGTGAGCGTCGGCGGCGTGTGGATGCGGGCGATGATACTCTCAGGCGCGATCGCGGGGCTCGGCGGCGTCAACTACGTGCTCGGATACAAGCAGTACTACGAGGAGGGATTCGCTGGCGGGTCCGGATTCCTCGGCATCGCGGTGGCGCTCGTCGGACGGAATCATCCGGTTGGCGTTGTGCTCGCCGCGCTCTTCTTCGCCACGCTGTCGCAGGGCGGACTCGCCATTCACGCGTTCGTGCCGAAGCAGATGGTCGAGGTGCTGCAGGGCGTCGTGATTCTCGCGGTCGCGATGTCGGTGCCTGAAGTGCGCGCCATCCTCCGCAGGTCAAGGAAGCCGGTCGCCGCATGAACCCGATCTCGTTTCTGACGCAGATGCTCCGCATCTCCGTGCCGTATCTGTTCGCGGCAAGCGGCGGAGTCATAGCGGAGAGAGCGGGAATAATCACGCTGTCGCTCGAGGGCTACATGCTCACGGGCGCATTCGCTGCTACCCTCGGCACGCACTACACGGGAAGCCCGTGGATCGGACTTCTGAGCGGAATCTTCGGCGGCCTGGTGTTCGGGATGATCCACGCCGTCGCGACGATCCGCTATCGAGCGAACCAGGTGGTGACGGGAATCGCGATCAATCTTCTGGCGATAGGCGTGACGAGGTTCTTCCTCAAGCTCGCGTTCGCCAGCTCGTCGAATTCGCCGCGCATCGAAGGATTCGGCGGCAACAACGCCTGGCACGGATTCGACAACCCGCTTCTCTGGATGGGTCTCCTTGTCGCACCGGCGCTCGGATTTGTTTTATATCGCACGCCGTTCGGCTTGAGAGTGCGCGCGGTGGGCGAGCATCCCGAAGCCGCGGCGAGTCTCGGCATCAAGGTGTCGTTCATCCAGTACGTCGCCGTCGCGCTCTCGGGAATGCTCGCCGCGCTTGGTGGAGTGTTCCTGGCTCTGGACCAGCATCAGTTCACCGATCAGATGACGGCGGGCCGCGGATTCATCGCCGTCGCCGCAGTGATCTTCGGGCGCTGGGATCCAGTCCGCGCGGCGATCGCGTGTCTCTTCTTTGCTTTCGCGGAGACACTTCAGATCCAGCTCCAGGGAACTCAGATCATCCCGTCGCAGTTCGTCGAGATGATTCCCTACCTGCTCACCATCATCGCTCTTGCGGGAGTCGTTGGCCGCGCAGTTCCTCCGGCCGCACTGGGCAAGACTGCCGAGTAGCTGATGTTCAGGAAGCTGCTCATTCTCATCATCACCGCGTTCGTGGACATGGTGGGGCTCCTCATGGTGCTCCCGCTCATGCCGTTCTACGCGCGCGAGCTGGGCGCGGGCTCTCTCGCGGTGACGGTGATGGTGGTCTCGTTCACCGCCGCGCAGCTTCTGAGCGCGCCGTTGTGGGGCCGCTTCTCCGACAGGTATGGGCGCAGGCCCGCGCTGCTCGTCGGACTCGGTGCCGCCGCCATCGCGTACATCGTGTTCGCGTTTGCGAACTCGATCTGGCTGCTGCTGCTGTCGCGCGTCGTGCAAGGCGCGGGCGGCGGGACCGTGGGAGTCATTCAGGCGTACGTCGCCGATTCGAGCGAGCCGAAGGACACAGCGAAAGCACTCGGCTGGCTTTCCGCGGCAACGAATTTCGGTGTGGCGCTCGGTCCCCCGCTTGGCTCTCTTGCACTTCTGGCCGGACACAGCGGCCCTGGACTTTTTGCGGCGGTGCTTTGCCTCATCAACATGGGCTTCGCGTGGAAGTACCTTAGCGAGTCGCGTGATATGGAAGACGCGCGCACTTCGACACGGAAGCCGCGCGCCTCGCGCAACGCGATCGCGCGTGTGATCACCCACGCGAAGGAGCCCGGCTCGCGCCTTATCTGGATCTACGCGATCACGATGGGAGCATTTTCGGCCGTCACCGCGATCCTTCCACTCTTTCTCGCCGACCAGTTCGGAGTAGGCGAGCACAATATCTGGATCTTCTTCACGTACATCGGAGTCATCTCGGTGGGAACGCGAGCAGGGATACTTGGCTGGACGGTCGAGCGGTTCGGAGAAGCGAAGCTTTCCCGCATCGGCCTGGCACTGCTTGCTACGGGACTCGCCGCTTTTCCGTTCGCGCACAACTTCGTGATCCTGGCAATGGTGATCGCGCTGATCCCGCTGGGCACTGCGTTCACATTTCCGTGCGTGACGTCGCTGCTGTCGCGTGTGATCTCGAGCAGCGAACGGGGACTCTACATGGGAGTTCAGCAGACGTTCGGGGGCTTGTCGCGCGTGATCGTCCCGCTCTGGGCTGGATTCTCGTACGACCACTTCGGGAGACCGATACCCTTTCTGACTTCGGCAGCTCTGGTGCTGTTCTCGCTGATGCTCGGACTTGGAGTCGACGACGGACGAAGCGTCAAGACGCCGCCGGTACCAGAAACTGCAACTGCCTGAAAAACGATTGGGCGGATCTCGCGGATTACGCGGATAAATCAAAAACCGTTTTTGACTTTTACAAAAACAACAAACATCCGTGTGATTAGCGAGATCCGCCCAATCGTTTTTCTTGTCTTTATGGTTTTGGCACCGGTGGCAGCTTCCTCTCGGTTTGCGTGATCAGTCTCACGCCTCTCTGGTAGGTGATGTAACTGTACGCCCATTGGATGAACACGCTGATCCGGTTCCGGAATCCGACCAGATACATGATGTGGACGAAGAGCCACAGCAGCCACGCTGGTCTTCCCGCGAAATGAATCTTTCCGAAATCAGCGATCGCGCGTGAGCGGCCGATGACCGCGAGGTCGCCCTTGTTGCGGTAGTGGAAAGGCTTCGTTGGAAGGTGTCCCATCAGGCGCCTGACGTTCTTCGCCGCTCGCGCACCTTCCTGCATCGCAGCGGGGGCAACTCCCGGCACCGGCCGGCCATCCGGTCGAATCACAAGCGCGAGATCGCCGGCCACGAAGACCTCGGGATGTCCGGGAACCGACAGATCCTCGCTCACCTTGACTCGTCCCGCGTGATCGAGTGGTGCGCCGAGCATCGCGCCAAGCGGAGAGGCGACGTTTCCTGCGGCCCAGAAGACCGTCTTCGTGGGAATCCTCTCGTCGCCGACGTAGACGGCATCCGGTTCGATTCGCGTCACGATGGAGTTGGTGCGAACTTCGACACCGATCTCGATCAGATCACGCCTCGCTCTCTCCGCCAGTGATTCGGGGAACGACGGAAGAATCCTCGACCCGCCCTCGAGGAGAATCACTCTCGTCTTGCGGGTGTCGATGTGGCGGAAGTCCGGGTACAGCGCTTTTCGGGCGATCATAGGAAACGCACCGGACAGCTCGACGCCGGTCGGACCGCCACCGACAACCACCATCGTCAGGTACGCGTCGATCTCGGCGGGATCGGTCGATTTTTCCGCGCGCTCGAACGCCAGCAGGAATCGCCGGCGAATCTCCGCCCCGTCCTCGACTGCCTTGAGTCCGGGCGCCAGCGGTTCCCACTCGTCGTGTCCGAAGTACGCGTGCCGCGATCCGGATGCGACGATCAGATAGTCGTACGGAATCTCGCGCTCGGGAAAATCGATGCGGACGACCTTTCGTTCGACGTCGATGTCGCGCACTTCCGCCAGCAGCACAGTGACGTTCTTCTCCCGGCGCAGGATGTACCGGATTGGCGCCGTGATGTCGCCAGGCGAGAGCGACGCGGTCGCGACCTGGTAGAGAAGCGGCTGGAAGAGGTGGTGATTCGTGCGGTCGAGGACTGTTATGTCGGCGTTTGCGCGCTTGAGCGCTTTCGCGGCGTGCATTCCACCGAATCCGCCGCCGATGATCACTATTCGAGGTCTCATGTCCGCAGGCTCCTATGACATTTGGAACCGGATCAGTCGGAGATACCGGATCGAGTCGGATTACTACTTGACTGTTTTTGACAAAAAAACAAAGCGACCGGTCGTGCGATCAGCCACTCACATCGTCAACGATCTGATCCGGTTCCTCCGATTGATCCGGTTCCAACTTCATAGACGCCGCGATATCAAGCCATTCTCTCCTCGAGACTCCTGGCAGTGAGCGTGAGCCCAAGCACCAGCAGGATAAGGAGCACGCTATACGCAGCCGCCGTTCCGAACGCCAAGGCACGCAGCTGAGCGAGAATCTCAATCGATATCGGCCTGTTCGAGTGCGTGTACAACACGACACTCGCCACGAACTCTCCGACGGCTGTAACGGCGGCAAGCAACGCTCCTGCGATCAGGCCAGGCCGAGCCGCGGGAAGAACCACGCGACGCATCGTTAGCCACCACGACGCGCCGAGTCCACGTGCTGCGTCCTCGAGCGATGCATCCATCTGTCGAAGCGAGCTCTCTACCGCGGTCGCGACAAGCGGGATACCGCGCACGAAATACGCGAGCGGCAGAATCCAGAACGTTCCGACCAAAAGAACCCGGCCCGTCGCCAGGTCGTTCCTGTTGAATGTCGCAGCAAGCCCGAGTGCGATCGCCGTCGCGGGAATCGCCCACGGGAGCGCCACCAGTATCTCGAGCAGTTTCCGCCCGGCAAACTTGCGCATCACTATCAGGTATGCCGCGACGAAGCACACGAGCACGTTCGCCGCGGTCGCAATGAGCGACATCGACACGCTGTTCACGATCGGCTTCCAGAGCTGAGACTCCGAGAAGAGGCGCCGGTAGTTGTCGAGAGTATATGCGGGCGGCAGCACCTGTGTCGTCCACGCTCCATCCACCGCGAACGACACGAGCATCACCATCAGGTGCGGCAGAACCAGAATCACGACTGTCAGCGTCGAGAGAACGGCCGCGAGCACCAGCGCCCGTCGCGATCGTATCACGCGCCTGGTCGCCGAGCCTTTGCCCGATGATGTGTATTTCCGCTTTCCCTCGAGCCAGCGGAACAGCAGCAGTCCCCCGACAGCGCTCAGCGCGAGCACCGTCGTCTCCACATAGGCGAGACCCATCGAGCCATTGAGCTTGGACGCGACAATCTGCGTCGAAAGCACTCTTATTCCGCCGCCGAAGATGTAAGGCGCAGAGAAGGAGCCGAGCGACGTCATGAATACGAGGAGCATCGATCCGGCAAGCGCGGGAGTGAGCAGCGGAAGAGTGACTCGCCTGAGCCGGTGCCACGCCGACGCACCGAGTCCAGACGCGGCTTCGTCCAGCGTGGTGTCGAATCGCTCGAGGCCCGCGGACACGAACAGAAACACGTACACGTACATCGTGTACGCGTGCACGAACACGATCGCCCAGACTCCCGTCAGACGCCACGGCGCTTCGGCCATTCCGAAGAGAAGCTGCACCGTTCGAGTGACGAGCCCGCTCTCTCCGTACAGAAAGAGAAACGCGATCACTCCCACGAGCGGAGGAAGAGCGGCCGGTAGCGTGGCAACCGCACGAAGCGTTCTCCTTCCCGGGAACTCGAACCTGCTCAGGAGAAACGCGAGCGGCACACCAATAACCACCGAAGCTGCCACCGACGCGAACGAGATGACGATGCTCGTCGTCAGTGCCTCGCGATCCGCCGGGCTCTCCATGAACTCGCGCCAGTAGCCGAGTCCGTTCTCGAAGCTGCCGAGTATTACGGCGATGTTGGGGTAGACGACCGTCCAGAGGAGGAGCAGCAGCACCGGAGCCGCAAGTGCCAGGCTTCGCCGGTTGTCCTTGATCATTGCTCTCCACTCACCACTGGCACCGGCTCCCGTGCAACACGAACGCCGGTCGTCTCGCCCTCACGCAAACCCATCTGAGACGACGCCACCTCGAGGACAACTCCATCGGACGTCCGCACACGGTACACAGCGGTTCCGCCTGTGAACCGCCGATTCACCACTTCGCCTTTCCATGCGCTTTCGTCCGACGAGATCTCCAATGCATCAGGGCGAAGAACGACCATCGGCGAACGAAGAGATCCGCTCTGCGTTTTCGTTGCGGCAAGCTCTCGTCTCACTCCGGCTATCGTCACGGCGACGCGATCGCCGAGATCTTCCGCCGGGACGATCGTCGCGCGCCCGATGAAGGTCGCCACACCAAAAGATGCCGGCCTGTCGTACAGATCCTCCGGCGTCCCGACCTGAAGCAGCTGGCCTTGCCTGATCAGCGCGATGCGGTCCGCGATCGCGAACGCGTCCTCCTGGTCGTGCGTCACGAACAGCGCCGGAACGCCGACGCGGTGCAGCATCGACCGCAGCTCATCGCGCGTCGTCTGGCGCAGCGTAGGATCGAGATTCGAGAGCGGCTCGTCCATCAGCAGCACCTTGGGCTCGATCACCAGCGCGCGAGCGAGCGCAACTCGCTGCTGCTCTCCGCCCGACAGCGACTGTATCGTGCGCGACGCCGCGTTCTCCAGCCCGACCATCGCCAGCGCGCTGCGCGCTTTCTCCAGCCGGGCCGAGCGCGAGATGCCGCGCGCCTCGAGACCGAACGCCACGTTCTCGCCGACGGACATGTGCGGAAAAAGCGCGTAGTGCTGGAACACCATTCCGAATCCGCGCTTCTGCGGCGGGAGCGACGTGATGTCCTTTCCATCGAGAAGAACTCGCCCGCTGTCGGGCGTCTCGTAACCCGCGGCCATGCGGAGAGTCGTTGTCTTTCCCGATCCCGAAGCACCGATCAGCGCGAGCAGCTCGCCGGAGGCTATCTCGAGCGAGAGGTCGTCCACCGCTACATGCTCGCCGAAGCGCCGGGTGATCCCTTCCAGCGCGAGCGAGCCTGCGCTCACTTTCTGCGCTCGGAGTTCCTGATGTGCGCGTCCCAGTACTTCATCCACTCGTCCAGATGCTCGGCCATCACTTTACGGTCCACAGGCATCGGCTTGATCTTCGCGTTCGCATCCTGGATCCACTGCGGCAGCTCTGACTGCGGAATGTCGGTGCGCGCGGGAATCCGCAGGAATTTTTCGGCTGCCGCCTTGAGCGCTTCGGGCGTCGTGACGAACTCGTAGTAGAGCTTCGCCTCCGCGGGGTGCTTCGACCCTTTCACCATCGCGATCCCGTCCACCAGCAAAGGAGTGCCGCTCGACGGTATGACATAGTCCACCGGAATCTTGAGCCGCTGCTGAAGCGTCGCGATGTCGGGCATGTCCCACAGCGTGATCACGCCTTCCTGCCGGCCGATCTTCTGATAGAGAATCGTCGGATTGAGAACGTACTCGCGCGTGTTGGCATCGAGCCGTCTCAGCCACTCGTACCCAGCCTCGGGCGATCCTGTGCGCGCGACCGATCTCGCGACGATCGCGCCGAATATCGCGCGCATCGTGCCCGACGCGATCGGATCGCGAATGAGCACCTTCCCCTTCCACTTCGGATCGAGGACGTCGTCCCAGTCCTTTGGCGCTTCCTCACGCTTGACCGCCGCGGTGTTGTACGCGATCACTTCGGGAGTGAGGTACGTCCCGTACCAGTGGTCCTGCTCGTCGCGGCCCGCGACGCTGACCGCGTTCTGCCACGTCGGAATGTAGGGAGTGAGCAGATCTTCCTTCGTCGCCCTGTCGAACGCCTCCGCCGGCGCGCCGAACCACACGTCCGCCTGCGGATTGTCCTTCTCGGCACGCACACGTTCGAGTACTTCCTGCGACCCCATGTCCACCCATTGCACATCGATGTCCGGGTGGGCCTTCTCGAATTCCTGCTCGAGATACCCGAGCAGATCCTTGCCGTGTGGAGAGTAGACGGTGAGGACCGTCCTCTTGTCGCTCGAACAGGAGATCGCCGTGGCTGCGGCGGCGGCCAGCACAAGGTATCGTCTCATCTGCCGCTGCCGCCGATGGCGCGCGCCCCGCTTCCTCCATTGGTCATCGACAGCAGATTCACGAAGAGACGAGAGGCTCCGCTCACTCCCGCCGGCAGCTGCCTGAAGAATGCCAGCGTCGTGTACACGTAGAGTCCCCTTCCGTACGGCGTGACGATAATTCCTCCGCGGTTGGCCGGCTCGCCAGGATCGTTGAGCTCCACGATCGGGTGGTACTTCTCGTCGAAAGTGCGCGGCATGTACAGCGCGCGCTCCTGAATCCAGCCGGTGAAATCCACGTCAGTGATGACATTGGGCCGCTTCAACGCCGACGACGAAGCGTCGATGATGGTGATCGGCGCGTTCTCCTCGGTGACACGGTCGTGCGGCTGCGCGATCGAGATCGCGTACGGCATCATGCCGGGACGCGTCATCTCATACTGTCCGTACTGCACGACGAGCGTTCCGCCGTTTCGCGCGAAGCTCAGGAGATACGAATTGTTGTCCACGAGCTCGCGGCTCGCCTGATATGCGCGCGGCCCGACCACGACGGTGCTGAACCGCGACAAGTCGACAGTCGGAATCGCCCTCGGTTCGATCATCGTCACCGGAATTCCGAGCTGCTCGAGAGCGGGCTCGACGTTGTCACCGACTCCCCGCACGTACGCCACTCTGAGCTTTGCCGGAATCGCAATGTCCACTGCGTGCAGCGCCATCTGCGCCGGCCGGTACATCCGCTGCGGCGTGATGTGCTCGTAGTCGATCGGGATGTACCCGGTGCTGTACGTCTTTCCGCCGGCTACGGCGCGGGCCGTGAGCTGATGGACTCCCGGGGTGAGCTTGCCGCGAACGCGGAATGTCACCGTTCGAGTCGATGCGGAATCGAGCGTGATCGTGCGCGATACCGAGTCAGGGGAGAGGCCTGCCGGAAGCGACAGCGTCACAGTGGCGGGCGACGCCTTCATCATCGCCGATCGCAACGTGACATTGAGGAATCGCTCGAAGGGTGTATTCGCGCGAGCCAGCTCCGTCTGCTGGTCGAGCGTGATGCTTACCGCCGGAGCCACCGCAAGCGGTCGCTGGACGTCGCCACGCACAGGGTCGGCGTAGCGGTAAACGATGGGCGCGGAGTGCTGTAGCGCGAGCGCACGGCCCGAGCTCACCATTGCAGTCGCATCTCCTCCTCTTGCGCGCTGATCCTCCGCCGTGGCGGCGTATGCACCGCTGCGAATCAGCGCCGCAGTGGTGGCAGGAATTGACGGGGAGAAGAGGTCTCCATGTCTCGGAGTGGCAAGCCACCACGGCTCGGTGATCTCGGCGCCCCTGACGTAATATTTCCACTGGAATGTGCTGTCAGGCAGAACGCTCACCGTGTCGCCATACGACCGACCGCCCATGCCTGGCCGGACCACGACAGTGTTGCGGCTTCGATTGTAGAGTGTCGCGCTGACACGAGCGCTGTCACCAACGCCCACATACGGCCTGTCTGCGAAGGCTTCGAGCGCGATGGCCGCATGTGCGGGATCGTTCCACTCTCCCCGGGCGATGGCCGGCGGAGCGGGAGCGGTCACTCCATCGAAGATGGATTTCTCCGACTTTGGATCGGTGTCCTCGTTCACTCTGCTCGACTCGCGCCGAAGGAGCTCCCAGACGACTCCTTTTCTCTGCAGTGTCCCGAAGCCCTGCGACCTATGCTGTGATCGACTTTCGCCGGCGATTTCACCGTAGGATTTTCCGAGTGCCGGATTGTATTCGCCGACATTGAACTGGATCGTCGCGCCTTGAGGCGCGAAGCGGGCAAGGCGGTAAAGCTTCTGCGGAGTCCATGCGGGCCCGAACATCGCTTCTGGAAAGCGGGTCGCGTCGCCGGCACTCTCGTACACCTCCTTCGCCAGGATTGCCGAGACCTGGTGCTGGCCGTGTCCGTCGCGCGGCGTGCCGGAAAAGATCGCTACGATCACCTGCGGTCTGAATGCGCGCACGACCTTCACCACGTCGTTCAGAAGCGAATCCTTGGGCCAGTGAGCGTAGGTCTCGGTAGCACTTTTGGAGAATCCGAAGTCGTACGCGCGAGTGAAGAACTGATGCGCGCCGTCCACTCTTCTCGCCGCCAGCAGCTCCGCGGTGCGAATTACACCGAGTGCTTCACCGAGCTCGTTGCCGATGAGATTCTGTCCGCCGTCTCCGCGCGTCAGCGAGAGGTACGCGGTCTCCGCGCGTCCACCACGTTGAAGCCAGGCGATGAGCTGGGTGTCCTCGTCGTCGGGGTGGGCGCCGATGACCAGCACGCGGCGCCAGTCGGGTCCATCCTGCGCAACAACAGTGTGCGGCGCCAGAAGACAGATCGTCGCCACGAAAGCATATACAGCTCGCTTCATGCGCTCTTTCTCGTTTGAGATGACTCCGTTCTACCGGGCCGTGACAGGAGTCCGGCGCCGCGTGCCGGTCGGCACCTCGACGGGCGCCACTACCTCCGATACGATCCTCTCCTGCTCCGCCTTGTGCGCCGAAGAATACCCCTCGGCCGGACTCGCGCGCTCGGGGCGACCTATGTACCGCACAATCGTCACGTTGCCCGTCGATACACGAAGCCGCGGCGAAACGTACGCCCACGCTCCCATGTTCTTCGGCTCTTCCTGCACCCACACCACTTCCTGCGCCGACGGATACAGATCCACGATGCGCGCAACCTCGTCATGCGGCCACGGGTAGAGCTGCTCGACGCGCACGAGTGCGATGTGCGGCGAGCGCTTTGCCGCGACGTCGTAATAGATCTTGCCGGTGCAGAACACGAGACGCGTCACCTGGTCGCGCTGCTCGGCAACTGCTGCGTCGTCTATCACCGGCGCAAATGTCAGGTCGGTGAGATCGCTCAGCCGAGACGCCGCCTCGGGAAGACGCAGCAGACTCTTCGGCTGCATCAGAATGAGCGGACGCCGCTTCTTCTCCGACGCCTGGCGACGCAGGATGTGATAGTACTGCGCCGGCGTCGACGGATACGCGACGTACATGTTGTTCTCGGCGCACGACTGGAGAAAGCGCTCGAGCCGCGCGCTCGAATGCTCGGGCCCCTGCCCTTCGTATCCGTGCGGAAGGAGCAGCACGAGCGATGAATCCTGTCCCCATTTCGCGCGATCGGACACTATGAACTGGTCGATGACGGGCTGCGCGACATTCACGAAATCGCCGAACTGCGCTTCCCACAGTACGAGCGCGTGACGCGTCGCCGCGCTGTAGCCGTACTCGAATGCGAGAACCGCGGTCTCCGACAGCGGGCTGTTGTAGATCTCGAATCGGCCCTTTGCGTCAGGCAGATGCTGAAGCGGAGTGTATGTCTCACCGGTCTCCGCGTCGTGCAGCACCGCCTGCCGGTGAGAGAACGTTCCGCGCTCGACGTCCTGGCCCGACATGCGCACCGACTCTCCTTCCACCAGCATCGACGCAAACGCCAGCGCCTCGGCGTGCCCCCAGTCGATTCCTCCCGCTTCGCCAACAGCGTCCCGGCGGCGGCGAAGTGTCTTCACGAGTCTCGAGTTCGGCTTGATCGCCTCCGGCCAGGACAGCAGCTGCTCATTCAGCGCGACCAGCTGCTCGGCGCGTGGTGCATCGGGCGCTTCTCCCTGCGCGCCGTCCTGCGGCCGAACCACCTCGCCGGTGCTGCGGCCTTCGCCGTCGCTCGCCGATGTTCCGCTCTGAATCTGCTCGAATTTTGCGGTGATCTCCGCGTCGACTGAATTCACATCGTCTGCGGTTATCAGCCCGTCGTCGACCAGCTGCTGGCCCCACACCTCGCGCGACGACGGATGCGACCTGATCTGCGTGTACATCGCCGGCTGCGTGAATGCGGGCTCGTCCGTCTCGTTGTGTCCGTGGCGGCGGTAACCGACCAGATCGACGAGGAAGTCCTTTGCGAACCGTGCGCGAAACTCCACGGCGAGCTGCATCACCCTGATGCAGCTGCTCGCGTCTTCAGCGTTCACATGAACGATCGGCACCTCGAATCCCTTGGCGAGGTCACTCGCATAGTGAGTCGAGCGCGCGTCGCTCGGATCGGTCGTGAACCCGACCTGGTTGTTGGCGATGATGTGCAGCGTGCCACCCACGCGATAACCGCGCAGCTGCGACAGGTTTAACGTCTCCGCCACGACTCCCTCTCCGGGAAACGCCGCGTCACCGTGGATGCTCACCGGCACTACGGCCGATTCGTCGCGGTCGTTCTCACCACCGAGCATCGTCTGGCGTGAGCGCACGACACCCTGAAGCACCGGGTTCGCGAACTCGAGATGGCTCGGATTCGGAACCAGCGACACCGTCACTTCGCGATCGCCGACTTTCGTCTTCCCCGTGAAGCCCAGATGGTACTTCACGTCGCCCGTCTCGCTCTCCGCGTTCGTCGCTGGATGCCTCCCCTCGAACTCTCCGAAGATCGCCTTGTACGGTTTGCCGAGTATGTGTGCGAGAACGTTGATGCGGCCGCGATGCGCCATGGCGATGCTGACTTCACGCGCACCGGCGCCCGCGGCGGACACGATCGCCGCGTCGAGCATCGGCACCATCATGTCCGTGCCTTCGATCGAGAACCGCTTGTAGCCCTGGTAGGCCCTGCCGATGAATCGCTCGAGCCCGTCGACTTCGGTGAGCCGTCTCAACACGGCCTTCTTCTCGTCGTCGCTCAGGGGCTGATGCACGCGTCCGCTCTCGATCTGATCGCGCAGCCATTCCCGCTCGGCGGCCTCGCAGAGGTGATCGAACTCGAAGCCGATATCGCTCGAGTAAAGCGATCTCAGTCGCGCAACGACGTCAGCAGCGGTAGGCTCGCTGGAGCGCAGCGCGGCTCCCGGGATTGTCTGGAGATCGGCCTCGGTGAGGCCGTGAAATTCAGGCGTGAGCTCGGCGGTTCCATGAGGACGGTTGCCGAGCGGATCTATCTCAGCGGCCAAGTGCCCGTAGGCGCGGATGGAGTCGACGAGAGAGGCGGCGCCGGCGACCTTGCGGAGAAGCTCTCCGTCGAGCTGCTGTGGGGCTGCACCCTCTGAAGGCGCGGGCGCGCCACCGGCGATTCCCGCCAGCTGCTCTGCGAAGCGGAAGAACTGGCGCCACGACTCGTCCACCGAGGAGGGGTCGCGGCGATAAGACTCATGGACTTCAGCGATGTAGGCATCGTTGAAGACGCTCGTGATTGGATCGCTCGACATGGTCCTCTAATTTAACGCCGGAGCTACCAGCTCAACCACAAGAAAAACGATTGGACGGATCACGCGGATCACGCGGATAGACCACAAAAAAGTATTTGGTGGAGTTGACCTGATTTGGTGGACACCTCAATTACTCTAGAGAGAGGAGGTGT